>JAJFHC010000199.1 GCA_021775835.1 Hyphomicrobiales bacterium | reverse complement strand
CCGCAACTTAGCCAATGAGTCATGTTACGGTTATCGGCGCGGGGATCGTCGGCGCCTGCATTGCCCGCTTTCTTCAGCGGGCAGGCCATGATGTTACCATCCTAGACCGCAATGAACCGGGAACCGGATGTTCGTTTGGCAATTCCGGTGCGATTCTGACCCTCGAAGCTTCGACCCAATTGCCTGGCCCGCGTTTGCTGAGACAGGTTCCACGTATGCTGCTTGATCGCGACGCTGTATTGATCTTTCGCGCTGGGTACATGTTCCGCATGATGCCATGGATGTTGTCATTCTTGCGTGGGTGCACAGCTTTGCAACAACAACGTACGGCTCAGGCGATGGCCACCCTGCTTTCGGGAACCACGTCAGCCTACGACGATCTTGTGGCTGGCACGGCCGCCGACCAACTCATTCGCCGAAACGGCATCTTGGGGTTATCGAGCAGTAATGAATGGTTCGCAGCTGATGAATGGAGGCGGGATCTCAATGCCTCCTTCGGAGTCAAAATGCAGGAGCTTGGACCAGAGGAAATTCAGCAGATGGAACCCTCTCTTTCGTCGGATGTCTGCCGTGCAATGTTTTACCCGAACGCATACAACACACCTGATCCGGCCTTGCTGACCAAAACAATCGTTGATGACACTGTTTCAGACGGCGGCCGCTTTTTGAAACAGGAGGTCACAAAGGTACGTGTCGAAAACGGTAGACCTACATCGGTCTTGACCGACAGCTCAGAGTTGAGCGTCGACCGGCTGGTGATTGCAGCAGGGGCCTATTCACACCGCGTTACGCGCATGCTTGGAATAAGAGTGCATCTGGAGACCGAGCGGGGATACCACGTCGAGGTAGACGGCATCGACACGACTTTGAAGCGCACCGTCCTGCACGGTGAGCATGCCTATGCAATGAATCCGACGAAACACGGCGTACGGATTGCTGGCACAGTTGAGTTTGCTGGCCTGGACGCACCACCCAACTATGATCGGGCGCGAACAATATGGCGCCGCGGCCATAAAGTCTTGCGCGAACTACATGACATTTCGCCCCAGAAAATGAAGTTCTGGATGGGTCGACGCCCAACCTTGCCGGACTACCGGCCGATCATCGGATCGGCTCCCGGTATCGACAACTGCTGGTTTGCATTCGGCCATCACCATTTGGGGCTAACACTTGCGGCACGAACAGGTCAGGTGCTCGTTAACCTGGTCGAAAAGCGCGACCCTGGCCTGGACCTCGCACCGTTCAGTGCCAACAGATTTTAGAACATCATGTGACCACACGGAAACTGCGTCTTGCGGCTTTCTGTCCAGCGAACAGAACAACCGGGCAGGGTATGCTGCCGACAAGATTGCTCAGTCTGTTTCAAATGGCCGCCTTGTCCGGATAGTGTTGAAAAAGTCGCTGATTTGACGGTGCTTGAAGTATGTTCGAGTGGTCTGGTTCTGCCTTTTCAGGCTGGGTTTGGGACCATTTTTGCGAGTTTTCGCAGGTTCTGCGCAGTTGCTGCCAGCTGGAACTGTTCGGTTGCTCCTTTTGGTCCTCGTAAACGCACTATGCCCACGCCGATATATCGCTTCAGATGGGCGAACAACATTTCGACCTTTCGCCGTTGAATGAATGAGGTCATGTAGGCGTCTGTCTTGCGGATGTGCGGGCAATATCCCGCGCCGCCTCATGGACAGATCGGGTGACCTTTCGTGCTGGCTGGGTTGGGTAGCATTTGTATTTCAAAGCACATGCATCGCAATCGTGCTTGCTGGCACGATAGCAGATCATCCCGTCCTTGCCTGTACTTGAAGTTCGAGGTTTGGTGAAGTTGCGGCGGGATCGTTGGAGGTTTTTTCCGGAAGGACAAGTGTAGGTGTCTTCAGCTGGATGGTAGATGCAGTCCTCTCGCGAGAAGGTTCCATCATCACGTTTCGATTTGTCCCAGACAGGAATATGCGGTTCAATTCCACGTTCCTCGACCCACCAGCCAAGCATCTCGGCTGAACCATAACCGGTGTCCCCGACCAGCTTTTGCGGGAAGAGATCGAACCGGTCGTGAACACGGTCGATCATGCGCCAGCCTGCCAGTGATTCGGCTGGCCGTATTTGGACCGTTGGTTCCACATCCACGATGACCGCATTGTCGAGATCAACCAGATAGTTAGTCGAGTACGCGAAGTACGCAGCCCCGCCATCAGCACCGGTCCATCGGGCTCCCGGATCAACCGGCGAGATATATTTGGGAACCACCTTCGTCGATGCACCGAAAGCGGCGTCATCAAGCGTTTCAAGGTATTCATCAATGGCCCAGCTGGTCAACTCAGGCGGCAACCCTTCTTCCCATCAACCCCGCGCGTCTGATTAGCATTGGCTGGTATCAGGCTGGCACCCACACCAAACCCTTCGCCGCCAACCAAACCTTCATCAATACAGCGCTGCAGAACTTTCTCGAACAGATGTCGAAAGATGCCGCTATCGCGAAAGGGAACTTGGTTTCCAAAATCAAGATAGCTGCCCGGTTTGATAATAGCGAGGTACATCTCTTCACGACGGGGACCACGAATGATTTCCATGACCTTCGCGACCGCAAAGTAACCCTTCGTATTTCTGACCTTTGTGGGCTCCAGATAGATGATCCAGTCATCAACAAATTCCTTAGCCCGACTGAGGTATTGGTTGGGAAATTGATATCGTTCGGACGGGATGTCTTCGTAAATCGAATCGGTCCTATGAATTAAGATTCCAAATGCCATGCGAGTGCTTGTCTGTTGTGCGTGTCCATCACCACGATTTCGGAGCGGATGACGAGTTTCAATCCATCCACGATATACAGAAAATCAAAGGTCATGGATATGACGACTGGTTCGTCGCGTGTGCAAGACGTCAAACGATCGGTGGCTTTTGGGGTTAGCAATTAACGAAGATGGTTGATGTGAAAGTCTGGAAAGGGCCGAAACTACACCTCTGCAATACAAACGATGTGTTTGGTATCGTGTCATCATGATCGATGAAAATGTCGACGGCACGCCATACCTACTACTGCTCACACTTTTGGGAGCGCCGCCAAAGTTTCTTCATATTGCAAGGAAGTGGTGCCGCATGGGTGACTCGAACACCCGACCCCCGCATTACGAATGCGATGCTCTACCAACTGAGCTAATGCGGCCCTAGGGACGGGTTCTGATACCCTTTCCCGCTTGCGTTTGCAATACGCAACAAACTTGTCGAACATACGGTCTAGTCGAACCAGTTTCGCGAGCCGTTCTTTTTTGGTTCCGGGCCTGGATCGTCCGGCGCTCTTGGAATGACGAAGACTTCTTCATTCTCATCGTCTGAAGCAATCTGATCCTTGGGACCGGCGTCTTTGGGTCCAGCGCCCTTGCGACCCGTGTCTTTGGACCCGGCTTTCTTTGGATTGGTTTTTGTTGAATCAGTGTCAGGCACCTCTTGTTCGGGCGTCGCCTCGCCTTCGATGGCCTTGACCTCTTCGGCCGCCGGTGCCTCGCTTTCTTCCGCCGCGTCGTCAGCCGGGACAGGCGCGACCTCTGGCTCTACGATTGCCGCTTGCTTGCTTGCCTCATCGTCTTCGCCACTGTCCGCCTGTTCCTCGGCGACGGCCTCAACGATTTCCTCAGCCGGTGCACTGTCATCTTCGGCGACTGTTGCCGGCGTGCCTGAGTCTGCGGCTTGTGATTCTTCTTTCTCCGCAGAGTCGTCGACCGGGTTGATAACCACCGCGGCATCGGCTGGGTCGAAAGGTTCGCCATCGTCTCCCTCGGTGCTTTCGTCTGCGTCCTCGGCACTGGTCTCCAGGGCATCCAGAAGTTCGGCCGCACCGTGATACGCCAGGCTCTCCACCGGAACCAGCCATTGCAGAGCATCGAGTTTGCCCGAAACCGGCGACACCGGCATCCAGGTTTCCGACACATAGCCGTCTGCGGTCCAGGCCGGATCGCGCGGCGCCCGTACGGCCCGGGCCAGCCACTCGCGAACCTTGCCGCGCGCACCGTTCTCGCCGCCTTCGACCTCCGCCATCAACAGGCAGATCCGCGATTGCAGCTTGTCTTCCAGATAAGGCGACAGGACGGTGCGGGCTTCCTTCCAGTCCCTGGCCTCGATTGCGGCGCGCGCCACCGCCACAGGTCCCTCGATGCTGGAGGGCAGTTTCTGTGTCAGGGTCTTGACGCGTTTCAGCCGGTCCCGAGGCGAATCACCGGGCCGGGCGTGAGCATAGATTTCAGCCAAGTCCGGATGGGGCGCCAGCTTCCAGGTCTTTTCCAGGACCCGGGCGGCTTTTTTGGTATTGCTTTGTGAAGCCAATATCCGGCCGGCAATTACCGCTGCCTGAACCAGAGCCGGCGCCAGTTTGTGGGCATCCAGCGCCATGACCAGCGCCCGGTCTGTCTCGGTGTCTTCGATTTCCATCGCCTGCGCCACCATCAACACCGCCTTCTGGCGTGCGGCGTCGGACTTTTCCACTAGCTTGTTAAGGCGCGCCACTTCGAGGGTGCGGGTGGCCCCCTTCCAGTCGTTGTCCGCCGATTGCAGGGCGAGCACCGCAAGTGTCGCCCAGGCCAGCTCGGGTTTTTCCTTCATCGCCCGTTCGGCATACACACGGGCAGCGGCCGAATCGTTGTCGCGCCTTGCCTGGACAAACAGCCCATGGAGCCCAAGCGATTCTGTCTCGGGTGCTTGCAGCATGGCCTTGAAAACACGGGTGGCGGAAGCCTGGTCGCCGTTCAATTGGGCAGCCTGCGCCTTCAACATCAGGGTCAGTGGTTCGTCACGCAACAGATTGGCAGCCTGCTCCGACAACCGGTGGGCGGTCTGGCCGTCGCCAGCGCCAACGGCGATCATGCCCTGGCTGAGGGCGTTGTAGCCTTTTTGCCGGCGTCTCGATTTGAAGAATCCGCTGATGGATCCCGGTGCGCCGATAATCCGCCTGACCACTGACCACAAGGTCAGGACAAGCACGATGAAAATGGCGACGACAGCCGCTGCAAACATGACACTGGTCTGGATTTCATAGCCAAGCCACGTCATCGTCACAGCCCCCGGCCGGTCGGCAAACCAGGCCATGACAAAAGCAAGTATCGCGATGACGACAAAGATGAAGATGGCACGCCACATAACTTCAGTCTCCTGTACGCGCCAGTGCGGCGAGCATCCGTTGATCGGCATCGTCCAGCGCTGTTTCCGCGGACAGACGCGCCTCGGCAAGGGTAACCCAACCGGCCATCGTCGGTGATACGGCTCCGACAATTGACTTTGCACCGTCAACCGCAGCCTTCAGATCGCCTGCCTTCAGGTGTTGCGCCATGCGAGCGGCAACCGACGCTTCGTCGTGGGCGTCATCGGCGCCGGTCTTGCGGACCTTTACGACTGACTCAAGGCGTGCCATCAGGCCACCGACAAGGTCGTCGCTCTTTGATTTGCCGTCACCGGATGCGTTGATTTGCGAAAGCACCGAGATAAAGCGTTCTGCCAGCGCGTCGCGTGTGGGAATGCCGTTTTGAGCATGTGGCTCGACCGTTGCCACAAGCGGGTCGTCGGGTACAAGAGATTTGAACGCTGCAAACTCATTGGCAAAGCCAGCACCGGTGCCGATCGCACGTCTCAGGCCAGCCAGGGCAATCGCTGCTGCGGCACCCCGTGTTTCGCCAGGCCCGCCCAATCGTGCCTCTATCGCCTCCAGACGACCAGACACATCGCCTTTGAGATCGGCAAGTCCTTGGGTATTGGCCGCAACCGGCAGAGTGTTGAGTTGGGCGTCCAGTTTCGCCAGCGACGTCCTGATTTCTTCAACGGACGCCTTCAGGCCAGCGACATTGCCGTCGACTGCCGAAAGTTTGCCCGCCAGGTCCTGGGGCATGCTGGACTTGAGATCGCCGGACAGTGTGTCGAGGCGCGACGACAGCGACGACAGCTTCAGGGCAAGAGCGCTCACCGACGGACCGTCATCGCCCTCTGCTGTACTCTGGCCTATCGCTCTGACCGAGGCTTCGATTTCCTTGACACCGGCAAGTGCAGCCTCTGCAGAAACCGTCGTCTCCTGAAGTTTAGCCTCGAGTTTGCCGACGGTGTCGCGTTGTCCGGATACGTCGCCCGCCAGTCCACTGTTCGCCTTTGAAATGTCGCGAAGACCGCTCTCCAGCGCAACGACCCTTTCGCCATAGTCAGGGGAAGTCGCAGTTTTACTGGAAAGTTCGGCGACCTGTTTTTCAAGTGCATCGAATCGCTGCGTGACGGCGGCCTCGTCCGGGCTGGATGAATTCCACGGAATAAGGTCCAACTGGTCGAGCCCGGCAATGATAACGAAGCAGGCAAAGGCGCCCGCAGCGCCTGCGCCGGCAAAGGCCAGCATCCCGGTCTTCTCTTCCCGAGCGGGCGGTGTTGTGGACTTAGGCGCTGCCGCCGGGCCGTCGCCCGGTTGAGCGGGTTTTCCTGAACTGGAGCCTTTTTCGGTTTCAGCCGGTTTGTTCAATCCGGCATCGGTTTTCCCGGCAGGTGATTTTGGCTGGTTTGGCGATGATGATTTCTGATCTGGTTTCTTGGAGTCCGGTTTCGCGGGTTCCGACTTCTTTGCATCGTCAGGCTGTTTCGAAGGAGCCGGAGCCGCACTCGCCGGGGTTTCCGCCTTGACCGTCCTGTCGTCCTTCCCGGCGGTATCAGAAGCGGACGTTTTCGATTCCCCTGCAGGTTGCGTGCTCTCGGGCTTGGACGTCGTGCCTGCTGCAGGTTTTTCTGGAATCTCGGTTGCTTCAAGGTCGATCACCGGCGCCCGGGTAACCTTCTTGCGCGAGGCCGGATTCGTTGTCTTGCGGGTTGTTGTCTTTTTCTGACCAGGTTTATCCGACTCAGCCACGATACCGATACTCCATTTGCCGGTGGAAGAAAGGCGACCGGCGCCGCGCTATCAATCTTATACCAAAACGCATCTATAAGACGAGTTGCTATTGCACGCCAGCGCCGCAACGTCGCAAACCGGCTCGCACGCGACGCTCACCGTGGACCCGTTAACGTAAGCATTCCTGCCAGATCAGGAGTGTCTGATGTCTGCACAGAGACTTGCCGTCCCGACAAACCTTCGGACAATCGGTCGGCAACCGGCCGGGACAGGCAAAAGAAGGTAATTGCCGCCGCCGCCGCCGCCAGGTCGGCCTTCGCCATGAGATCGGACAGAATCGTCGCGGTTCTTGGTGAAAACAGAAGAACCCCGTCCACCCGATGTTCAGCCAGTGCCTCGATTGTGCCTGCCTCGAGCCTTTCCCGGGCAACCGCGTCATACAGCACGGCCCGTTCGACCGCGTACCCTCGTGATTCCAGCAATCCCTTGAGGTCGCCGGCGATCTTGCTGCCTGTTGGATAGAGCAGTGGGCCGCGGGCCGGATCGACAGTGTGACTGACCAGGTCCGCCAGGGCGCCGAGGTCTCCCGACGCGCTCTTCACATTGCTGAAACCGGCCTCAAGGGCTGCTTCACGGGACGCATCGCCGACCGCAAAGACCGGCAGGGTATAAAAACCCGGTGCAGGGTCGCAACTGCCAAGGCAGCGTACGCCGTTGGCGCTTGTAACGAGCAACCCCTGAAAACGGTCTGGATCCGGCAGTGATGTATCTCGCGGCACAATTTCCAGCAGGGGCTCGATCACGACGGTGTGCCCCTGATCCCGAAGCAGTCTTGCCAGTTCTTCCGAATCCCCTCTGGGGCGGGTCACGATCAGGTGCATGAGCGATCAGCCGAAAAACCCCGGACCGCCGCGCGCCTTCAGCTCGCGACCGGCATCCGCACCCAGAAGCTCAGCGTCCTCGGCATTGCCGGTGCGTTGGGTTTCGTGGCATGTCACGCCGTCCGGCGTCAGGATCATTCCGCGCAGCAACAAACAGCCGGTTTCATCCAGTTCCGCAAAACCGCCGATCGGCGTCCGGCAGGAGCCGTCGAGTTCCGCCAGCAGGGACCGTTCTGCCGACACGCAAATTGTTGTCAGTTCGTCGTTGAGCGGGCGCAGGAGTTCGGCCATATGGTGATCGGCCTCCCGCGCCTCTATGCCAATAGCGCCCTGGGCGACAGCCGGTAGCATGATGTCGGGATCCACGCGTTCGGTAATTTCGTGCTCAAGGCCGAGTCTCTTGAGGCCGGAACAGGCAAGGATTGTGGCGTCCACCACCCCTTCCTGTAGCTTGCGCAGCCGTGTATCCACGTTGCCACGATACATGACCACCTCGATGTCCGGCCTGATACGCTTTATCTGGGCCTGACGGCGCAGCGACGAAGAGCCCACCACAGCCCCGTGCGGCAGATCCTGCAACCGCGACGCCACCGGGCTGAGATATCCGTCCAGCGGATCCTCGCGCGGCAACAGGCAATCGATTACAAGACCGTCGGGCAGTGTCGTCGGCATGTCCTTCATTGAATGAACCGCCATATCGATCGATCCTTCGATCAGTTCCTCCTCGATCTCCTTCGTGAACAGACCCTTGCCGCCGACCTCTGACAGGGGGCGGTCCTGAATCCGGTCTCCGGATGTCTTGATGACGACGATTTCTATGGCATCGAGATCGATCCCGTGCTCGGCGGCGATAAGGCTGCGGACCTGTTCCGCCTGTACAAGAGCTAGTTTGCTGCCCCGGGTACCGATTCGGATTTGTGACATTTGCAATCTTGTGTCCTCGAATGATAGACGGTGTGCTTCATGCGTTGGCGCGCACTATATCGTCGGAGTCGCACACGCAAAGAAAAATTTGGAATTATCATGGATCCTGCTTCACCCTCGCTGCTTGTTCTCGGGATTGAAACAAGTTGCGATGAAACCGCGGCTTCCGTAATCCAGCGTGAGGCAGACGGTACCGGCCGGATCCTGTCGAATGTGGTCTTTTCTCAACTTGAAGAGCACGCACCCTATGGTGGGGTCGTGCCTGAGATCGCGGCACGCGCCCATATTGCCCATCTGGACACCGTGGTGGAGAGAGCCCTCAGTGAAGCAGAGACTTCCTGTGCCGATCTCGATGCTGTGGCGGCCACGGCCGGTCCTGGCCTTATTGGGGGCGTTATCGTTGGGCTCATGGCTGGCAAGGCCATAGCGCTGGTGCAGGACCGGCCCTTGGTTGCAGTGAACCATCTGGAAGGTCATGCCCTGACCGCGCGCCTGACCGATGGTCTCGACTTTCCCTATCTGCTGCTCCTGGTATCGGGCGGACACACGCAACTTCTCATGGTTGAAGGCGTCGGCAGCTATACCCGGTTGGGGACAACCATCGACGATGCCCTGGGAGAGGCCTTCGACAAGACGGCAAAGCTTCTTGGACTGGGCTATCCCGGAGGACCAGCGGTTGAACAGGCCGCCTCGTTGGGGAACCCTGACCGATTTGATCTTCCCCGCCCGCTGTTTGGCCGACCGGGTTGCGATTTTTCCTTTTCCGGCCTCAAGACGGCCGTACGACGCGCCGCGGAGCAAATCGCCCCGGTGACGTCGGACGACGTTAACGACATCTGTGCCGCCTTCCAGAAGGCCATTGGCGTTTGTGTCCAGGACCGTACTCAAGCGGCCATGATGATGTTCCAGCAACGATTTCCCGAGAATACTGATCCGGTTCTCGTTGTCGCCGGCGGTGTCGCTGCCAATCAGGCTCTCAGGTCGGGGCTGAGCTCCATTTGCAAGGCGAACGGTTTCCGGCTTGTGGCACCGGCGCCTTATCTGTGCACCGACAACGGCGCCATGATTGCCTGGGCAGGCGCAGAACGTCTGGCTCTGGGGTTGGTGGATGGCCTCGACGTGTCACCAAGGGCCCGCTGGCCCCTTGACCCGGACGCGGAACCTGCCCCCGGCGCCGGTGTAAAAGCATGATTCTCAATCAAACATTTCACGTCCTGCCGTGACATTGGCCCTCGACCGCGATAGCAATGTTGCAGGACGTTGTATTTTGCAGGTAACGGGCAGTGAAACTTGAACGCATCGGGATTGTTGGCGGCGGCGCCTGGGGAACAGCCCTGGCGGGGGTCGTGGTACGCGCCGGTGGCCACGCAGTGGTCTGGGCCAGGGAGGCGGAAGTGGTGGAGTCCATCAACCGGTCTTCCGAAAACAAGATGTTCCTGCCTGGCATTCCCCTTCCTCCAAACATAACAGCGACCGGTGAGTTCTCCGACCTTGGAGACACCGATGCGCTTCTGGTGGTGACACCGGCACAGGCGCTGCGTCAGGTGTGTTCAACACTCAAGGCACACCTTCGCCCCGATCAACCGGTCGCCTTGTGTTCAAAGGGCATAGAACAGTCTACCGGCAAGCTCATGAGTGAAGCTTTTGAGGAGACAGTCCCCGGGTCCCGGGCGCTCGTCCTTTCTGGGCCGTCGTTTGCCGCCGACGTCGCTCATGGGCTACCGACAGCCGTCACCCTGGCCGGCGGCGACAGCGCGATTGTTCAGGCCCTGGCTGAAGCCCTGCGCGGACCGGCCTTTCGGCCCTACATGTCCAGTGACGTGGTCGGTGCTCAAATTGGCGGGTCGGTAAAGAACGTTCTGGCTATCGCCTGCGGCATCGTCGACGGCAGGAAGCTTGGGCCCAGTGCGCGCGCGGCGTTGATCACCAGGGGGTTTGCGGAGATGACCCGGTTCGGAACTGCACGCGGTGCCGATTCCGCAACGCTTGGCGGACTGTCCGGTCTTGGTGATCTCGTATTGACCTGTTCCAGTCCCCAGTCGAGAAACATGTCCCTGGGCATGGCCCTGGGCGAGGGCCGCAGCCTCGATGAGGTGCTCGGCGAACGCAATTCTGTCAGTGAAGGGGTTTATTCAGCCGCCATTGTCACGAAAATGGCGTCTGACACGAAGATTGAAATGCCCATCTGCACAGCGGTTGATGACATTCTCAACCATGGAGCTGACATCGACACCACGATCGAGGCGTTGCTGAACCGCCCCCTTCGGTCGGAGACATGACGCCGACATATTGAACCATCGACCATCTGAAACTCTGGAGTTGCCTGATGCTATTTGCCGTAATCTGTACCGACAAGCCCGACAGTCTTGATCTGCGCATGGCAAACCGGCCTGATCACGTAGAATTTCTCAAAGGATTGGGAGACCGCCTGAAATTGGCCGGTCCATTCACAGGAGAAGATGGTGAAGGCATGAGCGGCAGCCTGCTTGTCATTGAAGCAGAGTCTCTCGACCACGCCCGGCAAACAGCCGCGGAGGACCCCTATGCGGTTGCGGGCCTGTTCGAAAACACCGACATCCGGCCCTGGAAACGGGTCATCAGCAATATGGGAGATTGAGATCATGGCGTACTGGTTATTCAAGTCGGAGCCCAATACCTGGGGATGGGACGACCAGGTAAAGGCGGGTAAAAAGGGCGCCGAATGGGACGGCGTGCGCAACTATCAGGCAAACAATTTCATGAAGGAAATGAAGGTCGGGGACTACGGGTTTTTCTATCATTCCGTGAATGAAAAGCAGGTTGTCGGGATCATCAAAGTTGTGCGTGAACACTATCCCGACGACACCGACGCCAGCGGACGGTTCGGCATGGTGGATGTCGCGGCCGTGGAGCCGGTGCCGACACCCGTGACGCTCGCCCAGATCAAGGGTGAACCCCAACTTGAGGATATGATCCTGGTCAAGAATTCCAGGCTGTCGGTCCAGCCGGTTAAAGAACAGGAATGGAAGATCGTGTGCAGGATGGCCGGAATGAAGAAGGCGCCCTGACGATTGTCGGTTCCGGTCGCCATTTGCCGTATCGACGATGTGCCCGATGGGACCGCGCGCGGGTTTGTCGTCGATCTGGGAGACCTGCAGCTTGACCTGATTGTTTTTCATGCCGTTGGGCGGTTCAGGGTTTTCGTAAATGCCTGCCCTCATGTGGGAACGCCCCTGGAACTGTTTCCCGAACGCTTCATGACCCGTGATGGTCAGCATCTCCTGTGTTCAACCCATGGGGCGAGATTCAGGCCGGAAGATGGATTTTGCATATCAGGACCTTGCAAAGGCACACATCTGAGTGCCGTCAAGCATACTGTCATCGGGCAACAGATCATTTTGTCGGATGGCA
This sequence comes from Hyphomicrobiales bacterium, assembly GCA_021775835.1. The sequence goes on along the minus strand of JAJFHC010000199.1, from coordinate 5,099 downwards.
TCGACCGGAATTAGCTGCCGGGGAATTGCGAGGAAGGTATTGCCATGTTTTCCAATGTTGACTTCTATGCGGTGGCCAGGGCGTCCGCAGCGGGATTTGTCGTGGCCATCGTCTGGTTTGGCGTGATCGACGGCTGGTGGCGCCGTGACCAGAACAGGCCGTTGTCCACCTGGGTTGGGCAGATGTCGTTGAGGGTGCTGGTAACCGCTCTCGCTTCAGGCTTTGCCGGCTTCATGCTTTATCAGTTGCTGCTCGAGGTCCTCGGCGCAGAGGACCCGAAAGCGGGCCTGTCGGTTGCGGGTTTGATCTGGGTTGGTTTTACAGTTCCGTTTTTGCTCGTAGCCGCGGTGTCGTCCGGGGCCTCAATTCGGCGTTTCCTGACCGATGCCCTTGGGGCTTTGCTGGTGCTTGCCGCAATTGGCTGGGTGACCGGATTGGGCGGCGGTCCCTATCGCTGAGGGCACAGTGTATGGGCCGAAAGGTTTAAAGACGAAAGTCGAACGGCCAGCCGCTTGCCGCGGACTTAAGGCCTGCGCATAATGCAGCTAACAAATAATTTCGATTAACAGGGGAAGGAAGCCCGTGATGTCAGAAGAAGTCCATAACCACCCAGTTACCAGTGAATGGGCGTCGAGAGCCCACGTCGACAATGACAAATACCTTGAAATGTACAAGGCCAGTGTCGAAGACCCGGTTGGTTTCTGGGGCGAACAGGGCAAAACCATCGACTGGATCAAGCCGTTTTCCACTGTCAAGAACACGACCTTCGATCACGCCAACGTATCGATCAAATGGTACGAGGACGGCACCCTCAATGTGTCGGCCAACTGTATCGATCGCCACTTGGCGACTCGCGGCGACCAGACGGCGATCATCTGGGAAGGCGACGAACCGGATCAGGACAAACACATCACCTACCGTGAGCTGCACGCGGAAGTCTGCCGGTTTTCCAACATTATGAAGAATCTCGGCGTTGCCAAGGGCGACCGGGTGACGATCTACATGCCGATGATCCCGGAGGCCGCCTACGCCATGCTTGCCTGCGCCCGGATCGGTGCGGTTCATTCGATCGTGTTTGGCGGATTCTCACCGGATGCGCTTGGCGGGCGGATCAAGGATTGCGATTCCAAATTTGTCATCACGGCCGACGAAGGTGTGCGCGGCGGCCGCCCGATCCCTTTGAAGGCAAACACCGATAAGGCTCTCAGCGTCTGCCCCGGTGGCGAGAAAACCCTTGTGGTGCGCCGTACAGGATCGCCCGTCGACATGGTTGATGGCCGGGACTTTTGGTATCACGAGGAACGCGAGAAGGCGTCCGCCGATTGCCCGCCTGAGGAAATGAATGCGGAAGACCCGCTCTTCATTCTCTACACCTCCGGCTCGACCGGCCAGCCCAAGGGCGTGCTGCATACCACGGGCGGTTACCTGGTCTACGCCGCCATGACCCACAAATATGTTTTTGACTACCACGACGGTGACATCTACTGGTGCACCGCCGATGTCGGCTGGGTCACGGGCCACAGCTACATTGTCTATGGACCGCTTGCCAACGGCGCCACCACGCTCATGTTCGAAGGCGTGCCCAACTACCCGGATGTGTCCCGGTTCTGGCAGGTCTGCGACAAACATCAGGTGAATATTTTCTACACGGCTCCTACCGCCATCCGGGCGTTGATGGGAGCGGGTGAAGATCCCGTGAAAAAGACCAGCCGCTCCAGCCTGCGGCTCTTGGGATCGGTTGGCGAGCCTATCAACCCGGAGGCCTGGGAGTGGTACTATCGCGTGGTCGGCGACAACCGCTGCCCGATAGTCGATACTTGGTGGCAGACCGAGACCGGTGGCATCATGATCACGCCACTGCCGGGCGCCACGTCACTGAAGCCCGGTTCGGCAACCCGGCCGTTTTTCGGCGTCAAACCCTGTCTCGTTGACGGCGAGGGCAATGTGCTGGAGGGAACAGCCGAAGGCAATCTTTGTATTACCGATTCATGGCCAGGCCAGATGCGCACGGTCTATGGCGACCACGACCGCTTCATCCAGACATATTTTTCCACCTACAAGGGGAAGTATTTCACCGGAGACGGCTGCAGGCGCGACGAAGACGGATATTACTGGATCACCGGACGGGTTGACGATGTCATCAATGTATCAGGGCATCGCATGGGTACGGCCGAAGTGGAATCAGCCCTTGTCGCCCATGACACAGTGTCGGAGGCAGCCGTCGTTGGGTATCCCCACGATATCAAGGGCCAGGGCATTTATGCCTACGTCACCCTGATGTCCGGGACGCCGTCATCCGATGAGCTGCGCAGGGAACTTGTGCTATGGGTCCGCAAGGAGATCGGCCCGATTGCCTCGCCCGATCTGATCCAGTTTGCACCGGGGCTGCCCAAGACCCGGTCTGGGAAGATTATGCGGCGAATCCTGCGCAAGATTGCCGAAGACGATTTTGGCAGCCTCGGCGACACCTCAACGCTTGCCGATCCAGCGGTTGTCGACGATCTGGTTGAAAACCGGCAGAACCGGACGACCTGATTGCTCGTCGGCTTACGGCACCGTACACATCGCAAAAAACCACCTGAATTTTTCCCCAGGCGGTTTTTCATTGTTCAGGTTCAGCATACCCCAATCACCGATGGGGCGTTCCGTCATGTCTAGTGATCTGACCAATGGCGCGCCACGTCAGCGACCATTGCCTATTATTGTGGCCCGGTAGCGCACCATGTGATTTTTGAGTCTGGCGTGTCTTTTTCCTGCATGCTTACGTGCGCGTTAATTACGTTAGGGCAAATTTGTATTTTGATCTGTTCATCATCCTCGCGCGCACTTGACGTGAATGTACGTCAGTAACGACCGTGAGTGGAGTGTTGAGCTGTTTGCCTTGTACTTACGCAAACGTAATATTTTTCGACTGCCTTCAGCAAACATCAACAATGGGTCATAACACAGTTCAATTTCTTGACGTTAACGTCAAAAATCTGATGATATTCCCTTTATTTCCCAGTCGCCATAACGTGTTGGCTCAAGCCCTCCGCGCCCGTCAACTTCCTTTGGGCGTTGCGCCATCTCGGTATCGAGCTTTGCGCGGCGCACTTCTGCTTCCCTTAACGCCCGTTCGGCAGGTGTATCAGTGCTACTCTCTTTAACGTCAACATCGAGACGATCAGAATCGGCTTCATTGGTGTTCGCGGGCACTGTTGATACACGGTGATCTTTGATCATGACGTTAACGGCAACCTTACATTTTGGACAGGTTCTTGCAATCCATGCTTGTGTCTCCCATCATATAACAGGAAACCGTGCTGCGCATCATAACATGCAAGGAATAGGGCGTCGGTTCGTATCTTGACCTTGGAAGGACTGCTTTCTCGTGAACTATATGCGTACATCTCTATTGCTCGCGGGCATGACCGGGCTGTTCCTGGCTGTGGGCTATCTGGTCGGCGGGCAGTTCGGCATGTTGTTGGCCTTTGGCGTTGCCCTGGCCATGAACGCGTTCAGTTACTGGAATTCCGACAAGATGGTCCTGCGCATGCATGGCGCCCAGGAGGTCAACGACCAGACCGCGCCTGAGTACGTGGAAATCGTCCGCAGGCTCGCCCGCAATGCGGATCTGCCGATGCCCAAGACCTATGTCATGCACAACGCCCAGCCGAACGCCTTCGCCACGGGCCGTGACCCGGAGCATGCAGCGGTTGCCGCAACCACCGGTCTTCTGGAGCGATTGACCCCTGAGGAGGTCGCCGGTGTCATGGCCCACGAACTGGCGCACATCAAGAACCGGGACACGTTGATCATGACAATAACGGCAACATTCGCCGGCGCCATATCCATGCTGGCCAATTTCGCCATGTTTTTTCGGGGCGACCGCAACAACCCGCTCGGCATGATCGGCTCCCTTGCCATGATGTTCCTGGCGCCCATGGCGGCCATGATCGTGCAGATGGCGATCAGCCGTAACCGCGAATATGCCGCCGACCGGCTCGGTGCCGAAATCTGTCGTCGTCCCATGTGGCTGGGCTCGGCCCTCGCCCGACTGGAGCAAGGTGCCCACGACTACGAAAACATGGCCGCCGAACGCAATCCGGCCACGGCACACATGTTCATCATCAACCCATTGTCGGGCGAGCGTATGGACGGATTGTTTTCGACCCATCCCAACACCCGAAACCGCATTGCAGCGCTCCAGAAGCTGGCCGATGAGTGGCAGACACCGGGCGCGCAAAACACCGACGACGCCGTGGAACTGGGACGTGGCTCTGGACCCTGGACCTGAACCGGTCTAAGGGAGACGTCTGAAGCCGGATTACGGGCATCACCGTCCTCGGCATAACCCTTGACGCCAGGCCCTGTCGTGAAAACAGCAAAATCCGGATTGCCGGTCCGCCGCCTTGCCGCCGAAATCGTCCGCGATGTCCTGGTCGGCCGCAAGCCGCTTGACGAGGTGCTTGCCGCCTGCGCCCAGACCGGAGACTTTCGCGCCCTCGAACAACGCGATCGATCATTCATTCGCGCCATCGTCATGACCACGATCAGACGCCTGGGCCAGATCGATGCGATCCTGGGGGGTTTCCTGCAAAAACCGTTGCCGTCGAAGTCGGGAACCACACGCCACATTCTGCGCACGGGTGCCGCCCAGTTGCTGTTTCTGGAAACCAGCCCCTATGCCGCCATCGACAACGCGGTCAGGCTGGCCTCGCTCGATCGCAGCACTGCCGGTTTCAAGGGTCTGATCAATGCCGTGCTCCGAAAGGTCGCCGATCAGGGGCCTGCCCTGATTGCCACTCAGGATGCCGCCAGGCTCAACACTCCCGACTGGCTGTGGAATCGTTGGCTCGAGGCTTATGGCGAGACCGTCACCCGGTCGATCGCCGAACACCATCTCCGGGAGCCGGCCCTGGACCTGACCGCCATGACCGATCCGCAAGGATTGGCGGAACGTCTCGATGGCCAGTACCTGCCGACAGGCACGGTCAGGCTGTCTTCGGCTGGCCGGATAGAAGATCTTGCAGGATATGAGCAGGGGCAATGGTGGGTTCAGGATGCCGCTGCCTGTCTGCCGGCCCTCCTGCTGGGCGATATTGCTGGCAGGAATGTGC
>JAJFHC010000198.1 GCA_021775835.1 Hyphomicrobiales bacterium | reverse complement strand
AGTCCTCGGCCGGCAAACGACCGGCTTCTTCAAGCCAGGGCACGACGCCGAAACATCGCCAATCCGTGTATTGGCCTATGGCATCGAGACCGCTGTCAAACAACGACACGTCACCCCGGAACTTGTTGATGATATATCCGACGATTTGCTGCCGGTCGGCTTCCGACAGGATCGTGTGCGTGCCGACCAGGCTTGCGATGACGCCGCCCCGGTCAATGTCGCCGATCAGCACGACCGGCGTGTCCGTGGCAACGGCAAATCCCATGTTCGCAATATCGTTTGCCCGGAGATTGATTTCTGCCGGACTGCCGGCGCCCTCGACGATCACCAGGTCGCAGGCGTCGTTCTGAATCCGAAAACTTTCCAGAACCGCCTCGAACAAGGAACGTTTCAGGGCCTGATAGTCCCTGGCGCCGGCCTGACCCCTGACCTGCCCCTGCACCACGACCTGGGACCCGGAATTCGATTGGGGTTTCAACAGCACGGGGTTCATGTGGAGGCTGGGCGGCACCCCGCATGCGAGCGCCTGCAGCCACTGGGCCCGACCGATTTCACCGCCATCGTCGGTAACCGCTGCATTGTTCGACATGTTTTGCGGCTTGAATGGACGCACTGAGTACCCGCGGCGAACTGCCGCCCGGCAAAGACCGGCCACCAGCACGGTCTTGCCGACGTCAGATCCGGTGCCCTGCAGCATGAGCGCCCGCGCCATGGCTTGTTCTCCTTCGCCTGCCGACGGTTTGCGGCATTGCGTTGATCAGGATACTGGCCTTACCAGAATTTGCGAACGCCGGCTCAAACTTTGTGTTCCGACCAACCCGGTTGGCCGAAACGCTGGTTTTCCACAATTAATCATGCCGTAAGGAAGTTTTACGATAATGCTTCCCATGATCTGGGGCGTACCCGTTGCGCAAGGATGCGCAGGGGACTTGAGAGAGTTCATAGATGGCAAAGGCTGTTTTTCACAAAAATCAACGCGTTTTCGTCAAGCCTGTGGGCACATGGGCACAGATTGAACATGTCAAGCCGCAGTGGGCCAAGGGTGTCGAGGAACCAATCAAGGTGACCTATGACTGCGGTATGGGCCGGGAGTTCGGTGCAGACGAACTTCAGCCCGAGGATATCGCGTCGACCAGCGACCTGACCGGTGGCGTGGAGCAATGGCGCCTGGTGCGCGGACAGAACAAATGGCGGTCGGAAGCCGAGTGCACAAATCATCCCTTTCCCGGCTCGTTTCCTGTCATTGTCACCGGTGACCGCGATTGGGGCGGCTGGCGTGTGCCAGGTGCTGAGTATGACCTTGACCCGTTAAGGGTAGAATTCCAGGCCAAGGTCATCGCCAATGCGCTCGATTGTGTGGATGTGCTGCGCAAGATCCACGAACACGCCGAAGAAACGCCCGAAAACTTTTCAGACCAGTTGATAAATCTGATGGGTCGGGCACGGGCGATCATCAAGAAAATCGAAAACTGATACCCGACATCTCCGTGTTCTGAAGGGCGCGGCATGCGCTCCGATTGTCTTTTTCCTTGCAGTTCTCTCCGAGGTCTCACAGAAGTGGGTACTTGAATTGCCGTGCATTAGTATCGGCAACTGGTTCCCGCTTCAGGATGAACGAGCTGCACCATGAAAACCGACACTCCGACGCCAATCCGGCTGAAGGACTACCAGCCGACCGACTATCTGATCGATACGGTTCATCTCGACGTCCGGCTGGCGACCGAAGCCACCCGGATTCGCGCAACGCTGGAAATGCGCCCCAACCCAGGCGTCGCCGAACCATCGTCGACGCTGGTCCTGGATGGCGAGCAGATCGACCTGAAGGGTGTGCACATCAACGCGATGATGCTGGCCCAGGGCGAGTATGCAGTGACCGACAGTCACCTCACGATCAAACAAGTCCCCAATGAGCCGTTTCAGCTGGTGCTCGACACAGTCTGCAATCCGACGGCAAACACAGCCTTGTCCGGGCTCTACAGATCAGGCGGCAACTATTGCACACAATGCGAGGCGGAAGGTTTTCGGCGCATAACATACTATCTGGACCGTCCGGACGTTCTTGCAGTCTTTTCCACCAGGATCGAAGCCGGGCGTTCCGAGGCGCCGGTCCTGCTGTCGAACGGCAACCTGGTCGAGTCCGGCGATGTTGACGGCACCGAGCGGCATTTTGCGATCTGGCATGATCCGCACCCCAAACCGTCCTACCTGTTTGCCCTGGTGGCGGGCGACCTCGCCTGTGTCGAGGATACCTACACGACCGGGTCGGGACGCAACGTTGTGCTTCGCATCTTTGTTGAACCCGGCAAGGAAGACCGGTGCGATTACGCCATGGACTCGCTGAAACGTTCCATGAAATGGGACGAGGATGTCTTTGGCCTGGAGTACGACCTCGATATTTTCATGATCGTTGCGGTCAGCGATTTCAACATGGGCGCCATGGAGAACAAGGGCCTGAATGTCTTCAACGACAAATATGTCCTGGCCCGCCCAGACACGGCAACCGACGCGGACTATGCCAACATCGAGGGCATTATCGCTCATGAATACTTCCACAACTGGACCGGCAACCGGATTACCTGCCGCGACTGGTTCCAGCTTTGCCTGAAGGAAGGCCTGACGGTGTTCCGCGATCAGGAGTTTTCCTCGGACATGCGATCGCGGGCGGTCAAGCGCATCGCGGATGTCAGGCTGCTGCGCAGTCATCAGTTTCCCGAAGACGCCGGACCGCTGGCCCATCCGGTCAGGCCTAACTCCTATATCGAGATCAACAATTTCTACACCGCCACGGTCTACGAGAAGGGCGCGGAGATTGTCCGCATGATGCATACACTCCTCGGGCCGGAAGCCTTTCGCCGGGCGATGGATCTTTATTTCGAGCGCCATGACGGCGAAGCTGCAACGGTTGAGAAATTTGTCGCCTGCATGGAAGCGGCAGGATCGACGGATCTTGGCCAGTTCAGTCTGTGGTACGAACAGGCCGGAACCCCGGAAGTGACAGTGAGCAGCCGCTACAACCAGGCACAATCAACACTTGATCTCACCGTCACGCAGATGAGCGCGCCCACGCCCGGGCAGAAATCCAAGGAGGCCCTGCATGTTCCCCTGTCCATCGGCCTGATCGACCAACAAGGACAGGACATGGCGTTGATCCCTTCAGGGGATACGGTGCTCAAGGGCACGGTTCTGGAACTGAAACAGCGCGAACAGAGTTTCCGTTTCGAGAATATCGGATCGCGACCGGTGGTGTCGGTCAACCGGGGTTTCACGGCGCCGGTGCGGCTCGTCAGCCAGAACAGGGACGGTGACCTGGAGTTCCTCATGGCCCACGACAGCGATCTGTTCAACCGATGGGAGGCGGCGCAATCCTACGGCGCCGACGTTTTGATCTCGATGGTTGACGCCGTCCGTAAAGGGGATACGCCACGCAAAGGCACGCGGCTTGCCGCGGCGTTGGGTCATTCTGTCCGGGACACGTCGCTTGAACCGGCCTTTGTTGCGCAGATCATGGCGCTCCCTGGAGAAACCGACCTGGCCCGTGTCATTGGGCAAGATGTCGATCCAGGCGCAATTCACATCGCCCGGGAACACCTGAAGGCATCCCTTGCGGATCAACTCAAAACTGAACTTGAAACAGTCTATTTCTCCAACGACGTAAACGAGGTCTTCTCACCGGCCGCACCGGCCGCCGGCCGGCGCGCGCTCAGGAACACGGCCATGGCCTATCTTGCAAGTGGTACCGGGGGACCGGCTCTCGCCTTCCGGCATTTTACGGACGCAAGCAACATGACCGATCAGATGGCGGCCCTGAATGTTCTGGCCGGGATCGACTCACGCGAAAGCAATGAAGCCATGGCGACGTTCTTCGATCGCTGGCAGACAGACCACCTTGTGGTCGACAAGTGGTTGTCGCTGAATGCGCTTGGACCGGAGGAAAAAGCCATTGACCGGGTATCAGACCTGTTGTCCCATCCAGCGTTTTCCATGAGCAACCCCAACAAGGTGCGGGCCCTGGTGGGCACGCTGGCCGGCGCCAACCTGGCCGCGTTCAACCGGGCCGATGGGGCGGGGTACCGGTTGGTCGCCGACATCATCATCAAACTGGACAGCAAGAATCCGCAGGTTTCCGCCCGGCTTTCGGGTAGTTTCAGGAGTTGGCGTGCCCTCGAATCAGGGCGCAGGAGCCTGGCAGAAGCCGAACTCCGCCGAATTCTGGACACGGAGGGGCTGTCTCGCGACACTTTTGAAATCGTCACTAAGTCGCTGCAATAGAAAATTGTTGAGTCAAATCAGACTCCTAGCACGAGCCTGAAAGTTTAATTTTATTAACCTTTTGTTGATACTGGACAAATCAGCCGAACTTCGAATCAATGGGGGTATGATTCGGGGGTGGGGCTACCTTCGTCGACTTTAGTTTTATCGAAGGAATCTGGGACTTGGCACGCGCTCAGTTGGGAGAGCTGTTTTCACAGGCCCGCGCCGCGGGGCTCCCGGCAACTGTTGCGATCTACAAACGCATCACATTGTCGGAGCCGATGTTGCGCCGGCTGATTCGTGGGCTTGTGGTCGTCTTCCTGATCTCGCTCGCCACAGCACTTATCACCCACCTTTATGCCAGAAGATCGGAAACCATCAGCACCGCCATGGAACAAACCGGGCTTGTGGCGGATATCACCACAGCCAGGCTTTCACAACGGCTCGCGGCGGTCACGGCACCCGGTATCACACCGTCTGTACCGACCCTCCAGGATCTGCGCGAATCGCTGCCTGAGAACATTCTGACCAACGGACGGATAGCACTTGTCAGCGATGAAGCGGGTTACATTCGGATCGCGGCGCCGGCGGCGGCCTCCAGATACCAGGGTTTGCGGCTGGTGGACATTCTGCCATCCAAACTTCTGCGGGATATTTCCGGAACGGTTGCAAAGGTAACGCTTCCCGACGACAGCGCTGCTGTCGCTACGGTTCGGAGCCTCGGCCGGTTTCCCGGGCAACTGGCCGTCGTCCAGCTATCCGACGGCATCATCGCCGTATGGGTTCGTGACGTGACCGTATACTGCAGCCTGTTCCTGGCAACCGGCCTGGTGATACTTCTCATTACCGCAGCGTTCTATTGGGAAGCGACCAGAGCCAACAGTGCCGACGACACTTTGCGAGTTGCGACGACACGGCTCGACAAGGCACTCAACCGCGGACGTTGCGGCCTGTGGGACTGGGACGTCTCCAGGGGACATATCTTCTGGTCGCGCTCGATGTATGAAATGCTTGGGCTGGACAATCGTGACGGCCTGCTTGCCTTCGGCGAAATGGCGGATAGGTTGCATCCTTCTGACCGGAAGCTGAACCGGCTCGTGGAACAGATGATGCGCGACGGAGAGACCACGTTTGACCGGGAAATGCGCATCCGGCACAGCGACGGACGGTGGATATGGATTCGCGCCCGGGGAGAACTCACGTCTGCCGACGGTGATCTTGCACCACATCTGGTTGGAATTGCCATCGACATTACCGAGCAGAAACAGGCCGATGCGCGCAGTGCCGAAGCCGATATGCGGTTGCGCGATGCGATCGAGACGATTTCCGAGGCCTTCGTCCTGTGGGACACAGACAACCGCCTCGTGATGTGCAACAGCAAGTATCAGCAGTTCCATAACCTGCCCGCCAGTGTCGTGGGCGCGGGCACACGCTATGAGGATGTGGTCAAGAATGCCAAGGAGCCGGTCGTAAAGACCCGGATCTCGGTCAATGGCTCCGACAGGGCAAATGACAGTACAAACGACGAGGGTAATGATGCGGCCCGCGACAGCGACAGCGGCAACACCTTCGAGGTTCAGCTTGAAGACGGGCGTTGGCTTCAGATCAATGAGCGGCGCACAAAGGACGGCGGGTTCGTTAGCGTCGGTACAGACATCACGTCGCTGAAGAACCACGAAGAACGACTGATGGACAGCGAGCGAGAGTTGATGGACACGGTTCGTGATCTTCAAAAGTCCCGGGGTACACTTGAGCGCCAGGCACAACAGCTTGTGGACCTGGCTGAAAAGTACTCCATGGAAAAGACCCGGGCCGAAGCGGCCAACCGGTCGAAGTCGGAATTCCTAGCCAACATGAGCCACGAATTGCGCACACCGCTTAATGCGATCATCGGGTTCTCCGACGTCATGCAAACCGGCCTTTTCGGACCAATCGGGTCGGAGAAGTATGTGGAATATGCCTGTGACATCAATCAGAGCGGTCAGTATCTGCTCGACGTGATCAACGACATTCTGGACATGTCGAAGATCGAGGCCGGGCGTGTGACGCTCGACATGCAGGAATGCCGGGTGTCTGGAATCGTCGATGACAGCATCCGGATTGTCGGCCCGCGCGCCCAGGAAGACGGCATCGAAATCGACAACCGCGTGCCGGACGAACTCCTGGTGCAATGCGACAAGCGGCCGCTCAAGCAGGTCATCTTGAACATTCTGACAAATGCAGTGAAGTTTTCTCTGACCGGCGGCACGGTCACGATCGAAGCGTCCGGCGACAGCCGTCAGGTCGGCATTGCGATCAAGGACACCGGAATCGGGATCCCCAAACAGGACATAGACAAACTCGGGCGAGCGTTCGAACAGGTCGAAAATCAGTTCACCAAGACGCGCGGCGGCAGCGGTCTCGGGCTCGCCATCTCACGCTCCCTGGTGGAACTTCACGGCGGCATTCTCCATATCGACAGCGAGGAAGGTGTGGGTACGACGGTAACCGTTCTGCTGCCGCGCAACGGCCTGACGGTTTCGGACAAGCCGACAGGCAGGGTCCAGGCAATCAGGAACACGCCACACTCCGCTTAAAAAGCACTGGTAACCCCGACCTATGCTGCCCCCCCCCCAGTGCAATCACTCTAGTTCGCCTCCCACGCCCTTCATAATTGCGGTGAAGACCGCAATCGATAGGCTTCTACGGAAGGTCAAATAGTGTTTCCTAAAGCGCGTCGCGTCCAGTCAACCTCACGCTATCACTTCCGGACACACCACCGTGCCCTCCTCGTCACACCGGCGAAAGCCGGTGTCTTGGGGAATTATCGCCAGATCTCGCATGGTCGCCCATGGATTGCGGTCTTCACCGCAATAACGAAGGACGTGCACGGTGAATCAGATTGAGTGAAACCCGGATTAGGGACACCGGCTTATGCCGGTGTGACGAGGAAAGATAAGGCATAGTGCCCCAACCCAATCCGGTGAAACGGGGCGTTGCTTGGAACCGCAGGCATTATCCGTCGTCCTTTTTCTTCTTGGTTTTGGACTTCTTCTTTTTGCGCTTCTTCTTCTTTCGTTCGAGACGTTCTGCGAGCGACACACGCTCTGCTGGTGTCATCGCAGCGATCAGTTCTACGATCATGGTGCTGGAGATTTCCCGCATGCCCGTCCGCGCTTCCTGGACTTTGTGAAATGCGGCCTCCAGTTTTGCGCGGTCGAGAGTTGATTCACGAACGACGGCTGCCAGATCGCGCCGTGACCGGTCCAGTTTTTCCGCGTATGGGGTAAATCTGTCGCGATATCCGCGTTCGATCTTTCGGAGTTCCTTGCGGCGTTCCTTGTCGACGCTGCGCAACATGCGACGGCTGTCGACCTGTGCATCGATGATCGCAGGCAGCCGAACCGTCCTGGTTTCCTTGGCCTTGTAGACTTTCGTGGCGATCATACCGACAATGAACGCATTGATTGCAAGCGACAGCAGCAAACCGACGCCCAACCAGGGCACAGCACTTGTCCGGGCGGCCTTCACAAGAGGCGTTGGCGATTTCGCCCGATCGTCCGAATGGGTCATGGTTCGTCCTCACCTGGAACCGGCTCAGCGATCCTCATCGCGAACAGGTCTTGATCCGGATCGTGGTCTTCGACCTGCAGGTCGAGGCCGCCGCCAAGATAGAGGCCATCGGTCACTGTCAGATTCCCGGCAACCATGCCCAGAATCAGGGACGCCGCAACAACGCCGGCCGCAGGGCGCCAGGCAATCGGCGGCTTGGGCGTGATCGCCCGGGGCTGGAAGGGCAAAACGTCGGCGCTTGGCTGGCCCTCACTTTGACCCCGCCTTGCCTGTGCAAGCACCCTATCAACGGCGGCCTTTGGTGGTCGGGGCGGGGTTGCCCGGTCGAGCAACTCGTCCAGAGCACTTTCCTCGCGAAACCTGCCAGCTGCCGAACCCATGCGGGCGATCAGGGACTGAAGCGCCTCGCGTTCCTCCGCCGGCCAGCGTGACCGATCGGCGCCATAGGTTGCGACGACCGCCGTCAAGCGCTCGATTAACTTGGCATCCGGTCGATCTGACCTTGTATTCATTCAACTGCCTCGCACATGATAAAAAATTTCATATTCTGACTCACTCGCGATTGTCGTCATCGATCAACGCGCGCCATTCAGACTTAAGATCCTGTTTCAGTTTCCGCCTCGCTCTGGCGAGGAGCGACTCAAGAGCGTCCACCGTCACGCCTAACACGACTGACGCTTCCTTGTTGGTGAGGCCCTGATAGTAGGTTGAAATCAAGGCCAGGCGCTGTCGCTCCGGCAGGTTCGCAATCGCTGCATCCACTTTGACACTCACCTGATCTTCAAACAACCGGGAGTCTGGTCCGGCCGTGGGATCAGGCGTGTCCGGTATGTGCTCAGTTGGCAGCGGGACTTTCTTGCGCATGCGGTCAATACAGGCGTTTGCCGTCACACGGTAAAGCCAGGTTGAGAATCTGGCACCCTCGGGATTCCATGCACCCGGATTGTTCCAGATCTTCAGAAACACGTCCTGGGAAATATCTTCCGCCTCACTGTGATCATGCAACATCCGGCAGGCAAGACCATAGACGTTGCCGTAATGCTGTCTGACCAGGATTTCGTAGGCGGACGCATCACCGTCTCTAACGCGTTCGAGGAGAACTGCGTCCTCCTCGGTGTTAGTCGATGAAGTGTCCGATGGGGCATTCACGGACGCGGGCGCGACGTTCTCGTCATTCTCGTTCGTGCTGTCCCCATCGCTTATCACGAGTGCCAATCCCATGGCTGAGTTTCATTCCTGTCCGGCGGTCTTTGCACGATCGCGGCGTTTTGCCCGGCGGGTGGCCTGGCGCGCCTTACGTTTTGCCTGACGATAAGATTTGATCTCATCGCGCGTTATACCACCGTTACTGTCTGTATCGACATGGGCAAACAAGCCACGAGTCTGGGCGGCGATTTCAGACATGCTGATGGTCCGGTCACGGTTGACGTCAAGACGTTTCAACAGACGTTCGCGTGAGCGAATGACACGTTCCATGAGACGCTGGTCAATTTCCTCAACGGTTGCCGTACCGTCTCTATTGTGATCAAGACGGAGAAAATCACGTGTCGCCAGAAGATCCGCCTCTCTTTTCGTCACCTGTTTGTTGCGGTCCTTGTCAGCCCGCTTGAACCAGTTTCCATTGACGACGTAATCCGCGGCCTTGCGGGTTGAATTGCCGGTGTCATTGCCGGAACGGTTACCGGCATCATTATCGGCGGCGACCACCGGACCGGCGAGACCGAACACAAACATCAAGGTCGCGATGAGAGACTTAAGGCCTTTTTTACCTGTCGGCATGACAATTGCTCCTCAGTTGTTCCATGACTTCGGCACGGAGTGACCACGGCGCCGGATCACAGATCTTTCGGTTTCCGGCGGGGCAACGGCAAACGAGGTTACAAAGATGAGGCGTCAAAAGTAACGTCACCCAAGTGAGCTCAAGGCATTGTCCCGCTGTTGCCAAGTCTTACGAACCGGACCAGGGCTGCCTGTCGAAAAATATCTGTTCCGAGTCTCTTATTGTCGTTGGGATCTGGTTTCATCCGTCACTTTAAGAAAATCGATTCAGAGAACATTCTCAACTAATTGATCATAAACAACTTTAACCTGACGTTGAACATCAGTTAAAGTGGATTCTAAGATGGCGAAATCGGGCGTTTCCCCAGCCTGGATCAACAAGGACCGCAGTCCGTCGGGCGCGGTTGCGGCGTCAAAGTCACCTGCGACACACAGACGTAAGACCTGTGTAAGCCCTTGAAACAACCTGCAAGCGCTATCGAGTTGGCTGGCGTGTTCATCGTCCAGCAAACCGGCCTTGTGCAGCCGGGCCAGCGCAAAGGCCGTGTTGGGAGACAGAATATCCGTGTGCCTGTGGGCATGGGCAATCTGCAGAAACTGCGCGATGAATTCGATGTCCACGAGACCGCCACGCACGAGCTTGATTTCCCATGGATCCTTCGTGCCTCTTTCCTGCTCGATCTTCTGCCGCATGTTGTTTACGTCGCGGGCGGTTTCCTTCATATCGCGTGGCTGGGCGATTGCCTCGGCGATGGCGCCGGTCACCCGCTCTCCCAGGTCGGCATCTCCAGCGATTACACGGGCGCGTGTCAGCGCGAGTTTTTCCCACGTCCAGGCGGACCCGGACTGATAGTCCACGAACGTTTCCAGCCGGGTAGCGATCGGACCGGAGTTTCCAGACGGCCGCAACCGCATGTCGACTTCGTACAGGTTACCCTCGGCCGTCGGTGCCGAAAGCGCTGAGATCAGTCTTTGCGTCAGCCTGGCAAAATACTGCGCTCCCATGAGCGGTTTGGGCCCGTCGGACGGTCCGGCATCAACGTCAAAATCGTAGATCACCATCAAATCCAGATCGGACGCTGCGGTCATCTCCCGGCCACCGAGTTTCCCCATGGCGACAACCGCGGCCTGGCCACCTGCAATCTTGCCGTGGCGGCGTTGGATCTCGCCGGCGACAAGGTCAAGCAACCCGGCGATTTCGCTCTCCGCCAGGTCAGAGTAGGCCCGCCCCACTTCGTAAGCGGAGGCCGTTCCCGTGAGCACCTGCACGCCGATACGGAAAGCCTGTTCGTTGCCGTGGAGACGGGCAAGATCAAGGCCCAATTCCAGACTGTCGGCCGTCCGGATCCGGTCGGCGACAATATGCCGATACTCGTCCATATCGGGAAGCGGCCCAAAGAATCCCGCATCAAGAACCGCGTCCAGCACTTGCGGCTTCTGGCCCAGGACACTTGCCAGACGTGGTGCGCCACCCATGATGCCGGCGAGCAGCTGCAACAGGTTCGGATTTGACCAGAGCAGGGAAAACAACTGAACCCCGGCCGGCAGTCCGGCGAGGAACCGGTCGAATGCCAGAAACGCGCGATCAGGCTCGAGTGTTTCCGACAGTGCCCGCAGCAGGGCCGGCATCAGCTCGGTGAGTTTCTCCTTTGCCCGTTCGCTGCGGGTGGCGGCGTAACGCCCGAAGTGCCAGCCCCTGATGGTAGCCGAAATCTCAGATGGTTTCTGGAAACCCATGTTGTGCAGGGTTTCAATCGTGTCGGGATCGTCGTCACCGCCGGTGAAGACAAGGCTGCCGTCTTCGTTGCCCAATGTGGGGGCATGCTCGAACAGCACAGCATAATGCGACTGCACCGTGTTAAGTTGATCCAGCAATTGCGCGGCAAAGACATCACGCGAGGCGAAGCCTGCAAACCGGGCGAACTTCTCCATATCTTCGATCGACGTGGGCAGGACATGGGTCTGGTCGTCGCCCTGCATCTGGAGTCTGTGTTCGACATGGCGCAGAAACAGATAGGCCTCTCGCATCTCCGCGGCGACGGATGGCGTGATCCAGTCGTTTTCAGACAAAACCTCCAGATTAACGAGGGTCTCACGCCCCCTGAGATGGGGCGCACGTCCGCCCGCAATCAGCTGCTGGGTCTGAACGAAGAACTCGATCTCGCGAATACCACCCCTGCCCAGCTTGATATTGTGGCCGTAGACCGCAATCTCACCATGCCCCTTGAAGGCATGAATTTGGCGTTTCATGGAATGGACGTCGGCGATTGACGAGTAATCCAGGTATTTGCGCCAGACGAAAGGCGCCAGACGTTTCAGGAAATCCTCGCCTGCCGGGATATCACCTGCCGCCGGGCGCGCCTTGATCATGGCGGCGCGCTCCCAGTTCTGCCCCAAGGTCTCATAATACTGGGCGGCGGCTTCGATTGCGATGGCAACATTGGTCGCTCTGGGGTCAGGTCTTAACCGCAGGTCCACCCGGAACACATAGCCGTCGCCGGTCCGGTCCTGCAGCAGTTTGACCAATTGGCGCGTCACGCGGACAAAAAAAGTCGAGGCTTCGGTGCCTTCCGCCAGGGCCTCCACCGTGGGGTCGTAGAAGACAATGAGATCGATGTCGCTGGAGTAGTTCAACTCGAAGGCACCGTGTTTTCCCATGGCCAGAATCACATAGCCGCTGTCGATGCTGGGATTCCCGGCATCAACAGGCTGCCACTTGCCTGACCGTTGCGCCTGCGCCAGCAGCCAGTCGACGGCACCGTTGAGGGCGGCATCGGCAAACCGTGTCAGGGCGTCGGTAACTTTCATGACGGGCCAGAGGCCCGCCAAATCGGCAATACAGATTGCCAGTGACACGTGGGCTTTCGCCTGGCGGAGCGTGCGCATGATTTCAGCCTCGCCGGCCGCCGGATCGAGATTTCGGGCGTTGGCAAGGCCCGCCGCATAGACATGCTCAGGCCCGTCCTGAAAGATTGACAGGGCAGCCGTCGGAAAACGCTCCATTAATCCCGCGACGTGAGGCGAGGCATCGTAAATCAGGACGATCATGGCCATGAGGGCGGGGTTCTTACGAGCCAGTTCGGCGATTTGCCTGCGGTCTTCGATATTTTGGCTTTGCCCGCCCTCGCCAAACAATTCTACCATCAGTCTTGCCGCACGCTCAGGGTCGAGAGGCGGCGGCAATTCCTGAAATGTTGCGCAAACTGATTCGGACATGAAACGCCACCCCTGAATTGAGACAGAGCCTATGCTAATTCATGTCCGGTTCAAATTGAATGCAACATTGAACAACCCTCGATGTTGTCGTGATCCTTATCTTGACGGGACCCACCGCCAGCATGTCACATCGTACAATCCGCACGGCTAATGCGATCATCCTTGCCGCTCGCCTCAGACGAGAGTTTCTGTGAGTGAAACGCACCGTGAAAAGGGGCTTTACAATCGCCAATTCCGGTGGCAGCTTCGCTATGGATATTCCCAAGATACCCGGTGATCGGGGCATTCCGCGTGACCAGCCAATTGTCATTGCATTGGCGCCGAATCCGGATCACATCTCCAGAATTCATGATATTCATGTACCGAACAGAGCCACAAATTTCAGAACAGGATAGGAACGCATAATGGACAGCGATAGCAAGTGCCCGGTGATGGGCGGGGCCAACAGACACACAGCGGTTGGAACAAGGCCGAGCCAGTTCTGGTGGCCAAACCAGCTGAACCTGAAAATTCTGTCCCAGAATTCACCCATGACCGACCCCATGGGCGAAGCCTTCAACTATGCCGAGGAATTCAAGAGCCTCGACCTTGAGGCGGTCAAACAAGACCTCAAGGCCCTGATGACAGATTCCCAGGACTGGTGGCCGGCCGATTACGGACACTACGGACCGATGTTCATTCGCATGACCTGGCACAGTGCCGGGACCTACCGGACCTTTGATGGCCGCGGCGGCGCGTCGACCGGTTCGCAACGCTTTGCACCGCTCAACAGCTGGCCGGACAATGGCAACCTGGACAAGGCACGGGCCCTGCTTTGGCCAATCAAGAAGAAGTACGGCAAGAAAATTTCCTGGGCCGACCTGCTGATCCTGACCGGCAACTGCGCCCTGGAATCCATGGGCTTCAAGACCTTCGGCTTCGCCGGCGGGCGCGAAGACATCTGGGAACCGGAAGAGGACATCTACTGGGGACCGGAAACGACCTGGCTCGGCGACGAGCGCTACAGTGGCGACCGTGAGCTTGCCAACCCACTCGGTGCGGTTCAGATGGGTCTGATCTACGTGAATCCGGAAGGCCCGAACGGCAATCCCGATCCGGTGGCGTCAGGCCGGGACATCCGCGAAACCTTTGCGCGGATGGCGATGAACGACGAGGAAACCGTTGCCCTCACTGCCGGCGGCCACACTTTCGGTAAGGCACACGGGGCGGGCGATCCCAATCAGTTTGTCGGTCCGGAGCCCGAAGGGGCACCCCTCGAAGAACAGGGCCTGGGCTGGAAGAACAGCATGGGCAGAGGCAACGCCGGCGACGCCATCACCAGTGGTATTGAAGGCGCATGGACCACCAATCCGACAAAATGGGACAACGGTTATTTCGACGTGCTGTTCGGCTATGAGTGGGAACTGACCAAGAGTCCTGCCGGGGCCAACCAGTGGACACCGACCGACGCGTCGGCGAAGACCACCGTGCCGGATGCCCACGACCCATCGAAAACGCATGCACCCATGATGACGACTGCTGATATGGCGATGAGGATGGATCCGATCTACGAGCCGATTTCGCGGCACTTCCACCAAAACCCCGACCAACTGGCGGATGCCTTTGCCAGAGCCTGGTACAAGCTGACACACCGCGACATGGGACCAATCTCGCGTTATCTCGGTTCGGAGGTTCCGGCAGAAGAATTGCTGTGGCAGGACCCTCTTCCGGCGGTCGATCACGACCTGATCGGCGCGCAGGATGTGGCTGGTCTCAAAGCCAAGATCCTGGACTCAGGACTGTCGGTGTCCCAACTGGTATCCACAGCCTGGGCATCTGCGGCAACATTCCGCGGCAGCGACAAGCGTGGCGGGGCCAACGGGGCACGCATTCGCCTGAGCCCGCAAAAGAACTGGGAAGCCAACAACCCGAGCCAGTTGGCATCTGTACTGTCGACACTTGAAGGCGTCCAGGCTGAGTTCAATTCAGGCGGCAAAAAGGTATCTCTCGCTGACCTGATCGTTCTTGGCGGTTGTGCCGGTGTGGAAAAAGCAGCAAAGGCCGCCGGCCACGACGTGGAGGTTGCCTTCTCGGCAGGCCGTACGGATGCCAAACAGGACCAGACCGACGAGGAGTCGTTTGCGGTTCTCGAACCGTTCGCCGACGGCTTCAGAAACTATGCTCAGGGTGGTCAGAACCGTCCGACGGAAGAGTTCCTGGTGGATCGTGCCCAACTGATGACGCTGACAGCACCGGAAATGACAGTTCTGGTTGGCGGCATGCGGGTTCTGAACACCAATGCGGATGGATCCAAGAACGGTGTCCTGACCAACCGGGCCGAAACCCTGACCAATGACTTCTTTGTGAATCTGCTCAGCAGAGACACAGAGTGGGCGCCGGCATCGGGTTCTGAAGGTACTTACGAAGGAAAGGACCGCGCGTCGGGTGACGTCAAATGGACCGGCACCCGAGCCGATCTCGTGTTTGGTTCGAACTCGCAACTCCGGGCGCTTGCCGAAGTCTATGCATGCGACGACTCGGGCGAAACTTTCGTCCGTGACTTTGTAGCGGCCTGGACCAAGGTCATGAACCTCGATCGCTTCGATCTGGCCTGATCGCAGCGGAAGGGTCTTTCGGCGCCGGCGTACAAGCGACGATCCGGGCTCCAAAAAACAAGAAGTATTGCGGCGTTTCAGTTCACTCTGAAGCGCCGCACTTGCATTTATCTCACGGAAGACGAACGACGCAGGGCGTGGTCCCGAACAGTAGATTGACGGGTGGTTCGCAGGCGCTATGGTGCTTGATCCCATGAAGCACTCCTTATGAGATTTCTAGCGCTGGCCATGTTCTGGCTGCTCGGCATCGTCTGGGGCAGCAACTTCATCTACATGAAGATGGCGTCCGATCTCATATCGCCATTCCAGATTGTCTGGCTCAGAGTGTTGTTTGGCCTCATCCCCGTTGCCCTCTACGCCGCCGCCAAGAATTTGCTGAAATGGGCCGACCTCAAACATATTGGCCACTTTCTGTTCATGGCGGTTGTGGGAACCATTGGCTATTACTATGGCTTCGTCAAAGGTTCGGCTCTGTTGCTATCCGGTGTCACTGGCGCTTTGAGCGGATTGACACCCATTTTCTCCTTTCTCCTTGCGGTACTGTTCATCAGCGAAGAAAAAGCGACGGGTCTCAAGTTCACTGGCATTGCCATTGGGTTTCTTGGCGTTCTCCTGATCGCCCGTCCGTTCAGCACCGAGATAGCCGCCACCAACATCGAAGGGGTGCTGTACGCGGCCATTGGCTCCCTGAGTGTCGGCGCGTCATTCGTCTATGTGAAAAAATACCTGATGCCCCTCGATATTCCGGCCCCTGCCCTGATCACCTACCAGCTCGGCCTGAGCCTGGTGATCCTGTCGTTTGTCACCGATCTGGGGGGCATTGGAAATGTCTGGCAGGACGTCCATGTGGCGGCGGGGGTCGTTGTCGGCCTTGGACTGCTCGGCACCGGCCTCGCCTACATCATGTACTACTACATCATAGACAAACTGGGTGCGGTTTCCGCCTCATCGGTGGCCTACATCCCACCGGTGGTCGCCATTCTCATCGGAGTCATCATTGTTGGAGAGGAGATCGGTCCCTGGGATTATCTGGGAACGATACTCATTTTCATTGGTGTGGCACTGGTGAATCGAAAAACGGCAAACAAGTGATTGCGAGATCACCTTGCCGCCAACAACCGAGCACTCACGCTCTTTCCGGTATTGAAAGGTTCGCGCGCAGGCCCGGGTTGTTGTCCAACAACTCAAACATCCCGCCATGGAGACCGGCGATGCCGCGCACGAGGGCGAGCCCGAGACCGCTACCGGGTTTCGAACGGCTTTCGTCAAGCCTGACAAACCGATCCATGGCACGGATACGGTCTGCGACGGCGATTCCCGGTCCGTTGTCAGCCACGGATACTGTTACGCGACCGTCGGCGGTCTTCCCTTCCAGGGCGATGTGGACAGGTTCATTCTCCTGACCTGACGCATGATTGATGGCGTTGTCCAGCAGGTTTGATACCGCTTGGGAAATGAGCTGACGGTCACCATGCACGACCAGCCCCGAGGTTGCAGAGACTTTCAGAGTGCCACCTTCATGCTCGATTATCGGCTCATAGAGTTCGGCCAGATCCAGGAGAATTTCACCGACATCAACGGACGCCATTTCTGAACGGCCTTCGCCGGCTTCCGTACGTGCGATACTCAACAGGGCGTTGAACGTCTTCAGGAGTTGATCAGCCTCCTCGATGGTGCGCTCCAAAACTTCCCGCTGTCGGGGATCAAGCGTTTCGGGCTGCCGGAGGCCATCCTCCAGACGGGCCCTGATTCGTGTAAGCGGGGTTCTGAGATCATGGGCAACATTGTCCGACACCTCACGCATGCCGGTCATAAGACGCTCGATCTGATTGAGCATGTCGTTCAGGCTGATGGCAAGCGTGTCGAGTTCATCGCCGGTGCCGGTGATCGCCATGCGCTCGGACAGGTCGCCGCGCATGATCGCCCGACTGGTCTGGCTGATGGAATCGATCCGGTTGAGGAAGTTACGGCTGATGAGAAACCCGCCGGCGATCCCGAGCGCCAGAGTCAAGCCAAGCGCCCAGAACAGAGTCTGGCGAATCAGGCCGGTAAAATATCGCCGGTCGTGGACGTCGCGACCAACCAGCAGCAGGAATCCACCGCGCAGACGAAACAGGTAAGCGCGTGCGTCATGGGATTTTGCCCCTTCACTGCCGGCGGCGTAGGGAAATTCGACCCAACCCTCACCTTCGGGCAAATTCTCCGGCAAGGATGTCAGATTGCCGGAAACCTTCCGGCCAATGAAATCAGCAACCAGATAGATGCTGTCGCCGGCATCGCGGCTGCGGATATCGATCGTCTGCACCAACCGCCGCAGACCACCCTGGCCGTACTGCTCGGCGAGACCGGTAATCTCGGCGCGGATCGTATCATCGGTCTGGCGCTCGAGTAGACCTGCGGTGTTCCAGTAGATGTAGCCAAGTACCGTGCCGGAGGACACTGCAAACAAAAACAGATAGAGCGCCACCAAGCGAAAAGTTGATGTCCTGAGAAGGTTACGCAGATTCATCGCGGATCGTATATCCCGCGCCGCGCACAGTATGAAGCAGCGGCGTTTCGTATTCTTTGTCGATCTTCGACCGCAACCGGGAAACATGAACGTCAATTACATTGGTCTGGGGATCGAAGTGGTAGTCCCAGACGTTTTCGAGAAGCATGGTGCGGGTCACCACCTGGCCGGCGTGTTTCATGAGGTATTCCAGCAACCTGAATTCACGGGGCTGCAGCGCGATGGAGTCGCCTTTCCGCGAAACGGTCCTTGCCAGAAGATCGATTTCCAGGTCACCGACCTGGTATTTCGTCTGGGCGTCTTCCGACTGTGCCCGCCGTGACAATCCTTCGACACGGGCGAGGAGTTCGGAGAAAGCGTAGGGCTTTGAGAGGTAGTCGTCGCCTCCGGCGCGCAGTCCCTCGACCCGGTCATCAACCTTGCCAAGGGCGCTCAGGAAAAGAACCGGTGTCTTTATCGATTCCGCGCGCAACGTTTCAACAAGGGACAGGCCGTCGAGTTTGGGCAACATCCGGTCGACAATCAGAACGTCGTGGACATTCTCCCGCGCCAGGGCAAGGCCATCCTCGCCGTCGGTGGCATGGTCGGCAACATGACCGCTTTCCTTGAGGCCCCTGACCAGGTAACTCGCTGCTTCGCGGTCGTCTTCTATCACCAGTATGCGCATGGCGTTTTGCCGGTCATTTGTCGTGTCCTGAGATTTCCGGTCAGAATATACCAATCGGCGCGCTGCTTTTTGTACATTATTTGCGGTGGTCATGAAATTTTCCCTTCCTGCAATCAACCGCACCGGATCTTGCCTGCAGGGGCTACCGAAGGTGGATTGAGCCACATCCTTGGAAAACAGCAATGGATATGGCCTGGTCCGGGCAATTTCGGTACGGCGCGCCGGCCCCCCAAACGGGGAACCGGCAATTGGCGTTTTGCTCCACTCCAACATTAGGAGAGCGATCACCCCGATCTAGGCAACCTTGATCGGCAGGGCGATGAAGCGCTGATCGTTGCCCGACTTGATGAGGAACAGGGCTTTCTTCCGGCCCTCTCCCTCTATGGTGTCGAGGCGTTGGCGAACGTCACGCGGTGTGCTGACCGGCTTGCCGCCTATCTCGAGGATCTGGTCACCCCGACGGATGCCCTTGCGCCCGGCCGGCCCGTCCGGGTCGACTTCAGCGATCACAACGCCGCCACCGTCACCTGCATCCGTCGTCGTCAGGGTCAGGCCAAGCGAGGCCACTTTCGATTTCTTGGGCTTGCTCGGTGAACTGGACGCCAGCTTTGCAGCCCCCGGCAACGTCCCGATCTTGACAGACTGTGTCTGTTTCCGACCGTTGCGCAACACCAACACATCGGCCTTGGAGCCCGGGTCTATCTTCGCGACCTTCTTGGCCAGGTCCCTGGGATTCTTGACGGTCTTGCCGTTGAGTTCAAGAATGGTATCACCAACTTTCAAACCGGCCCTTTCTGCAGGCGAGTCTTCGGTGACCAGGGTCACCATGGCACCGTCGGCGGAGGCCAGATCGAGGCTGTCCGCGATGTCTTCTGTCACGGGCTGAATCTGCACGCCGAGCCAACCGCGTGTCACTTTACCATCGTCCTTCAGGTCCGCGATGACCTGTTCGACAATGTTCGACGGGATGGCGAAACCGATCCCCACATTACCGCCGGATGGCGAGAAGATGGCCGTGTTCACACCAACAACACTGCCGTT
Source organism: Hyphomicrobiales bacterium (assembly GCA_021775835.1). The sequence goes on along the minus strand of JAJFHC010000198.1, from coordinate 4,142 downwards.
GAGGTTGAAGGCCGGACCGCCCGAATTACCACGGTTGATGGCGGCGTCGATCTGCAGGTAATCGTCATAAGGTCCAGATCCGATCTCACGGCCACGCGCCGAGATGATGCCGCTGGTTACGGTGCCTCCGAGACCGAATGGGTTACCGACTGCCACGACCCAGTCGCCAACTCGTGCGTCACGTTCGGCAAAATTGACGAATTTGAAGGACACGTCCGCCTTGACCTTCAAAAGTGCAAGGTCAGTTTTTGGATCGGTTCCGATAAGTTCGGCGTCGTATTTCTTGCCGTCATGGGTCACGATGCGGATCTTGCTGGCGTCGTCGACCACGTGGTTGTTGGAGACGACGTAACCGTCCGCAGAGATGAAGAAGCCGGACCCTTGGGCCATGGAGCGCGGGCGGCGGCGTTCGCCGCCTTCACCCTTGGGTGCCTGTCCGAACTTGTCGAAGAAGTCGTTGAACGGATGGCCCTTCGGCAGGCCTGGTATTTTCGGGACGCCACGATTGCGCGATGTTTGAGAATTGTTCGAGCCTTCGACGACAATACTCACGACGGCAGGTTTGACTTCGTCGACGAGGTCGGCAAGGCCGGTTGGCGAATATTTGAAGGCCTGGGCGTTGGCGGCCGCCAGCGCCGTGACACTGGATGACGTCATGGCCGGAACGGTCAGGCCGATTGCGGCTGCCACACCAGTGGCCACGACAGCGAGACGCACCCGGTTGACGCCGGATTGCCTGGTGTTCTTCTGGGTTTTCGAGGAATTGGATGAGGGTGAGGATTTTGACATATTCGGTCTCCCGTGGGTGTTAGGTCTGGAGGGGAATATGGGTAGCCGCGCCTTACATGCACCTTTCGGCGGCATTAATTGTTGGTAATGAAACGATGTTGGTCTGGCGGTGCAGCGATTTGCGCTAGGCCGCCAAGGATCTTCGTGTCACCTTGCGAGACGAATTGCCCCGAGTTTCCGATAAATCCTGCCCCGTGTCTCTGGCGACAGACAGTCAAGAACAACAATTCTGTCAAAATCGGCCGTTTTGTCCTCACCGAATTCGACGCCAGCGTTCAGGGCCGATGTGACTTCCGCGACGAGGGCTGCACCGACGGTAATGAGTTTAGGGCGGATTTCTGTCTTCAGATCCGGTACGGAATCCGGAACCGAGGCTTCATCCTTGTTCCATCGTCCAATCCAGCAATTCTGAATGTCCTTGGCCGCCAGAATCTGGGCTTCAAAGAACGGTCTTGTGGTATCTGCCGCAAGCCCGTGTTTCTCTGCGCCTCTGGTTGCTTTCTCAAGAACCACCGCTTCTCGGGCAAGATCCTCTACGGCAACACTCCTGGCCCGTTTCCAGGCGGCAACCGATTTCATCAGCGACAACCGTTCCGCGATGCGTTCAAACACGGGCTTGGCGTCCGGGTTAGCGCTGACCGGGAGCGTGAGAACCAAAAGAACAGCGAAGGCTATTGCGGTGCGCGTCACAAACGGCATGGCGTTCCCAATTCTCAGTCAGATTGAACGGATGCGACCGTAGCGATTGCGGACACGTGGGTCCAATTCGGTTGTCTGCATTGTCCGTTTCTGTCTGCACTAAACTGCATAGACCCAAAGGAATGCATCCCTGTCAGCCACCGCCGCTGTTCATCCAGTCGAGCGTCGCCTGACGGCTCTCGTCGGTGATCGCCTTGACAACAGGGTTCTGATAGATGGCTTCGCGCCAAGCCTGCACCTTCGGTCCGAAACTGACGTCGCGGCCAAATATGGGAAACATCAATTGTGAGAGCGTAAAGGTTGCAGGGAATGCAAGATCTGCAATCGATATCCGGTCTCCACACATGTAGGGGGCAGGTTCTATGAGACCCTCCATTGCGTCTATCCGTTCCTGAAACTTGTCAAGCAGGGCATCGGAAACAGCAGAATCACGCGACGTCGGGTCCACATGCGCAAACGTGCGGCGCAGATGCGGTTCCAGCCAGAGATCGTGGTACTGCGCCATGAAACGCTGACGAGCGCGGTCGGCAGCATCGCCTGGAGACAACGACGGTTCGGGAAACTTGTCTTCCAGATAAGACGCGATCACGCCGGATTCACTGATGCAGAAATCGCCGTCCTTGATTGCGGGGATGGTTCCGAGTGGCACAATCTTCATGTATTCCGGCGTGCTGTAGCCACCGGGGGGCGGCACCATTTCATAGTCGATGCCCTTCAACTGCAGTTGCATGCGAATCTTGGCGCTATAGGTACTGACGGGAAGGGCATAAAGGATCATGGTGTCACCTCTGTTTGGACGCTTCGAAGAATTGCCAGTTTGCAATTCCGCCGCAACAATACTCATGGTCAGCTTGGCTCATCGTCTTCCTGCCATGTGCTGGAAGGACAATCTGGCACTAAAGTTGTTCAAGCGAAAGACCTCAGGTCTTGCCACTCAGGGTCGTCACCACGGCAGAGCCGGCTTCCAACGTCTTGTGGACGGGGCATTTGTCCGCGATTGCACGTAACCGCTGCCTGGTGTCTTCGTCTACGGCACCGTCGATCGTGATGACGCGGTCGAAACGATCAATCCGCCCCTCGCGATGCTCGCCGCATTCGACGCAATCCTCGGCATGAACCTTTGCGTGCGAAACCTCGACAGAAAGCCGGTCAACATCGAAGCCCTTGCGTTCGGCATACATGCGCATGGTCATGGTTGTGCAGGCCCCAAGGGCCGTGGCCAGGTAGTCATAAGGCGACGGACCGGAATCCAGACCGCCGTAGCTCTCGGGCTCATCGGCTAGAAGACGGTGGCGGCCGACGCGGATCTGTTGCTGAAACTTGCCGTGACCGGTTTCTGTCACTTCCGTCACACCCGGGCCCAGTGCGGCTTCAGTCTCCTTGTCCTGCACGTCATCAATGTACCGGGTTGCCCACGCACTCAAGACACTGGCCACATAGATCGCATCCGTCCGGCGGGAGAGGAGATGATCGGCATCGTCAAGCGACACGAAGCTCTTGGGGTGTTTCGCCGCAGCGAAAATTGCCCCTGCGTTCTCGATCCCCACAGTTGCATCCCGGGGGCTGTGAAACACGATCAGCGCCTTCTTCAGGGATGCGATCCGGTCTTCCAGGCGTTGTTTCTCAAGGTCTTCGAGAAACTGCTTGCGGATCGTGAACGACCTGCCCGCCAGAGATACTTCTGCCTCACCGTGCTCGGAAATCTCGTCGATCTTTGCACCAAAGTTATGGATCACGTGTGCAGCTTCAGCCGGTGCGCCGATGGTCGCCACAGCCCGGGCTTCCGGCACGTCCCCGGCGGCGGCCAGGACAGCGGCACCGCCAAGGCTGTGACCGATCAGGATTTTCGGAGCTTCATAGTTGTCGCGCAGAAAGTCTGTCGCCTTCACCAGGTCTGCCACATTGGATGAGAAGTTGGTATTCGCGAACTCACCGTCGCTTGCGCCTAGGCCTGTGAAGTCGAAACGCAAGACCGCGATTCCATGTTCTGCGAGAGCACCGGCAATGCGTGAAGCTGCAAAGACGTCCTTTGAACACGTGAAGCAATGGGCAAACACCGCGTAGGCACGAACCGGCCCGTCGGGAAGCTCGAGCCGGGCGGCAAGATCTCCACCGCTGCTACCCTGAAATGTGATCTTCTGTGCCTGTACGGCCATGGCTCAGCCCTCCCGTTGGTTGTTCAGCATACCGAACATGGCTTCCACCCGTTCATATTCAACACACGGATTGGTGATCAGGATTTTACCGCTTGACGGCAAGCGGTTTCCGGAAAACCCTGTGCTCCCAGAACAAACAACATCGGAGACCCGTCATGATCGTAACACGCCTGGAGGATATCCTTGAAACAGACCGGGACGTTCGCGGCCCGGTCTGGGCAAGCCGGCGATTTCTGCTGGCCGAGGACGGTCTCGGCTTCACCATGACGGAGACGACCACGGAAGCCGGCGCCGAACAGATCCTCTGGTACAAAAACCATGTGGAAGCCAACTACGTCATCGAGGGCGAAGGCGAAGTGGAGAATGTGGCAACCGGTGAAGTCTTTCCGCTCAAGGCCGGCACCATGTACACGCTCGACAAGCACGAAAAACACCGGCTGAAAGCGTATACCCGCATGCGTTTCGTGTGTGTTTTCACTCCGGCACTGACCGGCCGTG
>JAJFHC010000197.1 GCA_021775835.1 Hyphomicrobiales bacterium | reverse complement strand
CTCAACATCAAGCATGACGTCTTCTTTTCGGAAAGGTCTCTGGCCGACAAGAAGAACAATGTCATCCAATCGACGATCGAGGACCTGCGGTCGAGGGATCTGGTCTACGAGGGACACTTGCCGCCGCCAAAGGGCCAGTTGCCGGAAGATTGGGAGGACCGTGAGCAGACGCTGTTCAGAGCAACCCAATTCGGCGACGACATCGACCGTCCGCTCGTGAAATCAGATGGCAATTACACCTATTTCGCCTCCGACATCGCCTATCATGCGGACAAGTATTCGCGTGGCTTCAAGGATATGATCGATGTTTGGGGAGCCGATCATAGTGGGTACATAAAGCGGATGCAGTCTGCGGTGACGGCCGTCACGGCGGGCGAGGGCAGTCTTGATGTGAAGATTTGCCAATTGGTACGCCTTTACCGCGGCGGTGAGCCGATTAAGATGTCGAAGCGGTCTGGTGACTTTGTCACCTTGCGCGATGTGGTCGACGAGGTTGGCCCAGGTTCGGTGCGCTTCATGATGCTGTATCGCAAGAACGATGCACCGCTGGATTTTGATTTTAAGAAAGTTACTGAACAATCACGCGATAATCCTGTATTCTACGTACAATACGCACATGCCCGCATTTACTCTGTTTTCAAGAACGCGGCTGCGGTCATGAGCACGGATGCGGGCAAGAATGGTATGCTGGAGGCAGCATCTTTGATGGGCGCGCCGTACCAAAGGTTGTCTGATGCTGCAGAATTGGCGATTATCAAGCGTCTGGCGGAGTATCCGCGTGTGCTGCATTCGGCGGCCGCCGCACATGAGCCGCACCGGGTTGCATTCTACCTGTACGAACTCGCAAGTGAGTTTCACGGGTTGTGGAACAAAGGCAAAGAGTCGCCGCAATTGAGATTTATCGTGGCAGATGACAAAGATGTTACAATGGCCCGATTGGGCTTACTTCGAGCGGTCGCAGTAGTGCTGGCCGGGGGGCTCGGAATCCTGGGAGTCCAGGCGATCGAAGAGATGAGGTAACCAGAGTAAGCAATGGACAGAGACGAACCTCCGTTCAATTCGAAGGGATCGTCTGGCGGGCCATTCTCGTCAGGTGGTACTTCGGGTGGTGGCGAAACGGGCCTTAGCCGGCTTCGTCGCGAGCGCGAACGCGTTGACGCACAGCGCGCAGCGAGTAAGGAAGCCAAAGCCGATCCCTATGCGGGCCAGACTTCACAGGGAAGCGCGGACCCGGGTGGACGTAGCCGATCTTTTGAACGGACCGGCAGGTTTTCCCGCGAGAACGACGCCGGTCAGGGTGACACGGGCGGTCGGTCTGTGTCTGCGCCCTCAATTACCCGGGACCGTTTTTCCCAGACAGGAAGCTCGCCTTCCACGTTTCAACAATCTGCGACCGGCAATGATCCGGCCCGTGTTTCAATGCGTGAGCGGAAAGTGCCAATCGAAACATCATCGGAGAACGCCGGGGATCCCGTCCGCACGCGGCCTTCGTACAGTACAAGACAGGATGCCCCGGCGCCTGACGGCAGGAGCAGCGGATTTTCCGCCAGGGGCGACGGCGCACCGGCTTCCGCCAGAATTGAGCGCACCCGACCAGGCAGCAGAGAACCATCCTGGCGCGTGGAGCAAAACGATACGCATTCCGGGTCGGACGGCCGGAGCGCTGAGCCCGAGTCCGTTATGCCTTCAGGTCCTGCGGACACTAGAGCGCCCGTTGAAAACAGTCGACTGGGCCAGAACTTTCGCAGCCGTTTTTCCAAGCCTCCGAAGGCCTATGATTTGGACGAAATCGGCGACAAGGGATTGCCTCTTGATTTGCTGGAAGAAGGCGAAAACGCCAACTTCGAACCGTCAAACGAAATTGCCAACCATTCGGATGCCGGTGTTCCGGCACCTCGTGGCGAAGCCAAGCCTGCGGAAGTGATCCGTCGCCGCTCCCGTGTGGACTTTTCTTCGCGTGGCACACGCGCCCGCGAAGAGACACAGCCTCAGCGCGTGGATGATTTTCCAGCGGCGGTTGGTCCGGATGATTACGGCCAGCAGGCCCCTAGTCTGCGGCAAAACAGTCCTGACGACTATGCGCCGCCGCCTGCACCTATGCCGGCGCCTGTGCCCCAAACCGAGTATTACATTGAAGATGACGCTGCAGCGTCTGCGCCGTCAACGGTGAATTATGCCGACGATGAGCAGGACTTCGGGCCTGTGCCCCGGGAAACCTATCAGGCGCATGAAGCTACCGATGCTCCGGTTGGCCAGTACGATCAATACCAGGACTATGGTGATGATCAATCTCAACCCGGGATGACACCACACGGTCAAGAACCGCATCAGGAGTTCTATTCGGACCCTTATGATCCGGCACCAGATGATCAGCTTGCTGGACCCCCGGCTCAAGCCGAAGACGATCCCTTTGGTGATCTGGATGATTTTGAGCCTTTGCCGAACTACGATGATCCAATTGATCCTCAAGAAGCCGAACTCACTCAGGGAGATAGGAATGGGTTTCCAGCCGTTGCTCCTGAGCCCTATATTGATGAAGAATATGGCGATCCGGAACCGGCTGTGGACAGTTTCTCCGACCTTAGGGCGGATGTCGATGCCAGCGACCGAGGCGCCAAACCGGACTATTCCGGAACCTTCAACGACTTCGAGGCGAAAGGAAGCAGCAAAAAACCATTGCTGCTGGTGGCATCCCTGGCGGGTGTCGCCGTCATCGCCGGTGGCCTCATTTTCGCTTATCAAATGTTCTCCGATGGCGGTGACGGCCGAATTCCTATTGTGAAACTGGATGAAGCAGCGACGCGTGTTGCTCCGGATGAGCCCGGTGGTGAAGAAATTCCGCATCAGAACAAGCTGATATATGATCGGATCGTTGGTGAGAAGAGCACTGTCGACGAGCAAATCGTATCCCGCGAAGAAGGGGTAATTGACCTGAACTCCGGTAACGCTGGCAGTGACCAGGGACAAACCGGATCGGATGCGACGACCAGCCTTGAAATTCCGCCCGCACCAATTTCTCCCGATGATACCGATGTGAATACGTCGATCGATAACGGTCGAGACGATGCCATTGCTTTGCTGCAGCCCACCAGTGACAATTCCGCGAGTTCGGTTGGTACGCCCATCGTTCCGACGCCAACAGCGCCAGACGATACTACAGCGACCGATGAACCGGCACCTGAACCGACCAGTCCGGTGCCAGATTTGCGGGTGGAGACGGTGTCGCCGCCCGATCCGGAACCTGTGCGGGACACGACGCGACCGTCTCCGCCGGTACCTCGCAACAAACCGCCGGCGCCAAAGCGTGTAACCCGTGTTGCAACCAATAATAGTTCCTCGTCGTCAACGGGACCAATAAACCTTACGCCGACACCGCGAACCGCGGATACGCCCTCAGCGGCGCCGTCGACGGCTGTGCAGTCCGTCAACGTCTCTGAACCGGCGCAAATCGCCACGGCTCCGGCACCCGCGCCAACACCGTCGCTGCCGGCAGTGGCCACGGGCACAGGCGATTATTTGATTCAGATTGCGGCGTTTCGCTCTGAAGCGGAGGCGATTGCGGAGTACCAGCGTCTGCGCGGGAGGCATTCGGGTCTCTTGGCCGGTTATGAACCGATTATCCAGAAGGCTGATCTGCAAGCCCGTGGCATCTATTACAGGCTTCGCTTGGGGCCAATCGACGGCAAGGGGCGGGCGAGGGGATTGTGTGACTCGCTCCTGGCTGCAGGTGAAACAGATTGCCTGGTCAGATCCCGTTGAACGTGATTGCAATCAATACGTTCAAGGTGCTGCGATGAGGGCCTTTGTTTCAGGGTGCGCCGGGCCGGTGTTGAGCCATGACGAGGTCTCGTTTTTTCGTGAGGCCGAGCCATGGGGATTCATTCTGTTTGCCCGGAACTGTGAGTCGCCTGGCCAGATCATGGATCTTACGCGATTGTTCCGGGAGTGCGTGGATCGCGAGAATGCGCCGGTCTTTATAGATCAGGAGGGTGGACGGGTTCAGAGGCTCGGGCCGCCGACTTGGCGGAAGTACCCGTCGGCCAGAGCATTCGGTGAAATTTATCGCCGCGATCCGGTGTATGCCTTGAAGCTTGTCAGTGACGGTGCGCGTTTGATGGCCGACGACCTTCACGAGGTTGGTATCACCGTGAACTGCCTGCCAGTTGCCGATGTGCCCCAGCCAGGTGCCCACGATATCATCGGTGACCGGGCTTACAGTTGCGATGTTCAGGAAATTTCAGAACTCGCGAGGGCCGCGGCGGAAGGTTCCATGACAGGCGGCGTTCTGCCTGTTGTCAAACATATTCCAGGGCATGGCAGAGCGTCCGTGGACAGTCACGTGGGGCTGCCGGTCGTTACAACTGACGCGGAAACTTTGTCTGCTGTTGATTTCGCAGCATTTGCGACCCTGAAGGATCTGCCGATCGCGATGACGGCGCATGTCATCTATACAGCCTTCGACGAGGATCGGCCTGCCACCCTGTCGCCAATCGTGATCAAGGACGTCATCCGAGAAGAGATTGGTTTTTCCGGCCTGCTTTTGACTGACGACCTGTCAATGGGAGCTCTGTCGGGAACACTCTCAGAAAGAACCGATGCGGCATTCAAGGCCGGTTGCGATGTGGCGTTGCACTGCAACGGTCTGATGGCAGAGATGGAGGCTGTAGCGGAAGCAACGCCTCTTCTGGAAGGCGAATCTCTGGTTCGCTCCGAAAGCGCTCTTGGGCGATATGCGCCGCCTGAGAAGTGGGAGACCGCTGAACTTGTGGAGGAACTTGCGATTCTTTGCTGAAAATCAGTATGTTCACAGGGTAAACTCGTCTTGTGGCATGAATTGACAGGTGATTCGCAAATGAGTGTCGATGAATTCGATGCAGAGTCCAACAAACCTTCAGCCGAGGGCGTAAAGGCCGTCGAGCTGAATGTTGACGGTGGTGAAGTCCTTGTGGTCGATGTTGACGGATTTGAAGGTCCGCTGGATCTGTTGTTGACGCTTGCGCGCAGCCAGAAAGTCGACTTAACGAAAATATCCATACTGGCCCTTGCCGAACAATACCTTGTCTTCATCGCGGAAGTGAGAAAGCTCCGACTCGAACTGGCGGCGGATTATCTCGTGATGGCTGCGTGGCTGGCATACCTGAAATCCAAGCTCTTACTGCCGGAACCCGAAGATGAAGAAGGACCGACAGGCGAGGAGCTTGCTGCGCTGTTGGCTTTTCGCCTGAAGAAGCTTGAAGCGATGCGCGATGCGGCAGCAAAACTCATGGTGAGTAACAGACTGGGCAGGGATATTTTTGATCGTGGTGCGCCCGAAGCTGTCATCGTCAACAAGACGGATGAACACGTCGACAATTTGTACGATTTGCTGAAGGCCTATACCGAGCGGCGTCAACGTCAGGTTCACACGCGGCTTTCTGTGAAAAAGCTTCCCGTCTGGTCAATAAAGGAAGCGCGGCAATGTCTGGAACGGCTCCTGGGAACCATGAAGGAATGGAGTCGGATCGACCAGTATCTGATTGAGTATCTTGTTGAACCGGAGATGAGAGCGACGGTGACAGCAAGTAGTTTTACGGCATCCCTGGAAATGGTGCGTGAGGGTCATCTTGAGATTCGACAGGATGAGAGTTTTGCGCCGATTTTTATAAGGCAAAAGGTATCGGCTGCGTAGTTTCCGGACATGTTTGGTCCGACTGCTGGTTCGGTCAGGAGAAAAATTGCGATGAACAAGACGTCTGAACAAACGCTTGAGGATGTGGATGAACCTGAGATTGGGGAAGTCGAAGCCTTGCCGTCAAATGTGACGATGTTTCCCGTCGCGGACAGCCGCCAGCATCTTCGAATGGCAGAAGCCTTGCTTTTTGCAGCAGCCGAACCGCTGAACGAAGCGACACTTGCACAAAGGTTGCCCGAGGGGGTGGATGTGGTTGCCTTGCTGAACGAGTTGGAGGAATTCTACAGCGGTCGTGGGGTAAATCTTGTTCGAATTGCCGGTGGCTGGTCGTTCAGAACGTCGGACGATTTGTCCTTCATCATGCAGCGTCATGCGGTCGAGCAAAAACGCTTGTCGCGCGCTGCTCTGGAGACGCTGGCGATCATCTCATATCATCAGCCGGTTACGAGAGCCGAAATTGAGGCAATCAGAGGTGTTTCCATATCCAAGGGCACTCTCGACACTCTGATGGAGATCGAGTGGATAAAAATGCGCGGGCGCCGGCGCACGCCGGGACGGCCGGTGACATACGGGACGACAAACGAGTTCTTGAGCCATTTCGGACTCGATCAGATTTCCGATTTACCGGGTATGAGCGAACTGAAGGGCACTGGACTCCTCGATACAAATCTTCCCAAAGGTTTTGATGTGCCTCAGCCTTCTGATGGCGATGAGCTGGAGGAGGATGAAGACCCGCTGGAAGACGAGGAACCGCCGCTGGAAATGCATCAGGTTGAATAGTCGCTGGTGTTCGGTGAAACGAACCGGTACAACGCCGCCATAAGTCGACACTGTCGGGACAGATTTGTCGAATGATTTGGCGAGCAGGTGTGCCGGAGCGCCGATTGAATGCAAACAGAGTTTACAAATACATCTGGCGATGAGGCCGGGCGGAACCGGTGGGGCGAACGGGGCACAGCCGCGGCGACGATTGCGGCGCGTCTGTCATTTGAACATGTCAGCCACAGTTATGGACGGATAGTCGCGGCAACTGATATCAACCTTGATCTGGCTCCAGGTGAGATTGTGTGTTTGCTGGGGCCATCAGGATGCGGCAAGACGACATTGTTGCGTGTAGCGGCCGGTGTGGAACGCCAGAACAGTGGTCGCGTGCTGCTTGACGGTCTGGAGGTATCCGGTCCCAGCGGCTTTGTTCCGCCTGAAAAGCGCGGTATTGGCCTGATGTTTCAGGACTTTGCTCTGTTTCCGCATCTGACGATTCTGGAAAACGTTGCCTTCGGCCTCAGCGAACTTGACCGGTCAGAGGCTCAGCGCGAGGCACGGTCCGCCCTGCAAAGGGTCGGGTTGCTGGATTATGCAAAGGCCTATCCCCATATCCTGTCGGGAGGAGAACAACAGCGGGTAGCCCTGGCCAGGGCGATTGCACCGCGACCTTCTGTGCTGCTGATGGATGAACCATTCTCCGGTCTTGATCAGAGGCTTCGGGACAGTGTTCGTGACGAAACGCTGGCGGTTCTCAAGGAAACCCGTGCGAGCAGTCTCCTGGTGACCCATGATCCCGAAGAAGCCATGCAGATGGCCGACCGGATTGCCCATATGCGGCATGGAAAGATTATTCAATCGGGCAGCCCACGGGAAATTTACAACAACCCGTTGGATGCCGAGACGGCCAGGTTCTTCAGCGATTTCAATGAATTTGAAGGCGTGGCCGAGGACGGCGCCGTGGCCGTGCCGTTGGGCCGGGTGACGGCTGAAGGAATTCCGGATGGGACGAGGGTAG
>JAJFHC010000196.1 GCA_021775835.1 Hyphomicrobiales bacterium | reverse complement strand
CGTGGCGATGCTTGTGCTTGCCGCCAACCTGGAGGACGAGACCTTCGCTCTGAAGGCTGGCACCCAGATCGCTTGCCTGGGCGCTTGAAGATGTGTTCGTGAAGGCAACCGCGCCGATACCCAGAGCCAAAACCGTCATTACCTGCTTTTTCATTTGTCCGTTCCTTTTCCATTTGTGTTGTGTTGGTCAAGTGAACCCGACAGCGCTTTCTACAAGGATTTGCTTTCGAATAATCGCTTCGTGTTCACACTTCCTCAAATGGGCGTGACCTGTCAGGCAAGCGTCAATTGGCTCAACGATCGACTGTCAAAAGAACGTCAATGTAGAGAAATCTTCAAAAAGTTTCGAAAAACAGAGTTTCGTTCTGTGGATTGATCCATCCTGTTCTGAATCCGGTGCACCTCAGCTATCCATTGTCATTGCTTTGAAAACCACAACTGGGAGGGTGATTAGAGATTACCGGCAGCGTTGCCCTAAACGCTGACCGTCTCCAGTGTGGCGGCGAAGAGTAAAACACGTTGCGACTTAGGGGATTCATTCCGGAAGCTGATCCGCAGAGCAACACCGTAGCCTCGGTGTGAGCGCCCATCTAACCTGCGATGATCCAAGTTTACAAAGCGAAAAACGACAAAAACCGCCCTCCTTTCGGAGAGCGGTTTAGTGCAAGTCTCTATGCTCGGGGTCAGGGGCAGACGAGACGCTTCGCTGAGCTGGAGTTGTGGTGGCCTATCCAGATTTCGATTGGCCGGTGGTTGCGCCGGCACGGCAACATCAATCAAAACAGCGAGGGCCTATGGGCAGACCTTATCGTCTCGTCTCCGCTCCCTGGCCCCAAGAGGGACCTGGTGATCAGTAACCGTTCCGGTACATGCAGCGGCGGTACTTCTTCCACCAGTAGCGACGACCGGTCCAGCGGGCCTTGCGCTTGTAGTAGCGGCAGTTTTCGCCGTAGTAGTGATTGTCATAATTGCCATAGTCACCAAAGCTGAAATAGATGCCGCCGTGGCGCTTGTGCTTATGTTTGTGACCGACCTGAAGGACGAGTCCTTCGCCGTTAATTCCTGTACCCCAACCGCTTGCCTGTGCATTGGAGGTTGTGCTGGTGAGTGCGACCGCGCCGATACCCAGAGCCAAAACCGTCATTGCCTGCTTTTTCATCTGTTCGTTCCTCTTCCATTTGTGTTGTCTTGGTCAAGTGAACCGACAGCGCTTTCTACAAGGGTTTGTTTCTGAATAATCGCTTCGTGCTCACAGAACCTCAAATGGGCGTGACCTGTCAGAACAGCGTCAATGCTGCCGTTCATCTGCCGTCAAAAAGGCGTCAATTTGGACATAATGGTCGGAAACTAGGCTGAAACGGCACTTTTTTCCGCCTTTTTCCGCTGCGCATTCGTTTTGATCTATGCCAAGGCAGAAAGGAAACGCGTGTTTCATCCTCAGGTATCGGCAAACCGAAAAGGAGTGCACACATGCTTGTGACACAAATACGCGAACATGCCCGGATGCTCTACCAGGCCCATGGCGATAAGGCTGAATTCGAAGCCGCACAGAAAGCGCGGACCTTCGATCAAAGCGGGGATATGATCCAGGCTCAGGACTGGCGCGCCATCCGCGATGCCATTCACGAGATGCGCGGGCCTCACGCAAGCTAGGAGAGTACGACCGTTACTCTTCGCTATCGGCCGCTACGTCGTCCTCGGAGTCTGTAAAGGCACCGATCCCGTCCGCCGTCGTGCTGATGGCCGATCCGGCAATGTCCGCCGTGGCAGAAACCGCTGATCCGGCGAGTTCGACCGAACTGACCACCACCGATCCCACGGCGCATCCGGAAACCATGGCGGCCATGGCCAATGCCAAGGTGATTTGTGCCGCCGGGCGGCATTTCGATGTGATCGTTGTCATGTTTGCCCCTGTTCCGCGGCCAGCGCCGCACCCCCCGCAGGTTTTTTGTCACCCGCTTGAGCATGACCATATTGCATCGGTTTTAAGATACCGTGAAGCAGCCGTTCTCAGGCCTTGCTTCCCTTGCAAAAAGCTTTGCCCTGACAGCGGGTCTGGCGCAGGATGGTGGCACAAACACTTCGCGATAACCCGAGGCATCCATGACCGCTCTGATGAATTCATTCCCACCTGACGCCGCACATCAGGTAACTCTTGCGAACTGGCGAACCGGGCCATTCAATCGCTGGGCGTTTCATCATGTGCGCGAAATCGTAGCGTCCGCCGACATTGCCAATGATCCGGGTAACGTTTGGACACTGCCGGAAGCTCCAGGAGATTTCGCCGGCCTTCGGATCGGCCGGGACGACGGGGGCGAAATCGGTTTCGAAGACTTTCTCGCGCAGACCGATACCGACGGTCTAGTGATCCTACATCGCGGCCAGATCGTTTTTGAGCACTACGCAAATGGCATGACGGCAGCCTCGCCACACATCCTGATGTCCGTCTCGAAATCCGTGCTCGGGCTTGCTGCCGGTATTCTTGAAGCCGGGGGCGTGCTCGACACATCCGCTCTGGTGACAGCCTATGTGCCGGAAGTGGCTGCAACAGCCTATTCCGAAGCCACTGTCAGGGATCTTCTGGACATGCGCGCCGGCGTCCTGTTCGACGAAGATTATTTCATTACTTCGGGACCGATCATCGACTATCGCAAGGCCACCAACTGGAATCCGATGGAACCGGGCGATACGCCCTCTGACCTGCGGTCATTCTTCACCACATTGACTCAGAGCGATGGCAGCCACGGTGGACGGTTCCACTATGTTTCGCCCAACACAGACCTGCTCGCCTGGGTCATTGAACGGGCGACCGGCAAACGCTATGCGGATATCCTGAGCGAAG
>JAJFHC010000195.1 GCA_021775835.1 Hyphomicrobiales bacterium | reverse complement strand
GCCCCCGATAGCGTTCGAAGTCGTCCTCTTCGGTTGCAAGCCGCCGCAGCACTTCCGCGACAGTATCGGCCTCCTGGAACGTAAACGCCTCGGCAATCATCAGTCCGCCGGCTTCGTCAGTGTCATAGGCCGCAAGCCGGCGGACGTCGGCGGCAGCTTTGGCATCCATTTCCGCAAGGATGGCTTCCGCGTCCTCCTCGTCCAGTTCGCCGATGACGTCAGCCTGGACGTCGGAGTCGAGTTCGTCGATGATTTCTGCGGCAGTGTTTGCTTCGAGACGCTCAACCAAATCGGCCGCAAGCTCGCTTGGAGCCTCTTCGATGAATTCAGCGGCCATTTCCGCTGGAATCATGGACAGCAGGCGATCACGTTCCTCAGCCGTCAGATGGAGAATTTCGCGCAAGGCATCGCTGAAAGACAAAGGCTCGAGAAGCTCCATCAAGGCTTCCGCATTTCCGTCTTCAAGGAGTGACTGTATCTGTTCGGCGACGGAGACCTCTGTCTCCTCGGGAGATGGCATTTGTGTTTGCATGCTGGACGTTCCTTGCATCAAGCCGATGACGCCGCCGGTAGGCGTTTCTTTGTATGCCTAAGAATGTATAATAAACGAAAAATAATTGCTATAGACAAGTTTATTTTGTCCTTGTATAGATACACCATGACTTTTTCATCAGACTCCCAGGATGCGGTCGCCGACAGACTTGCGGAACTTTACAACCACGCCTTCGGCGGAAAGCCAAAGGGCCGGTATCGCATTTCAAACAAACTGGTAAGTACTCTTGCCGGTCGCCGGCGTCTTTATGAGGACGACGTTCGCCAACTGACGCGCGCAATGCTCGAGCGGGGTTTTGTGCTGATCGACATGGATAGTTTCTTCGTGGTGATGAGCACGAACACGTTCGTGAACTACCGACGCGCGAATGACGATTGCGTTGCATGAACAAAATCCTCGGAAACCGTCCGACGCCAACGTTAACGGCAATCGGCTGGCGGGAAACCGTCGGCTTGCCGGACCTTGGAATTGCGTCGCTGAAAGCGAAGATTGATACCGGCGCGCGCACATCTGCGTTGCATGCCGTAGACCTTGAAGTCTTCGAAAAGGATGGCGAGAAATGGGTTGAGTTTCATGTTCCGTTGCAGGGTGCGCCAAAATGGAAGCGATGTGCGAAGCGTATCCTCGATGACCGGCCGATCAAGAACACGAGCGGTATTGCAGAGCACAGGTACGTTATCGAAACCACGCTTGTCCTCGGACGACGGCATTGGCGCATGGAAACGTCGCTGGCGGATCGCGAAAATATGGAATTCGATCTGATTCTTGGACGGACAGCGATTCGAGGGCGGCGGTTGTTTGTCAATCCAGGTGGTTCGTATCTTGTCGGCCCACCGCGTGACTTACCTGCAAAGACGCCTCCGCTTGACGAGGGTCTTATGCGGACGCTTAAGCGAAAGCAGTAGTGAACACCCCCCGCAACTATAACCAGGAGAAAATTGATGAAAATCGTAATGATGGCGCGTAACCCGAATCTCTATTCCCATAAACGACTGAAGGAAGTCGCGGAAGAGCGGGGCCATACACTAGATATTGTCAATACGCTGCGGTGCTATATGAACATCGCATCGCGCAGACCGGAGATCTACTGCAACGGTGAAAAACTGGTGGGTTACGATGCCGTCATTCCGCGCATCGGGGCGTCGATCACCCATTATGGCATGGCGGTGCTGCGCCAGTTCGAAATGATGGGAGTGTACCCACTCAACGAGTCGGTTGCCATTGGCCGGTCCCGGGACAAGCTGCGTTCGATGCAACTTCTTGCCCGCGAAGGTATTGGGTTGCCGGTGACGACATTCGCTTATGATCCAAAGCAAACCGAAGAGGTTCTCGAACTTGCCGGTGGCGCGCCATTGGTGATCAAACTCCTGGAAGGAACGCAAGGCATTGGTGTCGTGCTCGCGGACAGTGACCGCTCAGCCAAGTCGGTCATCGAGGCTTTCCGAGGGGCCAAGGTGAATATTCTCGTCCAGGAATTCATCAAGGAAGCCGGCGGTACAGATATACGTGCACTGGTTGTTGGCGGCAAGGTTGTCGCCGCAATGCAACGTACGGGGGCGGCAGAAGATTTTCGCTCGAACCTTCATCTTGGCGGCAGTGCTCAACGGGTCAAGATTTCGCCTGAAGAGCGTTCAACTGCCGTTCGGGCGGCCAAAACGATGGGGCTGAATGTGTGTGGTGTCGACATGTTGCGCGCCAACCATGGTCCGGTGGTCATGGAGGTGAACTCTTCGCCGGGTCTCGAAGGAGTTGAAAAAGCGACTGGCATCGATGTTGCCGGTCGGATCATCGATCTGGTCGAAATTCAGGCAAAGCCCGGAAAAACCAAGACCAAGGGTAAAGGGTAGTGCTTAATCGGGAAGCCTTCCACATTGGTTCACATTCGGTTGCACCCGGCACGCGCGAAACCATCGACCTGCCCGTGTGCGTGCTCTCGGACCATACTCCGATTACCATGTCGGTCCATGTTGTCCACGGGCGTAAGCCAGGGCCGACATTGTTTGTCAGCGCAGCAGTGCATGGGGACGAGGTCATCGGCGTGGAGATCGTCCGTCGGTTACTGCGCTCGGCCAGTCTGGATCACGTCAAGGGAACATTGCTTGCCGTCCCAATTGTGAACTCCTTCGGTTTTATGGCGCACTCCCGGTATCTGCCGGACCGTCGCGATCTCAATCGCTCCTTTCCAGGCAGTCCGCAAGGCTCGCTTGCCGCCCGGCTTGCCAATTTGTTCATGGAAGAGATTGTGAAAAAATCGGACGTCGGCATTGACCTTCATTCTGCAGCGCTGCATCGAACCAATCTCCCGCAGATCCGCGTTACGCCTTTGAAACCTGAAACCATGGCATTGGCGGAAGCCTTTGGCGCACCGCTCATTCTTGCATCAAGAACCAGGCCCGGATCGATTAGGGATGCGGCCCAAAACGCGGGCGTCGATATACTCCTTTTCGAAGCAGGGGAAAGCCTGCGATTTGACGAGCTTGCTGTAAGGGCAGGCGTTTCCGGTACCCTGCGTGTGATGCGTCATCTAGGGATGATTGCTGCAAAAGGCGTCGCCAAACCGAATGTAAATTCAATCAAGTCAACCACAAGCAATTGGCTTCGCGCGCCTGCCGGCGGGCTTCTGCGTACCTTCAAAACAATTGGAGAAGAAGTCAAGATTGGCGACGTTTTGGGAGTAATCTCGGATCCATTCGGTAAAATAGAAACGGAGGTGCTTGCTCAACACGATGGCTTGCTTATCGGTCGCACAAACCTTCCCGTCGTGAATGAAGGGGACGGATTGTTTCATACGGCGCGTATCAAGCTTAGCGAGGACGCAGAAGCAACAATAGACGATCTTGCGACGCAACTTGATGAAGATCCGTTGTTCGACGAAGATGAAATAATTTGAGCCTTGCGGTTCCAGAATCCGGTGGTCGATTTGAAGACAACTTCTCCTCGCCGGGTTTCTCCGTTTTGATCTTTCACCTTTGAACATTCGGGTTCACGATGTTGGATGGATTGATTATGTCAAAAACTACCGTCTTTATGCTGGCTTTTGCGGTCGTTCTGAGTGTTTCTGCATCGGCACTTCATGCAGCATCTGCGCCTAAACAGGTTCCCGAAGGATGTCTCGATCCTGCTGTTCACGGCGACGTTGACGTTCGTGCCAATCTAACGAAGATATCCCGTGGAGGACTCTGTTTCACGAAGGAAACGATTTCGGATCCAGCCGGGGTAATCAGGCTCCAGATTATCACGAATCCAAGCCGGACAAACGGACCGATATGGGTGGTGCCACACGACGATGAACAGTCGGCCTTTGATGCAGCCGTTTATGCAGCGCTTGCCTATGGCGGAGGTTTCGTCGCTGTTGAAAATGGCGAACGCCGAAAGTTACCGGGCGGCCGGGACCCCAACCGTCTATTCGGAACAGACAAAACTGTCTGCAAGGCTGGTCACAGACCGTCTTCTTCGCTGACGCGAGCGATCATGAAATTGGCTGCGAACCCATCAGGGGTTTACCTGGCGTTGCACAGCAACAGAAACGGCAAAGACGGAGGCATCTCGGCGCACGTCGGGCAAGCGGGCACCCTGACCGGGCTGCCCACCCTAAGTCCCGTAAACACAGCTCTGGGTGATGGCGACAATGCCATCCTGTTTGCCGGACGGACGTCAGCCAAAGGAGCTGAAGTCATGAGGCTGGCAGGAGACCTGAACTCGCAAGGTGTCAATGTGATCTATGAGCAGGTCACGCGAACAGGCAACGATTGTTCTCTCTCAAACTATCTGGTCGCTGAGCGCAACGTGAAGGTTGGACTCTATTTCAACATTGAAGCCGAACACTGCCGGACTTCCGCGCAGATACAGCTTGTTGACGTCTTGTTGACAAGTCTCGGTTTCCAGCGGCACAACAACGCGACGTGGCTCTCTGCCTCTCCTAAATGCAAGAGATAACGACACGATGACCAGTATACTGACATCCATAATCAAGCAAGAAAGTGGCGTCGCCAAATTCTTGGTCCTGGTTTTTCTGGCCGTCCTGATCGTGCTCGGCTGGATGGGATATCTCGATGGGTTGAAGGCCATCCTCGATTCAGATCGCCTAAAATTTTCATACGGCGACTTCTCGATCTCGGTCTGGAGCGGACTTCGAGCAATTGTGGCAATCATATTTCTGTTCTGGGTCGCCAGCATCGTGTCCAGCCTGGTTCAGAGTAAGCTCAAAGGCATTTCCCAGCTGAGTTCAAGTAGCCGCTCCCTATTGGGCAAGGCTTTTCAACTGGCTGTCTACGTTTTTCTCTTCCTGGTTGTCATGGACATTCTGGGCGTCAATCTCACGGCTTTCACGGTCATTGGCGGCGGACTGGGTATCGGACTGGGTTTTGGGTTACAGAAAATTGCCGCCAATTTCATCAGTGGGATAATTTTGCTGTTTGAGCACTCGGTAGAGGACGGCGATCTGATCGAGCTGGACGACGGGACATCGGGGTTCGTTCGCAATACGGGCGCCCGTTTTACGCTGGTGGAGGATTTCGACGGTCGGGAAGTCATGGTGCCGAACGAGAATTTCATTACAAGCCGTGTCGTCAACTGGACGTTCACAAACAGGCAGGGCCGT
>JAJFHC010000194.1 GCA_021775835.1 Hyphomicrobiales bacterium | reverse complement strand
AAGTTTGAACTGGAATTTTCTTAGCGCACCAACGAAACAGATCATCGAATCTGGTACCAGGGAAGGAAACGTGAAGATGCAAGACAAACACACGCAATGGCTTGTTGGAGAAGTCAAAAAGGGGCGCATGTCGCGCCGGGAGTTCATCGGGCGCACGGGCGCACTCGGGATAGCGCTGGCCGCCAGCACGAGCCTGCTCGATCAGGCCCTGGCCATGACGCCGAAGAAGGGCGGACATATGCGTCTCGCCATGGGGCATGGGTCGACCTCGGATACGCTCGATCCGGCAAAGGTTGAAAATGGCCTGCAGTGGGTTGCGGCCTACGGTGTCGCCAACACGCTGGTAGATCTCGCTCCCGACGGCAATCTCACGCCATCTCTTGCGACCGAGTGGGGCGCATCGGACGATGCCAAGATCTGGACGTTCAAATTGCGCAAGGGCGTTGAGTTCCACAACGGCAAGACCATGACCGCGGACGATGTTATCGCCTCGATCAATTACCACCGTGGTGAAGATACCAAATCGGTCGGCAAACCGATCATGGCGCCGGTGACGAACATCAAGAAAGACGGGCCCGATGCGATCGTCATCGAATTGTCCGGCGGCAATGCCGACTTCCCGTTCAACTTCAATGAGGCCACGTTCGGGATTTATCCGGCGAAGGACAATGGCATCGACTGGCAGGCCGGTGGTTCAGGCGGCTATAAAGTCAAGAAGTTTGACCCTGGTGTCCGCGCCGATTTTGAACGTAATCCAAACTACTGGAAAGAAGGCCGGGCCCACGCCGATACGATTGAGCTTCTGACAATCGCCGATACCGCGGCACGCAACTCCGCTATGCTTACGGGTGCCGTTGACGCCATCGATCAGGTTGACCTCAAGACGATCCACCTGATGGCCAAGAAATCCGGCATCACTGTGGAAGAGGGCGCCGGTCCGCTGCATTATGTTTTCCCCATGCAGATGACGGTGCCTCCCTTTGACAACCTGCACCTGCGCAAGGCTCTGAAATTCGCCCTCGATCGCGAAGAGCTGGTCAAGAAGATTCTCTTCGGCCATGGTGTTGTCGGCAATGACCATCCCATCGGACCGTCTTACCGTTACCACGCCGCGGATATCGAGCAGACGGCGTATGACGCGGACAAGGCGAAATTCCATATGGAGAAGTCAGGTCTGGGCGATATCACGATAGAACTCAGGGCGGCAGATGCCGCCTTTGCCGGTGCGCTCGATGCAGCACAGCTTTACCAGGCATCGGCCGCCAAGGCCGGAATCAAGATCAAAGTCGTCCGTGAGCCTAATGACGGCTATTGGTCCAATGTCTGGAACAAGAAGCCGTGGGTTGCGAGCTATTGGGGTGGATACACAACCGAGGATACCATGTTCTCGACCGGTTATGCGACCGGTGCCGCGTGGAACGACACGCAGTGGGACAACCCGAAGTTCATGGAACTTCTTGTAGCCGCTCGCGGTGAACTCAACGCGGAAAAACGCAAGGCCATGTATCGGGACATGCAGATCCTGCTGCGCGACGAAGGCGGCGTGGTCACCCCGATGTTCGCCAATGCGGTGACAGCGAAAAACGACAAGATCGCCCATGGCGAGCAATCCTGGGTCCGGGCCTTCGACGGCCGGCGGATTATGGAACGCTGGTGGATGGTCTGACCGCGACGTTTGTTGTGGTTCGTCAATTATCCGCATAAGGCACGCTCCTCCCGTTCGGTCGGGAGGAGCGTTTTTGTTTGAGCCGGACACCGGCAGAACGGGAAGTCATAGGTATGAACCTGAAAGAATATGCCTCGTATGATGGAATGGGGCTGGCCGATCTGGTGGCCAAGGGTGATGTGTCGCCAACTGAACTGGCAGCGGCTGCAACCGCAGCGATTGATGCCGTCGATGGCAAAGTCAAATCGGTGGTTGAAGTCTATGAGGATCGAACCTCGGGTCTGGATGAATCGACGTTGGGTGATGGACCTTTCAAGGGTGTTCCATTCCTGATCAAGGATGTGGGCGCGCACGAGAAAGGCCGTAAGATCGAATTCGGGTCGCGGTTGTGTGAAGGCATGGTCGCTGAATTCGACACCAATTTCTTCAATCTGCTCAAGGCATCCGGCGTAAACGTGCTTGGGCGGTCGAATGCGCCCGAGTACTCCATTGCGGCATCTGCGGAAAACCTGCTCTACGGCAACACGTCGACACCGTGGCGTGAAGGCTATTCAGCCGGAGGGTCGACCGGCGGTGGTGCGGCCGCCGTGAGCGCGGGGATCGTTCCAATTGCCCACGGTTCGGATATTGGTGGTTCCATCCGGATCCCCGCCGCGTGGTGTGGCGGCGTTGGCCTGAAGCCATCCCGTGGCCTGATCTCGGCTGGTCCGGTACTGGACGAAGGCGGATTCGGTCTTGCCATGAGTTTCGTCCAGTCAAAATCGATGCGAGATACGGCAGCAATGCTCGACTGCCTCTCGCCTCCGCAGCCGGGAGATCCGTTTGTCATTCAACGCCCCGATCAATCCTATTCGAGTTATCTTTCGGCACCGCCCAAGGACCTTAAGGTTGCGTGGACGGCAGACCCACTGATGGATGCACCAATCGATCACGAAGTCGCTGCGGCAACGAAAGCTGTGGCACAGCACTTTGACGATCAGGGTTACACTGTAGAAGAAGCTGCACTGCCCTTCGATCATGAGGAGGCGTCGCGTGCCATGGCGCACTTCTGGTTCTTCGGATTCCACAAGCGTCTGGACGGATATGCAGCCAAGACCGGACGCACAGTCGGTCCCGACACGCTGGAGCCCGTCGTGCTGGCGATCTACGAGTTGGCGCGAACAATGGATCCGCACAAGTTTCTCGACGCGCTTGATTTTCTCAACAAGGCGCGACGCGACATCGGCCGGTATTTCGAACGCTACGATGTCCTGATCAGTCCGACCTGCGCCGTTCCCGCACCGCCGCACGGGCCCTATGGCCTGAACCATCCAGGTTACGATCCGGTCGAGTACATCGTCCATGGCGACAAACCGGTTCAATACTGTTTTCCCTTCAACGTGACGGGAGCGCCGGCGATTTCATTGCCCCTTGCGATGCATTCGAACGGTCTGCCCATCGGCATACAACTGGGCACACGTCCATCCCACGATCACTGGCTGATGGGGCTTGGCGCGATGCTCGAGGAAGCCATGCCCTGGAAGGACCGGATTCCGCCGCTGCACGTTTCAAACATCTAGAGCATGTCCGACCCAAATGGTTCCATATGGGCCGGAGATGCTCTAGAGACGGCAGTTATTGGGACCAGGCGGTTCCGTGCTTCAGGGGTGGCAGATCGAGGTGCCGGGCCAGCGTCTGTCCAATGTCTGCAAAAGTGTCCCGCCGGCCGATGTCGCGGCCTGCTTGCCCGGGGATGACCGCCAGTACGGGGATGCACTCGCGGGTATGGTCGGTGCCCTGCCAGGTGGGGTCGCAGCCATGGTCGGCAGTCAGGACGGCCATGTCGCCAGGGCGAAGTTTGTCCAGGAATTCCGGTAGCTGGCGGTCGAAGGTCTCAAGGGCTGCGGCGTAGCCCATTACGTCGCGGCGGTGGCCGTACAGGGAATCGAAATCGACAAAATTGGTAATCGCAAGACCGCCGTCATCAAGTGTGTCGGCGGCCTCGAGGGTTGCCTGGAACAAGGCGTCGTTACCGGTTGCCTTGACGATGCGGCCGGTTCCCGAGTGCGCATAGATATCGCCGATCTTGCCCACGGAAATGACATCGCGGCCGGCAGACGACGCGTGGTCAAGCAAAGTGGGCTGCGGTGGCGGCACAGAGAAATCGCGACGGTTGCCGGTGCGTTCAAAGGAAGCGGCGTCCGATCCGAGGAAAGGACGTGCAATCACACGTCCTATGTTCAGCGAGTCTACATGTTCGCGCGTGATACGGCACAATGCCAGAAGACGCTCCAGGCCGAAGCTCTCCTCATGGCAGGCGATCTGGACCACTGAATCGGCGGACGTGTAGAAGATCGGTTTGCCGGTCCGGACGTGTTCGTCCCCCAGCTCGGCGATTATATCCGTGCCGGATGCATGTTTATTTCCGAGGATTCCTGGCAGGCCTGTGCGTCTCATGATTGTGGCGGTCAATTCGGCGGGAAAGGCCGGCTGGGTACGGGGGAAGTACCCCCAGTCGAACAGGACGGGGACACCGGCGATTTCCCAGTGTCCCGACGGTGTGTCCTTGCCCCTGGATGTTTCGACCGCGTAGCCCCATGACGCAGACTCCAGTTGCGGTGCCTCGGCCAACCCTTCGGGCCATGTGCCGCAAGCCGATTGTGCTGCGTGTCCGAGTCCCAGGGAGCACAGGTTGGGAAGGTGCAGCGGTCCTGATCGTTCGGCGTCTTTTGCGGCAGACTGGGCACAGGCTTGCGCAATATGCCCGAGCGTATTGGAGCCGTCATCGCCAAAGTCGGCAGCGTCGGGCGCCCCGCCGATGCCGAAGGAATCGAGGATCAACAGAAAAGCTCTTGTCATGGATCGTTGCCCGTGATGCGTTCCAGGACTTCCGGTCCCTGTTCCCCTGCCGTACCGATTGTGAAAGCTCTCTGAACGATTTCATCGACACGGGCAACGTCATCAACATTGCGCGCGTGAATTGTTGCCAGCGGCCGTTCCCGATCGACAACCTCGCCCGGACCGACAAGGTGTGTCAGACCGACAGCGTGGTCGATCTGGTCGTCAGCCCGTCTCCGGCCGCCACCCAGTTCAATGACGGCGATGCCTATGGCCCGGGTGTCGACACTTTCAACTGCACCGCTTTCCGCCGCGAACACCGGAACCTGAATGGGCGCCTGAGGCAGATCGGCATGATGGTTTTCGATGAAGCCTGGCGGACCGCCCAATGCGGCGACCATTGCATCGAACTTCGCGGCGGCACGGCCCGATGCCAGACTGTCGTCCAGTCGACCGTGCGCCGCCGAGGTGGTTTCGGCGAGGCCTGTGGACATCAGCAGTTCTGCACCGAGCGCCAGGTTGATCCGGTGCAACCGTTCATCCTTCGTATCGCCTGCAAGGTAGCTTGCGGCATAGGCCACTTCGACGGCATTGCCGGCTACCGGTGCCAACGGCGCATTCATATCGGTGATAAGGGCTGTGGTCGCCAGGCCAGCACCATTGGCCACTTCAACGAGGCTCGATGCCAGGGTCCGCGCATCGTTCACATCCGACATGAAGGCGCCGGAACCGGTCTTGACATCGAGGACAAGGGCGTCGAGTCCGGCCGCCAGTTTCTTGGATAATATGGAGGCGGTAATCAATGGTATGGACTCTACCGTCGCCGTGATGTCCCGGATGGCATAGAGCCTGCGGTCTGCCGGGGCCAGATCATCGGTCTGGCCGATGATGGCGCAACCGGCGGTCCGTATTGTCTGGGCGAACTGCGACAGGTCAGGTTGCGACCGGTAACCGGGGATAGAATCCAGCTTGTCGAGCGTGCCGCCGGTGTGGCCCAGGCCTCGTCCGGAGATCATCGGGACGTAGGCGCCGCAGGCAGCAAGCATCGGGGCCAGCATGAGCGATACATTGTCGCCGACCCCACCGGTTGAGTGCTTGTCGACCAGCGGACCGTCGAGGTTTTCTTTCGACCAGTCGATCACCGTTCCGGAATCCCGCATGGCCCGGGTTAGGGCAACGGCTTCGTCGCGTGTCATGCCCCGGAAGAAGACGGCCATGGCGAACGCCGCCGCCTGTCCTTCGGAAATTGTACCGTCTGCAAGGCCCTGAACGAAAATGGCAATGTCGCGTGGAGACAATGGTTGGTCGTCACGCTTTTGCCTGATGAATTCCTGGGGGAGCAAGTCAGTCATTTCCGGTGCGCTCCATGAACCTGGTGACGAGACGGGTAAGATCGTTGGTAGCCTTTGCACCCTCGCGTTTGGTTTCGTCGTGGCTTGGTGCGCTGCCTTCCATGCCTGCCGCGAGGTTCGTGATGACGGACAGTCCCAGAACCTTGAGACCATACCGCCGGGCAAGAATGGTCTCCGGCACGGTGGACATGCCCACAGCGTCGGCGCCGAGGATCCGGGCCGCTTTGATTTCAGCGGGGGTTTCGAAAGACGGTCCGGAAAACCAAACATACGTGCCTTCCGCCAGGGCCAGTCCTATGTCACCGGCGGCGTCACGCATGGATTTGCGAAGATCTGAATCATAGGCATTCGTCATCGAAACAAAGCCCGCATCACCTGACTCGCCTACAAGTGGATTGGCGCAGGCGAAATTGATATGGTCATCAATCAGCATAAGGCGTCCCGGGCCTACGTCGTTGTGGAGAGAACCTGCCGCGTTCGTCAGGAGGACAGTGTGCACATCGAGCGCCGCAAGTGTTTCAATGACCGGTCGCATGACATCGGTGTGCCCTGTCTCATAGGCATGGACACGGCCTTTCAGAACAATGACCTCGCGACCGCCAAGCCGACCCACGATCAGTTCGCCGGAATGTCCGGACACCGACGGCACCGGAAACCCCGCAAGGTCTCCATAGGGGATTGTGCAGACGACATCCACGGCATCTGCCATCCGGCAAACGCTTGAGCCCAGAACGATGGCGATGTCGGGGGAGGCGTCCCCCATGTGTCGGCGTACGATATCAGCGGCTTGCCCGGACACTTACAGCGCCTCCTGTCCGAATGCCTTTGGCAGCAGGTCGCCCAGGGCGACTGACTCTTCTATGCCATCCTTGCCGCACAGGTGAACGACGGTCGCCGGATCAGCGAATTCGGCAATCCTCTGACGGCATCCCCCGCACGGTGTGATCAGGGGTTTGCGTTTTGCGACGACGGCTATTTCCGTGATGGCGGTGTCGCCGCCCATGATCATATGGGCAATCGCAGACGTCTCTGCGCACCAGCCTTCCGGAAAGCTTGCGTTCTCGATGTTACAGCCGGAATAAATCGCACCCGTGTTGGACCGGATTGCGGCGCCGACGGGAAATCGGGAATAAGGCGAATGGGATTTCTCCATTGCCTGTAGCGCTGCCAGATAAAGGTCAATTGCCATGGCTATTTCTCTTTCACGTAGGCGACGCCGCCGGCGCGTGGTGGCGTGGCACGGCCGACGAATCCTGCCAGCAACGCGACCGTCAGAACATAGGGTATAGCCTGGATCAATTGAACCGGCACGGTTCCGATGCCCGCGATCTCGGTTCCCTGCAGGCGGATGGCCACGGCGTCCAACAGCCCGAACAGGAAACATGCACCCATGGCCTGAACCGGACGCCATTTGGCAAATATCAAGGCGGCAAGCGCGATAAATCCCTTTCCGGCAGTCATGTCACGGATGAAGTTCGCGCTCTGGGCGATAGAGAGATAAGCGCCGGCAAAGCCGCAGAGGATGCCGCAGCAAATGACAGCGCGATAGCGAAGCCAGGTTACGGAAATACCTGCAGTATCGGTGGCGGCCGGGTTTTCGCCGACGGCTCTGAGCCGCAGGCCGAACCGTGTCCGGTAGACGATCCACCAGGTCAACGGAACCGCCAGAAAGGCCAGATAGACGAGGATGTTGTGGCCGGACACGACTTCTGCATAGAACGTTCCCAGAATTGGGACTTCCGACAGAGCCGTTGCTCCCGGCCAGTTCAACTCAAGAAAACGCGCGTCATTGCCCAGATGAGGCGTTTGCCCTCCCTGACTGAACCAACTGGCTCCCAGTTGGGCCGTGAGGCCGACTGCCAGTATGTTGATCGCGACGCCGGAGACAATCTGGTTGCCGCGGTGAGTGATGCAGGCGAACCCGTGCAGCAGTGCAAAAGCCACCGATGTCAGAACGGCAGCCAATAGACCCGCCCATGCCGAACCGCTGATGGCCGCTATTGTCCCGGCCGCGAAGGCTGCCGCCAGCATCTTGCCTTCCAGCCCGATGTCGAAGATCCCGGATTTCTCGGAATAGAGACCGGCCAGGCAGGCGAACAGCAGAGGTACGGTCAGGCGCAGGGCGGAGTCGATGATGAGCGTGAGGGAATGGAAGTCCATGTCTTCAAGCCCCCTGGTGCGCGACGGCGCGGGAAGTGAACAGGCGAACCAGATGGGGCCTGAAGAAATGCTCCAGGGCGCCGGCGAAAAAGACGATGAGCCCCTGGATGATCACGACCATGTCGCGGGTGATCTTTGGTTTTTCGAAGGCCAGTTCCGCACCGCCCTGATAGAGGGCGCCGAACAGCAGGGCAGCGAAAACGATTCCTAAGGGATGGGAGCGGCCCATGAGGGCGACGGCAATGCCGACGAAACCGTAACCGGCGGTGAAATCGAGGATCAGTCGATGCTGGGAGCCCATGATTTCGTTTAACGCCATGAACCCGGCCAGGCCGCCGGACAGCATCATGGCGATCACCACGAGGCGCCTGGACGGCATGCCGGCATAGACTGCCGCCACCGGATTGGTGCCGACCGTGCGCAGGGCGTAGCCAAACCGTGTGTGCCAGATCAGCGCCCAGACGAAAACACAGCAGACAAGCGCCCAGATGAGAGACAGGTTCACCGGCGACTTGGGAATGGTGATGCCGATCCAGCCGGCGACTTCATGGAGGAAGGGCAGGCGGGCATGGTCGGCGAAGGTCTTCGATTCCGGTTGCATCGAGTCTGCAGGGGCCAGCACATTGACCAGAAGATAGACCATGACCGAAGCGGCAATGAAATTGAACATGATGGTCGTGATGACCACATGACTGCCGCGATGGGCCTGGAGCCAGCCGGGGATGAACGACCAGGCTGCGCCGAAGATGGCCGCCGCGATGATGGCCAGGGGGATGAGCACAAATGTCGGCAGTGCTTCGAAGTAGAGGCAGACGACGGCGACACCGAGCCCCGCGATATAGGCCTGGCCTTCTGCGCCGATGTTGAATAGACCGGCCTTGAAGGCGATGGCAAAGGCAAGACCGGTAAAGATGAAATTGGTGGTGTAGAAGAGGGTGTAGCCAATGCCTTCGCCGAAACCGAAAGCTCCGAAAACCAGAATCTTGGTCACTTCCCAGGGGTTTTCGCCGATCAGCAGAACCACAAGACCCGATACCACAAAAGCTGCCGCGACATTCAGAGCGGGCAACAGGGCAACCGTCATCCAGCGCGGGAGGTCTCCTGCGGGCTCGCTCATGTTGCGTCTCCTTCCGCGACGCCTGCCATGAGAAGGCCAAGTTCACCTTCGCCTGCAGTGGGGCCGCGTTCCCCGACGATCCGGCCGGCAAACATCACGACGATACGGTCCGAAAGTGCCCTGATCTCATCCAGTTCAACGGAAATCAGCAAGATGGCCTTGCCCTGATCCCTTAGTTCCACCAGGCGTTTGTGAATGAACTCGATGGCCCCGATGTCGACACCGCGGGTCGGTTGTCCGACGATCAGAAGATCAGGGTCATGTTCGATCTCGCGTGCCAGCACAATTTTCTGCTGGTTGCCCCCCGAAAACAGCGCTGCCTTGAGCGCCGGGTCACGGGGACGCACATCGTATTTTTCCATTTTTCCCGCGGTATCTTCGATGATCGCTTCACGATTGAGAAACAGGCCGCGCTGATAAAGTGCGTCGTCATGGTAACCGAGGATGACGTTTTCATTTGCCTCGAAAGGCGTGACGAGGCCCATGCGCTGGCGGTCTTCGGGTACATGGGCCAGGCCCCGCTCACGCGAAGCGCGGGCATTGCGGCCCTTGCGGTCCATGCCGGTGCCATTGATTTCGATTGAACCGGAGGTAAAGCGGCCGATGCCTGTGATGGCCTCGATCAATTCGCTCTGGCCATTTCCAGCAACACCGGCGATGCCGACGATTTCGCCAGCATTTACCGATAGCGATACACCGCTCACCCGCGTGACGCCGTTATCGTCGACGACGTCAAGATCGCGGACCGCGAGGACCGCTTGGCCTGGATCGGCGTCGCCTTTTTCAACCTGCAGGAGCACCCTGCGGCCGACCATCAGTTCGGCCAGACGTTCAGGCGTCGCGTCGCTGGTCTTGAGGGTGTCGACCATCTCTCCACCGCGCATCACCGATACGGTGTCCGTCACGGCCATGATCTCGCGCAGCTTGTGCGTGATCAGGATGATGGTTTTGCCCTGGTCCTTGAGTTGCTGAAGAATGCGGAACAGGTGATCGGCTTCCGGAGGTGTCAGGACGCCGGTCGGTTCATCCAGAATCAGAATGCGGGCGCCGCGGAAAAGCGCCTTCAGTATCTCGACGCGCTGCTGGAGGCCGACGGTCAATTGTTCGACAGGCGTGTCGAGCGGCACTTCCAGCCCGTAGTCCGCCTCCAGGCGTTCCAGTTCCTGTCTGGCACGGGCCAGGCCTTTCTTCAGGGTCAGACCGCCTTCGGCACCGAGAATGACATTCTCCAGGACGGTGAACGGGTCAACCAGCATGAAGTGCAGGTGCACCATGCCGAAGCCGGCGGCGATGGCATCGTCGGGAGAGTGAATGTCGTGGTGCTTGCCATCGATCAGGATGGTGCCGGAATCCGCCCTGTAGAAGCCGTAGAGAATCGACATGAGCGTTGATTTGCCGGCACCATTCTCCCCAACAATGCCGTGTATCGTGCCTTTCCCGACCGTCAGGGAAATGTCCCTGTTGGCGCGAACCGGTCCGAAGCTCTTGTTGATCCCGGTCAGGGTTATGGCAGGGGAGGCGCCCGGGTCACTCATGATCCGGACACCTCCCTGAATTTGGCAGGCATCCGCCCTGTCAGTACGGACACTTCTTGTCGGACATGTAGTCGTGGACCTTGATCTTGCCCGAAATGATGTCATCGCTTGCCTGCTTTACCGCAGCCATCATGGCGTCGTTGAGCAAACCCTTGTTATTGTCGTCAAGCGCCCAGCCGACACCGCCTTCGGCAAGCCCCATAACCTGTACGCCCGGTTTGAATGTGCCTTTCATGGCGCTTTCGAAGGTCGTATAGGCGGCAATGTCGACACGCTTCAGCATGGATGTCAGGACTTTGCCCGGATGCAGGTGGTTCTGGTTGGAGTCGACGCCTATGCCAAGCTTTCCGGCATCGGCTGCGGCCTGGAGAACACCGAGGCCGGTGCCACCGGCGGCGTGATAGACCACGTCAGCGCCACGGCCAAACTGCGACTTGGCAAGCTCACCACCCTTGACCGGGTCAGACCAGGCAGCCCCGGTCGTGCCGGTCATGTTCTGGAAGACTTCCGCATTGCCCTTGGCGGCTTTGACACCTCCAACATAGCCACAGGCAAACCGGCGGATAAGGGGAATGTCCATGCCTCCGACGAAGCCGACCTTACCGGATTCAGAGGCCATTGCGGCCAGAACGCCGACGAGATAGCTGCCTTCATGTTCCTTGAAGACGATGGAATTCACGTTCGGTTTGTCCACCACCATGTCGATGATTGTAAAACTGGTGTCCGGGTACTCGCCGGCGACTTTCTCCACGGCGGCGCCGTGCGAGAATCCGACTGCGATAATCGGATTGAACCCGCCGCGGGCGAATTTCCTCAGGGCCTGTTCACGCTGGGCGTCATTGGTAATCTCGAAATCCCGGTACTCGACGCCAGTGTCCTTCTTGAATTTTTCCGCTCCGTTGTAGACCCCTTCATTGAAGGATTTGTCGAAGCGTCCACCCAGGTCATAAACGATGGCCGGTTTTATGTCTGCCGCGTATGCCGCGAAGATGGTGCTCGCGAATATGCCGACGAACGCGGCAATCGAAGAAATCAGTCTGATCAACATGGCTATCCTCCCTGTTTGGACGCAGGCCGGACGCTTGGTTTTTCTTGAAAAGTCCGGACAGGGACAGATTAGACCGGACCATCGGGTATCAGCAAGTTGTCGTGTTCGAGTTTTCCCACAAATCAGGGCCAGGGAGTGTCGATGGACGGTTGCTGAGGACTATTCCATGTCCCCGATTTCGCCTGACCGGAACAACTCTTCCGGATCGCCATATTCTCCGATGTTGGGATCGGCCGTCCGCGCCCAGGCGATAACGCCCGCATGCTTGCCCGCGAGTTCCTTTGCCTTGCGGACGGCGCGGTCTGAACTGTCGAACTCCATCGGTTCCATTGCGGCTTGTATGTCACCGGTCTCGGGATCGGGATCGAAGGCCATGACGACGATCAGTCGATTGGGTGTGTTCATGGTGGGGTCCTGGAACAGGCCTTGTTACGCTGCCGGCAGCGGTTCGATCAGTTCAATCCGGTAGCCATCCGGGTCTTCGATAAAGGCAATGACGCGGGTGCCGCTCTTCATCGGTCCGGGCGCGCGCGGGATTTTGACGCCTTCGGCTTCCAGTTTTTCGCACGCTTCGTAGATGTTGGGGACTTCAAGCGCCAGGTGGCCCCAGGCATTGCCCCGGTCCAAGGGGTCGGGCTGTTCCCAGTTGTAGGTGAGCTCGATGGTCGGGTGTGTCTCCTCCGGGCCGTAGCCGACGAAGGTGTTGGTGAATTTGCCGTCAGGATACTCGGCCTGCCTCAGAACCTTCATGCCCAGGTGACGGGTGTAGAAATCAAGCGATTTCTCGAGGTCGCTGACCCGGATCATCGTGTGTGCGACGCGAAAGCCCTGATCTTCACTCATGGTCTCGTTCTCCTGTGCAAATTGGTTCTGAGTTCTGTGTCTTTTAGCGTTTCTGTGCGGCGATTGCGAGTTTGGGACGTCGCTTTGCGCATTCAGCATTCATTTTTATTATCTTTTCCTGAAATCGTATGTCAATGGCTTCAATCTTCGAAATGCGCAATTATTGACTGGACAATTGCGAATTTCGCACATAGTTTTTCGATCCGGACAGAAAGGGTGGACAAGGAACATGTCCCGAACTGGAAATACCGTGATGGTTGGATCGGAGTTGGAAGAGGTCAAGACGCCTGACAGGGCATCCCGCCAGCCTGACAAATCGTCTCCGAATGACAAGCTCAACCGTGCCATCATTGCCATGCTGCAACAGGATGGCCGGATGCCGTTTGCTGAAATTGCAACCGCCATGGGGGTGTCGGAAGGCACCATCAGGAACCGCGTCAACGGCATGAAGCAGGCAGGCCTGCTGCGGATCGTGGCGATCGCCGACCCT
Organism: Hyphomicrobiales bacterium; assembly: GCA_021775835.1. Next base: position 4,970 of record JAJFHC010000194.1, on the reverse strand, counting down.
GTGGCGTCCGAATACAAGACCGACGCGATGATCGGCCTGAAAGTGGCCCCGGGCTACACGCCCCACGCGGTCGCCGAACGCCTCTCGGGTCTGCAGGACGTGGTCTATATCCTCTGGGTTACCGGTCGGTTCGATCTGCTGATCGAAGTGGTGACGGATGACCGCGACATGTTTCTGGATTTTCTGAAGAACCAGATTCATGACAAATCGGACATCGCCGGTGTCGAGACGATGACCGGCCTGAAGAATTTCAAGAACCAATTCCTGCTGAAACGAAACTGGACTTAATGAATGCAAGGCCGCAGACGCGTCCTGTCTGAAGATATGCTTACACAGAACTGAGGGAGAAGAGCCATGACCAAATATGTTGAAACCTTTGCCGAAGCCCTGCCGTCCAAGGAACGGATTGCGGAGGTTCGCAAGGAACTTGAAGACGCCGGCGTCAAATATGTCCTGTCGAGCTGGATCGACCTGTTCGGGATCCCGAAAACCAAGCCCGTGCCCATGAGCGATTTCGAAGAACTCTGCATGGGCAAGGGGCCGCAGTTTGCGGTTCACTCGATTTCTTTCGTGCCGGAACTGTCGCCAGCGGACTCCGACCAGGTCATGGTGCCGGATCTCGATGCGGTCTACATCTGCCCCTGGGACAACTCCATGGCGATCATCTTTGCCGATCTGTTCTGGGAGGACAAACCCTACAACGTCTGTCCGCGCCAGGCGCTGAAACGGATGATCAAGGAAGCCGAGGACGCGGGGTATGTGGGCTATGCCGGTATCGAGCCCGAATTCATCGCCATGCGCTATGATGAAAACGGCCAGCCCATCAAAGCGATAGACGACGATCCTGAAGTCGGGCAGGGCATTCGGCCCCGGCGCCAAGCGTTCGGCTACGACGTCGAATACTCGATTGATTCCATGCCGTTTTTCAAGGACATGATCGACATCCTGGAAGAACTCGGCTGGAATCTTCACGACGTGGTCGCCGAGGGTGCCTATTCGCAGTTCGAACTCGATTTCCACTATACTGACCTTCTAGAAATGGCCGACCGTCTCGTGTTCTTGCGCATCCTGTTGAAGGAAGTGGCCAAGGAACACGACATGTTCATCACCTTCATGCCCAAACCGACCACTGGCGACTGGCGGTCAGGTGCGCATATCAACTTCTCCCTGCAGGCGATCGACAATCCGGGCGAGAACCTGTTCGGCTCCAAGAGCGATGGCTGGAGCGATGCTTCGCGCCATGCAGTGGGCGGCCTCATGGCCCACGCCGAGGCGATCACGGCGATCACCTGTCCTACGGTCAACTCCTATAACGGCCTGGTGCCGCGTGTCGGCGGCTTCGAGGGCGGCACCGTGACCTGGGCACCGACCAACATCGCCTACGGCTTCAACAACCGTTCAGCTCAGTTCCGCCTGCCGCAGAGCCGCTATTGCATAGAGAACCGGGCCGCAGACATGTGCATGAATGTCTATCTCGCCCTGGGCATCACGCTGGGGGCAGCGCTCAAGGGGATCGAGAACAAGATGGACCCGGGACCGGCGACAGACCGCGACCTCTACGCCATGTCGGAAGACGAGTTCAAGGAACTCGGTATCCGCAGGTTGCCGCGCAATCTGATGATGGCAACCGAGGCCTTGCGCAACGACGATCTTGCCGAACACGTCATGGGTCCGGTGATGCGCAAGTCCTATCTTGCCTACAAGGTCGATGAATGGGAGCGTTACCACCAGACTGTCACAGACTGGGAAGTCGCGGAGTATCTCCGTCTCTATTAGAGACAGTTGCACTCTGATCAACCGCCGCAGTACCCGCGTCATTGTCGTGAAAACCGCAATCCAGGGGCACGAGCGAGACGCCTGGTGTTTGGCTCTGGACACCGGCTTATACCGGTGTGACGATGGGCGGCAGTCGTTGGCGATGCGGGAGAGCTGAGCATGGAAGACTACGATATCTTCGAAATGGAGTCTGTCGCGCTTCAGGGCGGAGCGGTGTTACGCAAGGCAAGGCTCGCTTACAAAACCTACGGCACCTTGAATGACGCCGGCGACAATGCCGTTGTGCTTCCGACGTTCTACACCGGCAGTCACTATCGCAACGAAGGATTTTTTGGGCCGGGTCGTGCAATCGACCCGGCCCGTCACTTCGTCGTGTCGATAAACCTCATGGGCAACGGGCTGTCTTCGTCGCCGAGCAACACACCGCCGCCTCATGACGGCCCGCGGTTCCCGGAGGTGACCTTGTGGGACAATATCGCGTGCCAGTACCGGTTGCTGACGGAACGTCTTGGCGTCAAAAGGGTCGCGCTGGTAACGGGCTGGTCGATGGCAGGATGCCAGTCCTACCAGTGGGCGGCCCAATATCCTGATTTTGTGGACGCGTCTCTGCCGTTCTGCGCCTCGGCCAAGACATCGCCGCACAACCAGGTCTTTCTGGAAGGCATCAAGGCGGCCCTCCAGGCCGATGCAGTTTGGAACGGGGGCGACTACGACGCGCAACCGGAAAAAGGGTTGCGCGCGTTTGGCAGGGTCTACGCCGGCTGGGCGTTCTCCCAAACCTTCTACCGGGAAGGCCTTTACCGGCAACTGGGATTTGAGACGATCGAGGAGGTTCTTGTCGACTGGGAAGAAGATCATGTCCAGAACTGGGATGCCAACAATCTGCTTGCCAAGCTGAACACGTGGAAACACGGTGATATCAGCAACAATCCACTTTACGGCGGCGATTTCAAAAAGGCGCTAGGGTCGATTAGAGCGCGGGCCATCCTGATCCCCTGTACTACCGATCTCTATTTTCCCCCTGAGGACAATGAAATCGAGGTGCTTCACATGCCCAACGCCGACCTGCGGCCGTTCGCGTCGCCCTGGGGGCATTGCGTTGCCAATCCCGGCAACGAACCGGGGTTCGAACCTTTTCTTGATGGTTGCATAGCCGAACTGCTAAACGGTTGAGGCGGGTTCATGCGGGCGCGTCGATCGCCTCGATCATGCTCAGGCAGTGGTTGATGGAACCGTCGAGATCGCACTCATCGGGACGCAACAGCCAATCGATCCATAATCCGTCGAGCAGGGCGCTGACGGTGAGTGTGAGCGTCTGAAGTCTGGCCTTCTCCGGATTGCTGTTCAGTGTTGCGCCAATGTATTGGCTGAGTCGTATGCGGAACTGGCCGTACCGTTCGTCGTGAACCGCGCGGACGACCGGGTCGGTCATGGCGACGCCCCAGAGAATGAAGCGAACCAGCAAGTAGTCTCGGTCGAGAAAGGGCGGTTCGACGCCGGCCATCATGAAGGCCCGCAACTGCTCGCGGGGGCTTTCGTTCGAAGACTGTCCGGCGGCTTCGGCGCGATCGTAGACGCGGTTTGAAACATAGCGATAGGTTGCAGCGATCAGGTGTTGCTTCTCTTCAAAATGATGGCGGATCATGCCGATAGACATGCCGGCTTCCTCGGTAATTGCGCGCACGCTGGTGTTGGCGATACCGTTCCTGGCAAGGCATCTAAAAGTAGCCTCAATCAATTCCTGCCGGCGTTTCTCAGGAGATTCCCGACTGTAGGACTGGCGCGATTTCGAAATTCTGTGAGGCATGAAGATGGACGCTTATCATGATTGACTTGGGGTGTAAGTTAATTATACGATCGTATTATAACTTGAAGTTTGTTTGAATGGGAAGCCTGTGATGCCAAGTCTTTCAACTGACCTCGTCAGCCAGTTATGCCAGGTAAAGCCACCGATCATGTCGGCGTCGACATTGCCGCCTGCCTGTTATTCGGGCAGCGACGTGTTCGAGCGTGAGCGCCATGCGATCTTTGGCCAATCCTGGATTGGCGTCGGCCGGGCCGATCGCTGGAAAGTGCCTGGCGATTTCTCGGCCACGGATCTCGCCGGGGTGCCGGTGATCATTGTGCGGGACACCGAGGGAACGCTTCGTGCTTTCGCCAACAGCTGCCGCCATCGAGGCGCCATGCTGCTGGAAGGCGAGGGCAATTGCCGCGGCATCAAGTGTCCGTTTCACGGCTGGGCCTACAAGCTGGACGGACGACTGGCCGGTGCTCCGCGTATGGAGCAGACGCTCAATTTCGATCAGTCCGAATTCGGACTGGTCAATTTCCGGATTGAGGAACGGCATGGTTTTGCGTTTGTGTGCCTTAGTCCCGAGACAGTGGATATTGACACCTGGCTGGGCGACTTCGGCAACGTTCATGCGCCATGGTCACTCGGAACGCTGGTGTCGACGCGCCGGCGGGAATTCGAGGTCAATTGCAACTGGAAGAACTTCATAGAGGTTTTCAACGAGTACTATCACCTGCCTTATGTGCATCCCGATTCGATCGACGATGTGTATGATCTCCCCGACGAAACGGACGCTGTTACTGGACAGTACACCACCCAGTTTGGAACGACCCAAGGGACCGGTGGTCTGCTGACAGGAACCCAGGAACATCAGCTGCCCCCGATTCCAGGCCTTGAGGGGCGAAACCGGAATGGAACGCGATACACCTGGCTTTACCCCAACATGACCTTTGCCGCGAGCACGGAGGCGATCTGGATGTATGAAGCCTACCCGATTTCACCGGGCCGAACGCGCATCGGCATGACGATCTGCTTTCCGTCCGAAGCGCTGGAAGATGCAGCCTTCGACGCCAAGGCGGAGCAGTACTATCACCGTTGCGATGTGGCGATCGACGAGGACATCCCGTTTCTCGAACAACAGCAACGCGGCCTGACCTCGCCCTATGCCAAACCGGGGCGGTTCTCGCACCTGGAGCCCAGTGTTGCTAATTTCGCGTGCTGGTACGCGGACCGTATGGTGATTGCCGCGGACGCGTAATAGTGACGCTCAGTTGCGTCAGCTTTTGAGCGACTTCTGATGAAGTATACAACCGATCGTGTTCATCAGGATCTGGGCTGCCAGAATGGCGGTCGTGCCAGACAGATCGTAATCAAAAGCTACTTCGACAAGGTCCATGCCCAC
>JAJFHC010000193.1 GCA_021775835.1 Hyphomicrobiales bacterium | reverse complement strand
GCCGCCCGTGGTGCGCGGCTTTGGCATGGGCGCGGCCGGTATGGAATGTTCGACCTGTCACGGCCCGGCGAATGTTGAATTTGCGAGCATGGAAGGGTCGATCCCCGGCGCAGAGCCCTGGATGCTGGCGCCGCAATCCATGGGCTGGGTCGGCGCAACGCCGTCAGAACTCTGTGCACAGATTAAAAATCCCGACCTGAACGGCGGCAGAACCCTTGACGATCTCGTCTTTCACAACAGCGAAGATCATCTTGTGGGTTGGGCGTGGCATCCCGGCGAGGGGCGCACGCCCGCGCCGGGCGATCAGGAAACCTTCGGCGCCTTGACGGCGGCCTGGGCGGAAGCGGGCGGTTATTGTCCGGCCGGATAAACCAGCCGATCCCAGACCGTCATGATTGAACCGCGCCTCAAAACCGAGATCAGGGTCTCCGCCCATATGCGCCGCGCGCGCGGGGAAGGCGCCTTCGCGACGGTCGCGCGCAAGGGTGATCCCGACGCCGGGGCGGTTGCAGTAAAAGTTTATCTCGGCGCGGGCGCGGCCCAGCTGTTCGTTCAGAGCCGGGATCTCGACGGCAATCTCATCTGGCGTGATCCGTTCGAAGAGGATGCTGAGACAGAAGCCACTGAACTGCGCATCGACGCATGGCTGCAAAAAGAAATCGCGATTGATCCGGACCTCTGGATTGTCGAGATCGAGGATCGGGATGGGCGTTCGTTTCTGGACTAGGCGGCTTTCCTATACGCTCTGAAACCCTGCGCGCGTCAGCGGCAATTCGCGAATGCGCGTTCCCGTGGCCGCGAAAATCGCGTTCGTCAGCGCCGGCGCAACCGGCGGCGTGCCCGGCTCGCCGAGGCCGCCGGGAGCGTGTCCACTGTTGATGAAACGCACATGTTGCTTTGGCGCATTGTGAAGGCGGATCATGTCGTAGTCAGGGAAGTTCTGTTGGACGACTTCGCCATTTTCCAGTGTGATCTCGCCAAAGAATACGGCCGAGAGCGCAAAGATAACCGACGAATGGATCTGCGCTTCCGCGGCGTTTGGATTGATCACCTGACCGCAATCGACAATTGATGTCAGGCGATGAATGCGCACGCGATTGTTGTCTTCAATGGTGATCTCGGCGACCTGGCCGACAATCGATTCAAAACTGTCGACAATCGCGATCCCCTGGCTTGCGCCCGGCGTTTCCGGCCGACCCCAGCTCGCTTCATCAGCGAGTTGTTCCAGCACGGCGCGGTGGCGCGGATCTGATTTGTGGGCGAAGCGAAATTCGAGCGGATCGGCGCCCGCCGGGTGCGCCAGTTCGTCGACGAAGCTTTCGTTGAAAAAGCCCATCTGCGTGAAATCAACACTGCGCCATGACCCCACAGGGATCGGGCTCGGATAGGGGTGGCGCGCGATGCGTTTGTTGGGCGCATCATACTGAAACGCAAAGGGTCGCTCAGAATCCGGCATGCCGGCGTCAGCGTAAACATAGGCGTGCGACATCGCGTTGATCTTGCCGTTCTCGACAAGACCGCGCATTCGCGAAACCACCGCCGGGCGGTAAAAGTCATTGGTCATGTCCTGTTCGCGCGACCAGACTAGCTTCACCGGCGCGCCGACTTCCGCGGCGACCCGCGCGGCTTGCACGACATTGTCGGTTTTTGCGCGTCGGCCGAAGCCGCCGCCGAGATAGGCGTTGTGCACCGTCACGTCGCTTTTTTTCAGTCCCAATATTTTCGCCGCATCGTCGCGGGCCGCGATGGGGTTTTGATGGCCGACCCAGATATCGCATTTGCCGTCGCGAACGGAGGCCGTGCAGTTCATCGGTTCCATCGTCGCGTGGGCGAGATAGGGAACAGCGTATTCCACGGAAATGGCATCAGCCGATTGCAATTGCGTGGCCGCGTCGCCGACCTTATCCATGATTTCTTCATGGCGCGTTTCTTCAAGATGCGCGTTATGTGTTGCGCGCAATGCGTCGCTTGCAAGCGTTTCGTCGCCGCCTTCCCAGCTGATCTCCAGCTGGCTGAGCGCCTTTGATGCGACCCAATAGCTGTCGGCAATAACGACAACGGCGTCTTCAAGATTGACGATTTGCGGCGCGGCGTTCTCCGGGTCTGTAACGGCGACGGCGCGCGCGCCAAATTTCGGGGCTTGCGCAATCGCCGCGTATTTCATGCCGGGCACGATGACGTCCATGCCGAACTGCGCCTCGCCAGTGACTTTCTCAGGCAGGTCAAGGCGCGGTTTTGGCGTGCCGACGATCTTATAGGCGTCGGGAGATTTGAGCGCCGGTTTGAGGTTTGGCGTGAACGCCGCGGCGGCGGCGGCGAAGGCGCCAAAGGGCGCGGAGCGGCTGGACGCGTCGTGATGAAGGACACTCGCCTCCGCACGCAGCGAATTCATCGGTACGCCCCATTCTTTTGCCGCAGCGCGCATCAGCATTTCGCGCGCCGCCGCGCCGGCCCGGCGCATGCCGTGATATCCGGTCAACCGGATGGCGGTGCTGCCGCCGGTGATCTGACCGACCATCCCCTTGGCCAGTTGCAGGAATGTAAAATCGAGCATGGGGTAAACGAAGCCCGGAATTTTCGCGCCTTCACCGACGATATAGCCGCGACCGAGATCGCTGTTGATGTAATCGTCACTGGCCGGCGCCTGCTCGATGGACACCGTGTCCCAATCCGCTTCCATTTCCTCGGCCAGCATTTGCGCAAGACCGGTGCCGACACCCTGACCCATTTCCGAATGCGGAAAAATCACCGTGAGTTTGTTGTCCGGCGTTAGTTTCACCCAGGTGTTCAAGATCACTTCGTCGCCCGTCGCGACATCGTCGCGATGCATCTTCAACCGATTGGGCGACAGGGCGAGGCCAAGGGCGACGCCGCCGCCGACAACGCCGGCGGAAACAAGGAACGTGCGCCGGGCGATCGTCGCGACTTTTGACGATTGTTTTTTTGTGTCGTTGCTCATGGCTTAAGCCTCCCGTCGGGCGCGCGCCGCGGCGTGTATCGCCGTTCTGACGCGCTCATAGGTGCCGCAGCGGCAAATATTGGTGACGGCGTTATCGATGTCTTCGTCGCTGGGATCGGGATTTTCATCAAGCAAGGCTTCCGCCGCCATGATCATGCCCGACTGGCAATAACCGCATTGCGGCGCCTGGTGTTCGAGCCATGCCGCTTGCACGGCCGACAATTCGCCCGGCGCCGGCGCGACGCCTTCGATGGTTTTGATCTCTGTCCCGTCGATCACCGCAACCGGCATCACGCAGGTGCGCGGTGCCACGCCGTCAATATGGACCGTGCAGGCGCCGCAGGCGGCGATGCCGCAACCGAACTTCGTGCCGGTCATCTCCAGTTTCTCGCGCAGCACCCAGAGCAGCGGCATGTCCGGCGGCGCCTCGACTGAGGTCGGCTTGCCATTGAGGGTAAATGAAACTTTCATGGATCTCACCTGTTCGTCGGATCGCGTATGCGC
>JAJFHC010000192.1 GCA_021775835.1 Hyphomicrobiales bacterium | reverse complement strand
ACGCCCCATCATCACACCGTCTCCAAAGCTGATGCACTAGGGAAATAGAATCACTGTTCGCAAAAATGCTCAACCGACTTTTGCAACACAATCTGCCAGAAGCGGCCATTTGTTGGTCTTGCAGCGAACAGCAACTCGGAGCCCGAAGCAGAGGTGCCCGGACTTCAATCGAACGTCGGTTTCGTTCCAGACACGGCTGTTTCCAGATCTAAACAGTGATAAGACAGAATCCATCGATAGTGAGGTCGACGGAGAGCCGTCGACTCAGCAGTCAGGGGCGCGCGAATGGGGCGGTAGAAATCAGGTTCAGAAGAGACCGCTGGTCTAGCGTAGATTATTCATGCAGCCCCAATTCACCATCGTGAATATACTTTGGATCGAAATTTGCAACGACCTCCAGCGGTTTGATCGGATCGCCCCAAATCTTCAGCCGCTCGTCCGCCTTTAACTCCCAGAATTTTGCCAGCGTTGGCGTATCCGTAAAATGGGAACATAGAGCGGCATCGCCCACAATTCGGGCAAGACAAGTTCTCGCAATATGTTCGACGATTGCCGCTTTCTTCAAGAGATCAAGACGCTTTGCTCGATCAAATGGTTCCAAAAGTCGATACTCGTGGAGATGCTCCACGGCACTTCGGATATCGTAGAGTTCGCCCATCATGTCGTGATGACGCGTACCGACAAAGAGCTCCGTTCTGCTCTTGAATTGCCGCTTAGTGTTTCCAGCGTCGGGCAATATTAGGCCCTCGATGCATCGGCAATATTGGTGAATGCGATCAAGAATGTTCGCATTCGTGCGCGCTTCATTGTGGATATGTAGAACTCTAAACAATCTCGATTGGCCGCTAAACAGCGTCGATGTAGACATAGCCTCAAGGTTTGCTGCGAGTTGAACGGCAAGCTGCATATTTTCAGGCGTTACAGAGGGGTATTTTCGAACAACATCAGGAACTGGAGTGTCAAGATTTTGGTGCTGACGAACACCTATCTCCTCGCCTCGCCGTGAGCCGGTAAGCATGACCGGTCTGTGCGCGGGCGCAAATGTGCTTGCTAACAATAAACCAACGTAAAAATTCCCAACTCGTTCCTGCAGTTTCTTATTTTCAGTGTCCAACACGTCTGGCGTCAATGATGCCAACTTACTGAGCAGGAACAGATTGCAGGCCCCGAATTCTTCGATCCGGATGCTGCCAAGCCATTCCTGCCACTGCAAAGGGACGTCGAAATTTAGGTCAGCTAAAGCCCATAGATCAGGGGCGACTTCTCCCAGCGATAGCTGCCTGTCAAATTTGACGCTAAGGCCTATGAGGGCGTATTTCTCCCCGTCCTCGATCCACACAATTGTAGTTCCGTTGTTACGGCGTCAGAAATCAGAACTCTAGCTGACACCCAAAAGCCCATTCAATAGTATTCCCGATATACCCATCATTGCACTGTTTTCTCCTCATTTGATTGAATCGCGATGCCGGCGGATTTGGGTCAGCATCTGCCGATGCTGGCAACCAGCATGTTTGGCAGCGAAGTGCCAATAGCGCCCGGCGAGGCTTGATCCTCGTCTGGCAGAAATGCAATGCGGTCGCTCGGAATACGCAGGTGCCAATTGCAATGTGAGATGGTCGCGACGTTTTATTATCCGTTGAAGATTGAGCTTGGGCCCTCTATCTTCCGATGCAGCAGCAACAGATCTACTTGGCTGATTTCGACTAATGGATTCGTGGAACCCAAAGACTTTCGACGCTGAGCTTTGTGAGGTGCTGACGGATTATTCTGATCTGATCACCGAATATTACCACGAAGCTCAGCGATTAATGGATGAGCATCGGAGCAGCGTTCCGTACGAAAGCCTAAAACCAAATCAATACTATGCCGATTATTTGACGCTGTGCGAACGTACCGTGACGCCGCTCTTAAGTGATCGGCGTATCCGAGTCTGGCACTACACGCGACTTTTGGATGACGAGGTATCGTCGATACAAAGAAAGCTAGAACCGTCCACTCTCGCCAGTCTCAAACAGCGCCTTGAGATGCTTACAAAGCAGGGCTTACTGACATTGGAAGAAGCGGAGATCGTGTATAGTCAGAGCCCATTCCAAACACAAGATGAACTTCGATCAAATCGTGTTTGTACGGTCACAGTTCCTTTGCATCCAAACGACCATAGTGTTGAGCTTCTTCTAGAAAGCTGGGGCGGAGAGTCGGCATATTTTTGGCTGACCAACAAGTCTGTTGCAGAGAAACTTAAAAACATTGGAACCCCACGCATTGTAGAAATCGAAACCGCGCTTCGGGATAAGCTCAATGCTTTTTCTGTCGCGGAGACCGTTATTCAGGCTTGGGCCATAAATCTTGGTTTTTGCGTGGAGGGATTAGGTCGCGATCTGACGATCATGGGCTGCATGGATACAGCTCAGGTGCTCCGAGTTCACACGGCAGGTGATGGTGTCTTCGAGAAAATAGGGAAAACTTATCCCAATGGTTGCGACAAACTACTGGGCAAGTGTGACGTGGGAACTTAGGAAACTAACGTCTGTTCTGGGCTTATTCACTCCGTGAACAAGTTGACACTGAATGGCAGAGGTGGGTCACAAAGTCCCGTATTTGGCTAGTGAAACTGACGGTGAAAAGCTGGACTTGAGCGGACGTTCGGAACTGGAATTTTCCTAGTCGGAGGGTCAACAGACGCAAATTCGGAAACCACTCGTCTTGTCTCAGATGGGTAAAAAATGTCATTCGTTCAGCTAAGTAGAGTGGCGATGTCAGTTTGGACCACGACAAGGTAATTGTTCAGTTTGGTAGAGTGTGGCCAAATAAAGGCATTCAAATCAGGCCAACAAAATCTACCCAAGATTAAAAAAGTCTTTTGGTATGTGACCTTTACTTCTGACGTCGACAACATTCTGCGCTAAGTGGTCTCCAGGGTTGCGAACGGCACGGTTTTGCGGCAGATTGTTTCCAAGCTACCAGTTCCAGAAATTGAACACTGGAAAGCGTAATGTTGTTGGCAATTATTTTTTCAGTTTCGGCAATATTGGGGATCGTTTTCCTTGTTCAGTCCCAGTTATCGGTCATCTGGCGAGCAGTCTACTCCGTCATTCTGATCGTATTCACCATGCTGGCCTACCTGTTTGCAACCAGATCGGGGATCAGCCCTTACGGTTCCAGTACCGGGGTGGGCTTTGGTTTCTGGGACCAGTCAATGTCGGTCGCCGTCGGTGTCACGGGCGCAATCCTCGGTGTGGTCGGCTCACAACTGATCGCGATCGGAAAGGAACCGTTCGCTTGGCATACGCTGCTCAAGCCTTTGCTTATCGCACCCGTCGTGATCATCCCGACCATCAAGCTGATCGAAACCGCCGGAGAGCAGAGTCTCATTTCGATGCTGCTCCTTTTTGCGGTTTCCTATCAGAACGGCTTTTTCTGGGAGCGCATCATGAAGGAGGGTAAACCGGTATGATTGTGCCGCGACACCTATGGGCGATCGTTGCACTGGTCGCGGCCATGATCTGTCTCACAATGCCGGCTGCCGCCTGCCTGTCGGGGTCCCATGAGCGCTTAAGCGTCAAATGCACGCCGGAGAAGGCGCAACATCGGATCATGAGTCTGATCCTGGGCGAGTCTGTGAAGCCGCGACAGATAGCCGTTGTCGCGGGCATATACGAATATCCGAACCTGCCGCCGAGCCAGCAACTGCCACCGGCCGCAGAGGACATCAGGATGATGACGCAACTGTTCGTCGATACGCTGGGCTTCGACGAGGTCATCGTCCTCAAGAATGCGGACTTCAACGCCGAAACCATTCGGTACCTATTTCAGGTCTACCTGCCGGGGGTTCTGTCAAAGAATGAGAAATCGCGTGTGGTTTTCACTTTTTCCGGGCATGGCGAGGACTTCGAGGATTCCGGGTATCTGTTTTTTCACGACACCGCCAACATCAGCATTGACAGCTTCGAGGATACCGAGCGTGCGATCGACATGCAGGTGTTTAAGGCCCAGTTGCGAAAGACCATCGGCACCGCACAGCATTTCCTTGCGCTGATCAACGCCTGCAAGGGTGGTCATTTCCTCAATGAGACCTACGCGTTTGGCGAGAGCCCGCTGGAAGAAAAGGGCGCACACGGGATCACGGCCGGAGGCGCCGACGACACGGTATTTGCACGCCCGAATGTCGGCACGGGTAAGGGCAGCGTTTTCTTCGAGTTGGTCAACGTTGCTGTTTCCGGCCAACGGATCGACCTGAACGGCCAACGCTTCGAAAACCCCATCGGAGAAGACGGCATCCTCACCACGACAGAGCTTTACAATTTTTTGACGAACACCATCAAGGTGATCGAGAATCACAGCATCATCCCGCGTTCAGGTAGGCTGCGGCCGCCGGCGCCGGGACGGCAGGGCGAGTTGTTCCTCCTGGTCGACGGTGAGAAGGCGAGAACCGCGTTTGCCAAGAAGTTTCCCAAGCGCGCGGAGCGATTGTTCGGGTCGGCAGCCAAACCGGCTGCAAAGCCTGACCCCACCCTTGCCTTTCTCAACGAGGGCTTCGCTCACCCACCGGCGGGAACGGATGAAAACAATCCGAACCTGATTACCATCGAGAAGATCATTTCCGGCGACTACAAGGTGGTCAACGACCGGCCGTGGCGACGCAAGGTAGCAGTCCAGTTTACAGGCTTCGAGTTATTTCAGCCGCGGGCAGTGGTGGTGAACGGGCGTCTGTCCATCTTGTTTCTGGCCAAGGAGCGCAGTTTTAATCCAGGTCCGTTGTTCCTCCGGGAGTTTTTTCCCGACACGGGCAAAGTGACGACAGTTGACACGCTGTCATATGATGGAGGGGGCTATTTTTTTGCCAGCGATCGGAACCTCAAGATCGTCGGTTCGAAAATCCACTACTTTGCCGGGGAGAGCGACAGTGGCCGCGCCTATGACATCGGCTCCGGACAGGCTGCGATAGATTTTCTGTTTCCCGGCGAGCGCGACGATGGGTTCTCTGTTGCGCTCTCTCCGAACGGCCGTTACGCCGCGACGGGTCAGCTGGGAAATTGGGCGGATTCGGCCTATAGGAGCGCTTCCGCACTGTTCCGCCTCACCGCGGAACAGGGGTCCGGCACTGAGTTTACCGGGATTTCGCTCTATGATCTCAAGACCAAGAAACGTAACATCCTGTTCAAACAGGTTTACTCCGGCGATTGGTCGATCCAACGGGTCATCTGGTCCGACGACAGTGGAGCGGTTTACTTCGACAACTCCGGTTCGGTCGCGTGCATCTGGAAATACGACCTCGCCGAGCGGCGTTTGCAGAAAATCGTGCCGGAGCACAGCGCGGTAAAGCCGGTTTTTCTGCGCTACGGCGGTAAAGACTATATTCTCTACAGCGACGGCGAGCGCGTCATGATTGCGACGGAATAGTTGGTACATTGCCACGTGAACAAACACGATATGAGCAAACGCCTTACATCTCGACAAGCTGATCTGACAAGGATTCACCCGTTTTCTGTATCAGGGATCAAAGTCTCTTCGGATCATACTGAGACCTGGGCGTTGAACTCTGGAATGTCCGTTTACGAGAGTCGCACTGATTGGGTCGGAAGCGTATCCGGCGTTGGTGAAATAGCTTCTGCATTCGTTGGCCTTGACGGTTTCGATGACTTGTCCGACCCGCTTCCAGATGTCGTCGATGGACCTTTCCTGGGCCGTTCGCAGCCATTGCTGTCATGCTTTTTTCCCATGAAATCTAGCTGCATTCTCAATGAGCACGTCCTGACACAACGGTGTCATTAGAGATGTCGTACGATTAGGGGTTGTCGTAGTTCCTGTCAGCCACATGGTTCATGGCTTCGGCATCGCAAACGATGCGATGGATTGCGTCGAACTCGGAAGCTTGTTCAATAGAGGAGAGACGACATGACAAACATTATCCAAACCGGTTTCGATACCCGTCCCATCGAAATGCTTCCGATGTGGCAAGTTGCGTTCCTCGCGCCCGACGAGGACGTGGACCGCATCTTTGATGCTGTGGCCGAGATCGCGCCGCTGGAGTATGGCAAAACTGATCGCAACGGCTATCGTCTGCCTTGCGGGATCGAATACTACCGTCCCAACGAGGAAGCCCCCACCGGCGCGGACGGCCCGCGTCAGCGTCCTGGTGTCAATCAAATGCGTTTCTTCATCCCACGTGACACCGATATGCTGAGCGGGGTGATTGAAGCGATCTATGACGTCCATTCCTACTATGAACCGCCCATCACCGTGACCGAAATCCTGCGGAGCCAGACCAAAGGTCTGGACGATTCAATGAACCCGAATCGCTGGTGGAACAAGAACGGCGACTGGAAAAAAGATGGCTGAAGCCTTCGGCGTCGTCATCTGACTCCTCCTGACGCTCAATGCGTCTCATTCTCGGTGTCCACGAAACAAGGGCAAAACCAATGTGTCGGCTTCAGACGCCAACCCGCTCGTAGGAAGTCTAAAAAACTCTAGAGTCGCGGGTTGATCTGAAACGACAGGACTGTCAATCCGGCCAGCACAAGGCCGGATGCAATGAACACCACCTGGATTGGCAGGAAGACCAGCAGCACGGCGAAAAGCGCGGCCTGACCAATGTCGGAGATATCGCGGTGCGCCGCGAAGATCGGCGTCATCGATGTGCGAAACGACGGCTTGCAGGCGCGCAAAAACAACGCATTGCCGTACCCGTCGATGACAGACATGGCGAGGGTTGCGGTGATCAGGAATCCGACCGCGACCCATGGTAAGGATGTCAGGAATCCGCTTGTGAGCATGCCCACACACGCGACCGGAAAGCACACCAGGCTTATCCGGCGGATACCAAACCGCCGTGCCATCGCCCCCCACAGGGGCATTGCCAGCATGAAAGCGGACCCGATCCCGACGAGGGCTCCCGCAACCGTTGGGCCGAGCCCGCTCTGCACCGCGAAGAGTGGCGCGTAAATATTGAAGGCGCCCCAAACGAATCCTCTTCCGCCAGCGTGTAACCACGCCAGCCGTAGCCTTGGCTTTGCCAGGAATGCGCGCACTTGTGCCCAAGACACTCTTTGTGCAGCTGTGGTTTCAGAGCTGATGGCCGGCGCATTGCTGAGCCGCAACACGAGAAAATAGCAGAGCAGGGTGAGTGCCGCGGCAGCGCTTGCCGCGAACGGAGCCCAAGGTCCCCATATGGCTTCGATCTGAACACCCGCCAGCGGACCTAAAGTCCATGCCAGACCAATAAACAAAAGCCGACGCGGTTCAGACCGGCCAATCTGATCGCGTTTCACATGGTCCATGATGTACATGGAAATGACGGCGAAGAAAATGGCGGATCCCACGGCCCGAAGGGCGAAACCGAGGACCTGGGCGGATATGATTTGAAACATGAACAGCCCGAACGACACCGTGAGCAGCGCGATGCCCAGTGCGCAAAGCCTCGCGCGCCCGACAAAGATTGCAAGTTTCGAGATCACCAGAGCGATGGACAGCGCCGCCACCGAGCCGATCAGAAACAATGCGCTGACGCTTTCATCATTGCCGAAGAGCTGTTGCGTCTGGATCGGTAGTGCTGCGGCGACAAGAGCACGGGTCAGTGCCTCAATCCCGCTCAGGACGGCA
>JAJFHC010000191.1 GCA_021775835.1 Hyphomicrobiales bacterium | reverse complement strand
ATCAACACTTCCTGCAAAGCCAAAAGTGTTACCCATGTGTCCGGTACAAAACGTCACCTATCTCTCGGGTACCTCACCCTACTAAAAATCAATCAGTTAGCCGACGTATTGAAGGAGTTTTCTCTCGTAAGACTGTCAAGGTAGACTGACAGGTTTTCCTTTGGACCCTGGGACCCGGAGGGCTCACGCCACAGGCTGTACAACACTCTTCGTTCGCTGAACTCTTGGCCACACTGTTGAAACTCCACTGCGAACATCTTTTAGAGCTGGGCACCTCCGGGTGGCGCAGTGCACCGCCCCAACCAGAAGGTCATGGTCTGGAAAACAAGGATTGGTCCATGTTCGAACAGGTTGCTGCTGGCGGTTCGATCTGGCGCGAAGTATAGACTTGATAGATTATTGAAGCGGCACAAAGTGCTCTGTGTGCAACGGGCACGTGTTCGGCGACACAGCGAAGTGGGGATACACCGATGACAATTCATCAATTGGACGACAGTGTTACGCAGCCTTTCTGGGACAACTCGGTGACACCGCGCCTGGTGATCGAGCCCGGAGACACCGTGGTCTTTGAATGCCTCGATGCCTCCGGCCAGCTCTCGAAAGCGTCCAGCGTCGACGACTACCTGAATGTGGACCGCAGCCTGATTCACGCCCTGAACGGTTCAGTCTTTGTCGACGGCGCAAATCCAGGAGACACGTTGCAGGTCGAAATCCTTGACATGCAACACAAGGGATGGGGATGGACCGCGTACAAACCGGGCTTTGGCTTGTTGTCGGAGGATTTCGAATCGGCCTACCTTCATCACTGGGAATTGGCCGGAGACGAGTGTCGCTTCGGTGTTGCCGACATTGTGGTGCCGTTCGAGCCCATGCCCGGTTGCGTCGGTGTCGCCCTGAAGGAAGCGGGGCGCTTCGATACGATCCCGCCGCGGATAAACGGCGGCAACGTCGACATTCGAGACTTGACCACTGGGTCGACCTTTTGGTTGCCGGTCCTGGTGCCCGGCGCGCTTTTTTCAACCGGCGACTGTCATGCAGCCCAAGGTCAGGGCGAAGTCTGCGGCACCGGCATCGAGTGTCCGATGACGGTCACCATGAAATTCGATGTGCGTCGCGACAAGTCGGTCAAGGAACTGCAGTATGTGCGCCAAAGCCCGGTATCGAGAACCGACACCGCCGGCCATTATGGCACCAGCGCCCACGGTCCCGATCTCTTTGTTAATGCGCAAAACGCCATTCGCTACATGATCGACTGGCTCGTCGACGAACATGGACTAACGGCTGGGCAGGCTTACGTGTTGTGCAGCGTGGCCGCGAACCTTCATATCAGCGAAATAGTCGACGTGCCCAACTGGATCGTGTCGGCCCATATGCCGCTTGGGATCTTCAAGAAATAGGCGGCAAGGAATGGGCCGGAGGATCCGTGCATACGTGGGCGGAGTCAACGTTCTCCCGCTCAAAAATCCGCACTCAAATCCGACAAGGACCCTCCCCAAAACTGAATCTTAAGACATCTGTGCAAAGCTTATCGAAGCTAACGATGCTCACGGGGTTGATGATTAAACGAGCATTGCTGGGGAAATGTCTTAGCGGTCAAGAGCTGGGGTACAAGACAACCAACTGTTTGATCAAGAGCGAGAGCAATCGCTGTGGTTGCGTCCGCCTTACGCCACCGCGGCATTTGCGGTTCAGGCGCGGTGGAATTCGGGCCGGTGTTTGCACGCGCTGCACATAACATCCAGGGGGCAATGGATGAGATACATTCGCGAAAGCGGGCGCTTTCGTGCGCTCTCGAATGCGCCTTCCCTCTGTACGACACAACAGGCTGGAAGGTGACACCACATGATTGAAATCTCGAAACCGGATATCCATCCGTCCAATCCACATTTCTCCTCAGGTCCGTGTAGTAAACGTCCCGGCTGGACACTTGATGGGCTTTCCGAAGCGGTGCTGGGCCGCTCTCACCGTGCCAGTATTGGCAAATCCCGTCTGAAGCAGGCGATCGACCATACCCGTGAGATTCTCGAAGTTCCTGACGGCTACCGCATTGCTATCGTCCCGGCATCGGATACCGGGGCCGTGGAGATGGCTTTGTGGTCTCTCCTTGGTGCCCGCGGTGTCGACATGGTTGCCTGGGAGAGTTTCGGCTCGGGTTGGGTCAGTGACGTGGTCAACCAGTTGAAGCTGGAAGACGTCCGCCGGATAGAAGCCGACTATGGTCATCTGCCGGATCTCAGCCAAATCGATTTCGATCGGGACGTGGTGTTCACCTGGAATGGAACGACGTCGGGCGTTCGGGTTCCCAGCGCCGCGTTCATACCCGACGATCGGGCCGGCCTGACGATCTGCGACGCAACGTCTGCAGCCTTTGCCCAGCAACTGGATTTTCTCAAACTCGATGTGGTGACTTTCTCCTGGCAGAAGGTCCTCGGCGGGGAAGCCGCCCATGGAATTCTGGTGTTGTCGCCCCGGGCGGTCGCGCGCCTCGAGTCCTATGCACCGGCATGGCCGCTGCCCAAGATCTTCCGTTTGACCAAGGGCGGCAAACTGATTGAAGGCATATTTGAAGGCGCAACCATAAACACACCGTCGATGCTTTGCGTCGAGGATTATCTGGACGCCCTGAACTGGGCCCGTTCGGTCGGTGGCCTCAATGGACTGATCCAAAAGGCAAACGAAAACTACGCGGTGGTCGAAGACTTCGTCGAACGGACCGACTGGATCCAGAATCTGGCCGTTGTTCCCGAAACCCGCTCGACAACGTCAGTGTGTCTGACCATCACGGCGCCGGAATTTCTGGCGCTTGACTCTGCGGGGCGAAGTGCTTTTGCGAAGTCAATGGCGAAAATGCTGGAAGACGAAGGCGTGGCTTATGACATTGGCGCCTACCGTGATGCGCCGGCAGGATTCCGGATCTGGTGTGGTGCGACAGTAGAAAAATCAGATCTTGAAGCCCTTATGCCATGGCTCGACTGGGCTTTTGCATCTCAAAACCTCGCTCGAAAGATTGCGGCCTGATCAGGCAAGATACCAATAATTACAGAAGCTTGAACCAAGAACCCGGCCAATAAGGCGGGCAACCAGAAATACGAAAGAGGAAATCATGACCCATCGCGTACTCGTTTCCGACAAGTTGTCAGAATCCGCCTTGCGGATCTTCCGCGATCACGGCGTCGATGTTGATTTTATGCCGGAAGTTGGCAAGGACAAATCCAAGTTGCTCGAGATCATCGGTGAGTACGATGGTCTGGCAATTCGGTCGGCAACCAAGGTCACCGAGGATGTCATTGCGGCTGCCACCAATCTGAAGGTCGTGGGCCGGGCAGGTATTGGCGTCGACAATGTGGATATCCCGGCCGCATCGCGCCGGGGAATTGTGGTGATGAATACGCCCTTCGGCAATTCAGTGACGACGGCAGAACACGCGGTGACCCTGATGCTGGCCTGCGCCAGGCAGATCCCGGCCGCCGATGTCTCGACACAGGCTGGTAAATGGGAGAAGAGCAAGTTCATGGGTGTCGAGGTGACCGGCAAGACCCTGGGGTTGATCGGTTGCGGCAACATCGGAACCATCGTTGCGGAACGCGCCCGCGGTCTCAAAATGAAGGTTGTCGCTTATGACCCGTTCCTGTCACAGGAAAGGGCCGATCAGCTGGGCATTGAAAAGGCGCCTTTGGGCAAGATGTTCTCCAAGGCCGATTTCATTACCCTCCATGTGCCGTTGACGGACAAGACCCGCAACATCATTGACGCCAAGGCGATTTCGAAGATGAAGAAAGGCGTACGCATCATCAACTGCGCCCGTGGCGGCCTGGTGGTCGAGGCGGATGTCGCCGAGGCGATAAAGTCTGGAAAAGTCGCCGGTGCTGCCTTCGATGTCTTTGAGCAGGAACCGGCCGAAGCAAGCCCGCTGTTCAATCTGCCGAACGTGGTATGCACCCCGCATCTGGGAGCGTCGACCACGGAAGCGCAGGAAAACGTGGCAGTCCAGGTCGCCGAGCAACTGTCGGAATATCTGGTCAGCGGCGCGGTCAGCAATGCGCTGAACATGCCGTCGATCACGGCGGAGGAAGCCCCAAAACTGTTGCCATTCGTAAAACTGGCGGAACACCTGGGCGCCTTTATCGGTCAGGTCACGGATGCACCGATCAAGAAGGTGGAAATCATCTTTGACGGTGCCGTCGCCGGTATGAACACCACGGCTCTGACCTGTGCCGCGATTGCCGGCCTGATCAAGCCCCAGGTTGCCGAGGTCAACATGGTTTCGGCGCCCATCCGGGCAAAGGAGCGCGGTATCCGAATTTCGGAAACCACCCGTGACCAGACAGAGGTCTTCGACAGCTTCATCAAGCTCAAGGTTTCCACCGAGAAGGGCAACCGTTCGATTGCCGGCACGGTATTCTCCGACGGAAAACCGCGGTTCATTCAGATCAAGGACATCACGGTCGACGCCGACATTGGCCGCTACATGCTCTACACATCCAACCGGGATCTTCCCGGTTTCATCGGTACCCTGGGAAGCGAATGTGGCAAGGCGGCGGTCAATATCGCCAACTTCCAGCTTGGGCGTGACCGGCCCGGCGGAGACGCCATTGCCCTGTTGAAGCTGGACGCGCCGGCACATCCGATGCTGCTCAAGAAACTGCGCGAAGGCGGCATGTTCGAACAGGCAAGATCCCTGGAATTCGACGTCGCTTCGTAAGTCAGACGATCAGTAACGCACCTGCCCGCCAGTCGGTGGGCGGGTGCTTTTTTGATCTGCGTCTATTCGCGTTCAATCAGGCCGGTTTTTCGCGCCCGTCGGACCGCGTTACGCCCCTCTTGTGGTCAACCAGACCATGGCGGGAAACTTCCCCTTGCCAACGGACGCGAAAAATTGACCAGCTTGATTCAGCGTGGTCGGATGTTGCTCCAGTCCCATTCAGTCATCCTTGGTCACGCCGTGGGCGGGGCCGAGGATCCTTGGGCGGTTCTGCCGGCTATGGCCATTGCGAATAGATCCTCACCCCCGTTTCACGCGGGCAAGGATGACAATGGAAGGGTGAGAAATACTTTTCCCCGTCGACGTACTTCTCCCATGGGAAAAGACATTCCGAATTTGGATTGCCGACGGAATATCAACAGGAAAACCTGCGAAGTGGTTCAGTGTGGTCGGATGATATCCTGGACCCTACGCCGCCGACACTTCTTTCAGGCGAACGGTATCAGGTTCGTACGTGAATTCGTCGCGATTGATGGTGAATTCCAGTTGGCTGTGTTCTATCGGCCGGCCAATCAGGTACCCCTGCATTTCGTGACAGCCTTCCTTGAGCAGGAACTCCACCTGATCGTTGGTTTCGACACCTTCTGCGATGATACGGTAATCAAGCTGCTGCGCCATGTTTATCATGGCACGTGTAATGACGGCCGCCTGATGATTCCGGGCAAAACTATCGACAAAGGACCGGTCAATCTTGATCTTGTCGAAGGGGAACGAAATCATCGTGGACAGGGACGAGTATCCGGTCCCAAAGTCGTCCAGGGCGATGGATACGCCAAGGTTCTTTATGCCGCGCAAGACGTGAAGCGCGCGATTGGTATCTTCGATGAGCACGCTTTCGGTAATTTCGAGTTCCAGGCGGCTGGGTGAAAGGCCTGTCTTGATCAGGACTGACTGAACCAGCTCCACCAGGTCCACATGGCGAATCTGGACCGGCGATATGTTGACCGCAACTTTGCAGGGAGTCTCCCAGGCCGCGGCAATTTCACAGGCCCGGATCAACACCAGTTCGCCAAGTTGCGTAATCAGCCCGTTGTCTTCGGCAATCGGAATGAAGGTCGAGGGCGGGATCGGGCCGAACTGCTTGTGGTTCCAGCGCGCCAGTGCCTCGAAGCCCGTGATCGTGCCCTTCAGCATATCTGCCTGAGGCTGGAAATGAACATCAAGTTCGAACTTCTCGATCGCCTTGCGGAGTTCCTGACCGATCTGTCTTTTCAGTCGGACGTTCTTGTCCATTGCCTCGTCAAAGGCGTAGATGCGGTGCAGTGGGTCTGCCTTGGCTCGGTACATTGCGACGTCTGCGTTGGACATCAGCTCTTCGGAAGTACGGCCGTGGTGCGGGTAGACGGCGACGCCAATGCTAACGCCTGTTTCCACCAGCATGTCATCGAGCGAAATTGAATCGTTGACGCTTTCTGCAATACGTTTGGCAAGGGAGGGAATGATCGGATCGCCTGGCAGTTTTTTTTGTATTGCCATGAACTCATCGCCGCCAAGGCGCGCGATGTAATCGTCATTTCCGCAACATGTCACGAGGCGGCGGGAAACCTCGTTGAGTAACTGGTCTCCCATGTAATGCCCGTAGATGTCGTTCACCGCCTTGAACTTGTTGAGGTCGAGGTTCAGCAGATAGAACTCCCGGCCATCGGCCTCGGCCTCCGCGATCTCCCGATCGATGCGTTCAGAAAAGGCGTTGCGGTTTGGCAGTCCGGTCATCGAACAGTACATCGCAAGATGGGCCGCGCGTTTCTCCGCAGCCTCCCGTTCCCGTAAAGCTTCCACGTGTTCCGTCACGTCGTGAAGGATGATGACGACGCTGTTGTTGGATGTGTTGGAAACCTTCTTCTCCAGCACCCGATCCTTGATCGTGACGATCCGGTCGCTTTTCACCATCTGCGTTGTGAAGGTGTCGACTGAGGCTTGTTCGTCATTGATCTTGGCATAAAAGGCCGCGAGTTCCGTGAACTCCGGATTCCACAGGGTAGGCCGGTAATCGTCATCGACCAGCACAACCGCCGCATTGACGTTGTCCAGAACGGTCTGGAACAGCCTTTGACGTTCCGCGTTGGCAATCGAATAGCGAATGGCCCGGTCAATAACTTCCGGTGTGACGTTAATCTTTGAAATGAAGTCGGAAGCCCCGGCCTCCAGTGCAGCCTGATCAGCCGTGCCGGTTCCCATTCCCGTCAGCAAAATGATAGGTGTATCAATGCCTTCTGACCGCATCTTCTTAATGAAGTCGATGCCGCTGGTGGCTCCCATGAGATAGTCGCACAGAACAATATCAAAAGGATTTTTCCGAAGCATTTCAGCCGCTTCGGACGGATTGTGAGATACACTTATGATGTAGTCGGTTTCAGACTGCGATTCGATCGTATCGCAAATCAGATACGTATCGTCTTCGTCGTCATCGAGTACGAGAATCTTTAATGGTTCGTTTTCCACAGTCCAGCCCCCGGTGTGGTCCAGCTCTTGTTATGAGCAAGATACCGCACGAGGATGTGAATTCTGTAAACGTAACGCCCATTTGGCGATCGTGCTTAACAAAGTGGAAACACGCGATCCAATTGACGGCAAACTCTGGCCCTGTGCCGACTACGGCTTTTCAATCAGGAACTTCGTGCCGAGAGTTGAAGCGCCCGTCAAAGTTCATGAGACAACCCCACCATAAGACTGGGTTGGCGGGAAGCATGTCTGATTAGCCGTAATCTTCCTGTGGCAGTGCAACGATCTCAATCCAGTATTTGCTGAGCACCTGGATCACCTCGACCAGCCCATCGAATGTGACCGGTTTTGTAATGAATGAATTCACACCGAGATTATACGTCCGAAGGATGTCCTCTTCGGATTTCGAGGTCGTCAGGACGACAATGGGAATGCGCCGCAGGTTCTCGTCGGCGCGGATCTCCTTCAAAACGGTCCGACCGTCTTTTCTTGGCATGTTCAGGTCGAGCAGGATAATGCCTGGCAGGAACTCCTCTGTCAGGTGGGCATACTTTCCCTCATGTTTCAGATAATCCATGAGTTCGACGCCGTCTTCCACGAAATCGACCGGATTTTTCAACCGTGCTTCCTCGAGGGCATCCCCGATCAGCATCCGGTCATCGGCATCGTCATCTGCAATAAGAATACGAATTGGTTTGCCCCCGCTCATAATGTCTATTCCTCTTCATTGACTTGAACTGCCGGCAGTTCAACGATGAACGTTGCCCCGACATCCGGCACGCCATCTGCATCAATAGTACCTTCGTGACGTTCGACAATCTTTCGGCACGTGGCAAGTCCGATTCCGGTACCTTCATATTCGAACCTGCCGTGAAGCCGTTGAAAGATTGTAAATATCTGATCTTTGTACTCGTTATCGAAACCGATGCCGTTGTCGGCGATCCGGAAACACCAGAAATCCTGTTTATCGCCGTTTTCTTTGATCCTCGTTGTGGCTTCCGCCGTAATCGAGACCACCGGGTCCACATCCGGTTTCTTGAATTTCAATGCATTCGAAAGCAGGTTCTGGAACAGCTGCCGCATTTGCGTGCGATCCGCGTCGAAGGTGGGCAAGTCGTCAAATTCCACGGAGCCATTATGTTCCTCGATGCGCATCTGAATATCCGATACGACGCCTTCGAGAATTTCCTTCATGTTTACTTTCTGGAACGGCTTGGCCTTGGTCGTGATCCGGGAATAGCCCAGCAGATCGGAAATGAGCTCGCGCATCCTGTAGGCTGCATTTTGCATCCGGTCCACATACATCTTGCCGTCGTCGGGTAATAGATCGCCATACTTGCGAATTAGTCGGTCGCTGAAGGCTTCGATCTTCCGAAGCGGTTCCTGCAGGTCGTGCGAGGCGACATAGGCAAAGTCCTGCAATTCTCGGTTGGAACGCTCCAGCTTCTTGGTGTAGGCGACCAGCTTGATTTCGTGTTGTTCAAGAACCGTGATGTCCTGGTAGGTAGCGATCGACCCACCATTGGGCATCGGTTCGTTCATCACGGCCATCACGCGTCCATCCCTGAGGTGCTGCTTGATCGTTGTTCGCACTTTCAGCTTGTCAGGGTCGTGACGGGCCGCGAGGGCTGACTGCGCATCTTCGTCACGATAGTTTCCCAGCGAGATGCTGTAGCGCATGACATCGGACAACGAAATTCCAGGTTTCACGACTTCGGACGAAAACCCATACATTTCCAAGTATTGGCGGTTACACAGGATGAGCTTCTGTTCGGAATTGAACATGCACAAACCCTGCACCATGTTGTTCAGCGCAACGTTGAACTGGTCATTGGTCCGGTCGAGGACACCACTGATCTTTTGAACTTCAAGCTCGCGTTCCTTGAGCTCTGTAATGTCCGCGCGTGTTCCGACAGTGCTCCCGTCGTCGGTCTGTTTTTCCAGCGTCCGGATCCAGCGCCCGTCCGCCAACTGACGTTCGTAGGGCTCTCCCGGGTTGAAGTGGCGCTGAAGGTCCCACTGAACGAAAGTTTCTTCATCCATGCCATTGAGACTGAAGCCGCCGCGCTTAATACCCTGTCGAAGCATCGCTTCATATTGTGCCCCTGGCTTTATCAGATCGGCAATATGCGGATTCAGTTCGACATATTTCTGGTTATAGACAACCAGCCGGTCCTCAGGGTCGTACAGGGCAAATCCATCCGCCATGCCGTCAAGTGCATGCATCATGCGCGAATGCGCCATTTCGGCAATGTTCTTGAGCCGGTTGTCGCTGTCTGATTCGGGATCTGCGCCAAGAACTTCCTGGACGGTTTCTATGAGGTTGCCGTCCGGGTTGCGGTGTCTTGTAACGGTAATGTAGATGCCGCCCGCTGTTTGAAAACGAAATTTGTGCGTGCCGCCGACTTTAAGCCGCAGCATCGTTGTGGCGGTTGCCGTATCGATTTCGTTGTCGTCGAACCCGCGGCTCGCCAGCGAAAGGGACATGAGCGACTGGAGAGTTGTACCGGGCGGAACGTTCTCGCGCTGGTATCCGCAGAGGTCGATGTACTGCCGATTTGCCTTCAGCAATCGGAATTCGCTATCAAATATGGCGAGACCGAAATCCACGCCGTCAAAGACATCAGTCAACAACGGATCGATGATCGGAACATCCGTCTCGTCGGTACGTTCAGCTTCATATGCAGTTGCATTCATGGTCTGCACGCCCCTTTGCCTCTCCATGAGCGATAGAACCGCCAAATTGTAGCAAACCCGTTAACACATCGTTTACCGTAATCAATTTCCCAACATATCCGTTAAGTAATTTTTGAACGGTTTGAATCAATAGTGCACGTGTTCATGACGGGTTGGAGCGTTACGGGCATCTGAGAAATCGCTCCTCCCTCTCATTCAAGGCAAAAAAACAAATAGCCTCAAACGTCGTGTTGACACGGCAAATAAGAGGCAAAGCGGGGCGGGGGCCATGCACGCAGAACACGAAAAGACATTAGCAGCTTTGTTGCTGGCGCTAGGCGTCATTTGCGCATTATTCTTTCCACAGGTTTCACACTTCTTTGCACCGTATCTTCTTCAAGCGCTCTTCTTTGTGATGGTCTTTTCCCTGTTGCCGTTTGCGCGACAGGGATCGGCCGAACTCACGCGCCCACGTCCTGTCGTGCTGGCGCTGGTTTTCTGGCAGCAAGGTGTATTGCCGGCGATTACGCTCGGGGTCGGACTCTGGTTCGACATGGACCGTGAATGGCTCTTCTTTCTGTTGGTGACGGTGACGAGCGGTTCTTTGTTTGCGTCGCCAACGCTGGTGCAGCTCATGGGGCTGGAACAGAAGATGGCCGTTCAGACCGTCGTATGGTCGACGCTGTTTGCGCCAGTATCGATCTATCTCACCTTCAGCTACCTGCTTGGAAGCGAAGTTCATCTCGACCTCGAACTCTTTGCTTTTCGCATGGTCATGTTCCTGGTTGTCCCTATGGCCATATTTCTGGTCGTCAAAGCGATGACGAAGGATTGGACCACGCCACAAAGAGACAGGCTTGACGGCATTGGCCGCTGGGGCTCCGTGATCGCGCTCATCGTTTTCTGCTTTGCACTCGAAGACGAAGTCACCCAGGCGATCGACCGGGAGCCGTACATCATCCTGGAATATTTGCTGGTCGCGGTGACATTCGCTGTCACGATTGGTTTGCTGACCAGATTCGTAATGTCACGGTTCGGCATTCGGGCAGCCTACACGGCCGTTGTTCTGACAAGTTTCCGAAATGTCGGCCTTTCGTTTGGCCTTGTCCATCAGTTCGCCGGACCGGAACTGGCGGTTTACGTCGGGGTCTGTCAGATTCCAATGTTCCTCTCACCATTGCTGTTTGATCTTTTCATCGGCAGGAAACGAGTGCCTGAGGAAGACAACACCCGCGAAGCAGCACCGGAGACGCCTGCCGGCGACATGTGGCGGGTTCCAACGGCTTCAACCCGTCCCAACGGTCCCGGTGCACACCCGAATCCCGGCGGTCAGCAGGTTGTCACTTCACCGCTCAATGCATCGGCCACACAGACAAGCTACGACTATTATCCCTCAGGCAATGTCATGGTTGCGGCAGAAAGGATCGAGGAAGTCGATCCTGGCTACTCCCAACCCGTGCCACAGACCTCTGAGGTGATAGAGTATGAGACAAATATCGTACCTGAAACGGACGCCGAGCGTGAAGATGCCCGGGCACTCATAGGTCGTCTGCGCTCTCAAATTGAGGAAACCCAGGAAAAGGTTCTGGAGAATGCTGCGGCACTGGGAGCAGGAAGAACCGCCGCCCGGCATGTCTGTGTTCTCATCGCACTCTGTTTCATGGCTGTCGTGGGGGTCTGGGAAGCGAACAAGTACTTCTCGCCCATGCTTTTCGATCAGAAACTGATTGAAAAGGTCGCACAGACTCATGTCGAAGGCCGGAATTTTGCGGTGTTTGATCTCAACATCAACATCCGGGATCTGCGCAATGCCACCATTGCCCGCATGGAACGGACGCCTGAACTGGTCATTCTGGGAGCCAGTCACTGGCAGGAAGCCCACGTGAATTTGTTGCCTGGAATAGACCTCTACAACTCTCACGTTCACCGCGACTACTACGAAGACATGCTGGCGGTGACGGAGATGTGGGTTCGTCACGACAAACTTCCCAAGGAAATGATTATCACCATCAGGGATAATCTCCTGACACCGATAGAGCATCGGACGGACTACCTCTGGTTGCCGGGTATCAAGTACTATCGCGCGTTCGCGGAACGTATCGGTCTTGAGCCCCATAGCAACTGGGATACGCTTCCGGTCGAGACGTGGCGTGAGCTAGTATCCCTGCCGCTGCTTCGCGGCCAGGCCAAACGTCATCTGACCGCGCCGGTTCAACCCCATGCAACGGACGAGTTTGCTTTCGAAACCCTCGACACGTTGCTGCCCGGTGGATCGATCCTCTGGTCGGGTGAGCATCAACGCTTGTTCACGCGTGAACGTGCCCGCAACGAGGCATTGGCCTTTGCCAAGGCGAAACGCAACGATCCGTCCAGAATTGATCCAAAGGGCATCGTCCATCTGGAAGCGCTTTTCGATTTCCTGAAGAAAAAGGGCGTGCGTGTGACGCTTGCGCACCCTCAGTTCAACCCGATCTTCTGGGATGCTGTTCAGGGGTCGCCGTACATGGACGGGCTGCAGAAGGTCAAGGATCAGACGATCGCGTGGTCCAAAAAATACGGATTTCCGATCATCGGCGGGTTCGCTCCCAAGGACGTCGGATGCTCAGCGGACATGTACATCGACGCCGAACATGGCAACTCAACATGCCTGGGCATGCTGCTCCGGCAATACCCCGAAAAATATAAAACGTCGGACTTTCGCGGCACAATGAACGGGACGGTACAGTAAGATGGTATTTAACTCATACGAATTCATTCTGCTTTTTCTTCCGGCAGCTTTCCTTGCCTTTGCAGTGGCCCAGCGGTTTGCCGGTTGGCAGGCAGCTTTCTCGGTCGTCGTCATTGCGTCGCTGGTGTTCTACGCACAGTGGAGTCTGGCGCTTCTGGCAATCCTTCTGGTGTCGGTTGTTTCAAACTATGTGGTTGGAAACATTCTGATCCAGGCGACCAAGGCCGGGAAACCGTCCGGGCCGCTCCTGATCTCGAGTATCATCGCCAATCTCGCGGCTTTGGGGTATTTCAAGTACACCAATTTCTTCCTCGATATCACCAGTCAGCTGACGGGCGCGAGCTTCTCTCATCTCGATATCATTTTGCCGATCGGGATTTCGTTTTACACCTTCATCCAGATCGGATTCCTGATTGAAGCTCACAGTGGGCAGGCGGAACAACAGTCGTTCACGCGGTATCTCACATTTGCAACGTTCTTTCCGTGTGTGACGGCAGGGCCGCTGGTTCTCCAGCGTGAGATGTTCGATCAGATGAAAGACCGCACGGACTCCGCCCTCGACTTCCGGCGGATCGCCGCAGGCCTTGCGATGTTCAGCATGGGTCTGTTTAAGAAGGTCATTCTGGCTGACTCGATCGCTCCTTATGCCAACGGCGCATTCAACGGTGTCATGGGTGGGCAATCCATCGATGTCATTACCGCCTGGGCCGGAACTTTGGCTTACACGCTGCAGCTGTACTTTGATTTCTCAGGGTACTCCGATATGGCCGTGGGCCTCGGCGCGATCTTCGGAATCATTCTGCCGCTTAACTTCAATTCACCGTTCAAGGCCACCAGCATTTCCGATTTCTGGCAGCGCTGGCACATGTCAATGACCCGGTTCTTCACCAACTTCGTCTATTCGCCGATGGCGATGAACGGCATGCGTGAGGCAATGGTGAAAAAGTTTGGTCCCGCAAGGCGCTTCATGGTTTCCGGTGCCTGGCCCATCGTTGTGACGATGCTGATTGCCGGTATGTGGCATGGGTCCGGATGGCTGTTCGTATTGTACGGACTCATTCACGGTATCGCTATTGCCATAAACAACGCCTGGAAGCAGTTTGACATGCCAAAGCTGCCGCCGGTTATGGGCTGGGCCCTGACCATGTCCGTAGTCGTCAGCGGTCTGGTAATCTTCCGGTCACCTGACATGCAGACGGCATTGACCATACTGACGTCAATGTGGGGTGTCTCCACACTCCTTGATGTGCCGGCCAATTCGGAGATGGTTTCGGTGGCGCTCGGTGAGGTCTTCCCGTTGATCGTAGCCTTCGGGGCGATTGTTCTGATCGCACCGAATACTCAGGAAATCCTCCGTCATGAATGGCTGAGCTGCAATCCCAAGCCCAACACGTTCAGCCGTCTTGCCGAAAAGCTGGCATGGCGTCCTGCACTGGGCTGGTCATTCGCAACGACAATCGCCTTCGTCGTTGCCTTCACAAGCATCGGATCGGACTCGTCATTCCTTTACTACCAATTCTGATCAACAACCAAGTCGTCAATCATCCAAGTTATTGAAAGAGGGGCAAACCGAAATGAACACACAACTTACAGTACCGATGAAAGTAGCCATCGACATGCCGCGGCAGGTCGATGAGGAGGTCGCAAGCGACATCGAAAAGGAGTCGGTCTTTGTATCTCCGGCAATCGACCGCATCGTGGTCGGCGAGGATGGCAAGTCAGCGACTGTCGTGCTCAAGGATCGCAGAAACCTCGATGCCGTAATGGACAAGGCCGCCCGCTTCCTGGACGTGATGGCAAAGCAGGTCTCCGGTTACGAAATCAAGGTGTTCTTCGAAACCAAGCGCAAGGATGAAGGGCCCTACCAGCGTGACGTGAATTCCGGATTGGTGAAGCGCGGTTGGCTGCACGACTATGGCAAGGGCCAGGTTGCCTACAATGGACCGGTATTGAAGCTGGCCCAGCTCATCAACGACAAGGCGGCCGAACTCTACAAACGCGAATATGAAGCCAAGGACGGACATTTTCCAGCACTTGTGGATTCCGACACCTTGCACAAGTGCGGCTACTTTGACAGCCATCCAAACGCTGTGACCTTTGTTGGCAACATGATCGAGGATTTCGATGCCATCGAAGAATTCCGCGCCGCCAATTCCTGTTCCGAAGGCGCACATATGCCACCACAGGACCATGTTCACATGGACGGCATGTGCCTCAACCCGGCCGCCTGTTTCCCGGCTTATCCGACACTCAGGGGCAAGCGTTACCAGACCGGTGAGTGCTTCACCTGGATGGGTCGCGTCTTCCGTTATGAATCACGCAACATTTCCGGTCTCGACCGGTTGTTTGAATTCAATGTCCGCGAGCTCGTCTTCGTCGGTTCCGACGATTATGTGAAAGACGTGCGCAACAGGGCCCTTCCTCTGGTGGAAGAACTGGCGTCGTATTTCGACATCGACTGCAAGCTTCAGACAGCGACGGATCCGTTCTTCGCCACGGTATCGGCCGCCAAGAAATTCTGGCAGGCCGCCCAGGAAGTCAAGAACGAGATCAAGATTCCTGTACTTGACGCCGAAGGCAACACCACGACGATTGCCTGCGGGTCCATCAATCTTCACGGCAACTTCTTCGGTGAACGTTTTGACATCGAGGATATGGAAGGCAATGCAGCCCTGACCGGTTGTGTTGGTCTGGGTATTGAGCGCTGGGTATTGGCCGTGTTCACTCAGCACGGTTACGACCCTGACCGTTGGCCGGAAGAAGTGCGGGAAAAGATTTTCGATTGATCGGAAATTTCAAGAAAATCGACGACGAAACCAGACACCTAGAATCGGAGAGTAAAATGGTACTATATGAAGTCATTGCTGGAATCCTCAAGATTGAACCAGCTACGCTGAACGAGGAGTCGAACGCTCTGAACACTCCCAACTGGAGCTCGCTTCAGCACATTGAAATAATGCTCGCAGTTGAAAACGCTTTCAGTATACGCTTCAGTATGCCTGAAATGGTGAGCATGCAGAATATTGGAGACATGCAGAAATTGTTGGTTGCCAAGGGCGTGTCGCTCGATGGCTCTGAGTCGGACAAATTGTCCGCCTGAGGGCAAACGTGCCATACGCCTAGCGAAAGCGCAAAGAATCAGCTAAACGTTCAGCCTTGGGGCTCTCGAAGTCACTCGGTTGCACAGCTCGGTTCTTAGATGAGTATGGCCGGAACTCGAAACGGGAGAATTATGAAATGAAACGTCACTACACCTTACGCCGTATGGCGATTAATGTTCTAGGTGTTGCATCGGCCGCGATGTTCGCAACCGCGGCGTGGGGTGAAACCTGGAACATGCCGGTTCCATACGGTGATAACAATTTTCACACGTTGAACCATATCGAATTTGCCAAGGATCTGGAGATCGTCACAAAGGGCGAAATTAAGATCAAGGTTCATCCGTCCGGCTCTTTGTTCAAGCACCCGGAAATCAAACAGGCCGTACGGAGTGGCCAGGTTCCGATCGGAGAGTTCCTACTCTCGCGGCTTTCCAATGAAGACGCGCTGTTCGGGGTCGACTCGGTACCGTTCCTGGCAACTTCATATATGGACGCAAAGAAACTCTGGGACGTGTCGCGCCCGGCAATTGAAGCGCTGATGGAAAAACAGGGCCTGATGGTTCTCTATGCCGTGCCATGGCCGCCTCAGGGACTTTACGCCAAGAAGGAAATCGCTGCTGTTGGCGATATGGCGGGCCTCAAGTTCCGGGCCTACAATGCCGCAACCGAGCGTTTCGCCCAGTTGACAAAAGCGGTGCCGACACAGGTAGAAGTTGCCGATCTCGCTCAGGCGTTTTCGACCGGACGCGTAGACGCGATGATCACGTCGCCGTCAACCGGATTCAACACCAAGGCCTGGGATTTTCTGTCGAACTACTATGACGTTCAGGGGTGGATGCCCAAGAACGTTGTCGTCATGAACAAGCGCTCCTTCCAGAAACTGGATCCGGCGGCTCAGAAAGCAGTGATGCTGGCGGCGGCTGCCGCTCAGACGCGCGGCTGGGCGGCGTCCATGGCTGAAACCGCCGCCAAGACCAAGGGCCTTGCAGACAACGGCATCAAGGTTGCCAAGCCGACCGATGCTCTGCGTGCTTCCTTGGTTGAAGTCGGCAAGACCATGACCGAGGAATGGCTGAAACAGGCTGGAGACGCTGGCAAAAAGCTGATTGAAGCTTACCAGAAATAAATTCAGTCAATGAACGAACATCAATAGCCGCGGTGCCCAGTGCCGCGGCTATTTCTTTGATATCTGCATGAACTGCAGAGAATTTTTGCGAAAAACCGGACGGCCGGATCTAGGGGCAGCGAATGCGAAAGAAACTCGACTGGATGTACGCGGCAAGCGAGGTGCTGGCCGCGCTGTTCATCGTAGGAATTTGCCTGATCGTTCTCGTGCAGGTGGTCTTCAATATAATCGACAAAGTGGTCGTCGCGTTGGGTTCGGAGGCGATTGGCCTTGTCCTGCCGTCCTATGCTGAACTCACGGGAAACTTCCTTGCCGCAGCGACGTTTTTTGCCCTTGCGGGCGCGCTCAATCATGGCGCGCATATCAGAGTAACGCTCGTGATCCGGAACCTGTCTCCAGCGTGGCACAAGGTGATCGAAGGCTGGTGCTGTGCCTTGGCACTGGCAATCACTGGATATTTTGCATTCTGGTCGCTGAATCTGGTTTACGAGTCCTGGAAATTCGACGATCTCTCGCCCGGCATTCTCCCCATCCCGGTATGGATTCCACAACTGCCAATGCCCCTCGGCCTCATCTGCCTGACCATCGCGCTTGCCGACTCGCTGTATCAGGTCCTTCGTGGATCGGAACCGCAGTATGTGAAAAACATGACATCTGAAGTGGCACCAGAGTAAACGGCATGGAACAGATTATTTCAGGCATCGTTCTGGTTGTGGCGCTGTTTGCCTTTCTTGCATCGGGCGTCTGGGTTGCCGTGTCCCTTCTTGCGGTGGGGTTCCTGGGCCTCTTTCTATTCGCCGATGTTCCAATCGGACAGATCCTGGCGACCACCGTTTGGGGCGCCAACAATTCCTGGGCACTGGCCGCTTTGCCGCTGTTCATCTGGATCGGTGAAATTCTGTTTCGGTCCAGCCTTTCAAGGGACTTGTTCTCAGGTCTGGCGCCCTGGCTAGCACGGCTGCCGGGAGGGTTGCTGCATGTGAACATCATCGGTTGTGGAATTTTTGCAGCAGTGTCCGGTTCGTCTGCAGCCACCTGTTCGACCATCGGCAAGATGTCGGTGCCGGAGCTGACGCGGAGGGGTTACGACAAGCGCATGATCAACGGGACGCTGGCCGGTTCGGGAACACTTGGCCTGCTGATACCGCCTTCGATCATTCTGATCGTGTACGGCGTCGCCATCGAAGAGTCGATTGCGCGTCTGTTCCTGGCCGGCGTCGGACCGGGAATGATGATGCTGATACTGTTCATGGGCTACGTGATCGTCTGGGCATTGATCAACAAGTCCAAGATGCCGTCCATAACCGACACGCGCCTGAGCTTCATGGAAAAGATAAGGGGCACTCGTACTCTGATCCCGGTTCTGTTGCTGATCATCGGGGTGATCGGCTCGATCTATGCCGGTGTCGCGTCACCAACTGATGCGGCGGCAGTCGGTGTCCTGCTGGCCCTTCTTCTCGTGTGGTGGAACGGCGAATTGAGCTGGAGTGTGTTCCGGGACAGTCTGATCGGGGCCACCCGCACATCCTGCATGATTGCCCTCATTCTGTCTGGCGCTTCCTTCCTGACGGTGACGATGGGGTTCACGGGAATTCCGCGCACACTGGCAATTTGGATCGGTGAAATGGGTTTGTCTCAGACCGGCCTGCTGATTGCCCTGACGGTGCTCTTCATAATCCTCGGTTGTTTTCTGGACGGCATCTCGGTTGTTGTCCTGACCACGGCCGTTATCGTGCCAATGGTCGAGGTTGTCGGCATCGACCGGATCTGGTTCGGCATCTTCCTGGTTCTCGTGGTGGAAATGTCTCAGATAACACCGCCCGTCGGATTCAATCTATTCGTGTTGCAGGGAATAACCGGGGAGAACATCCTGCGTCTTGCGCGCCAGGCACTGCCCTTCTTCATGTTGCTGATCGTCGGTGTCGTATTGATCAGCGTGTTTCCCCAGATCGTGATGTTCCTGCCGGATCAGATGAACCGATAGCGGCAAGGCGGACGCCGCGTTAAGTGAGCATGGCAAACACCGGCGCCAGGAGCAGACCATAGATGTCGATCCCAACCGGCTTCAGATCGCTCTTGCCACCGTGCGTCATGTGCTCGAGCACAACGGTACTGACGCACGATGGACCGCTCTCGGAAGACGAGAAACGGTACATATCCAGTGCGTCGCCCAAACGGCAGATGGAATTTGCCACCGGACGGCGCTGTGCCGTGGAAGCCCTCGGTGCGCTGGGTATGCGGGTGCCATCGCTGGGCCGGCGGGACAATCGGCTTCCCGAGTGGCCAGCCGGGACGATAGGCTCGATTACCCATTGCGATGGTCTCGTTGTTGCGGCTGTTTCCCAAAAGGCCGACACGCGCTTTCTGGGCATTGACGCGGAACCAAACAAACCGCTTCCACCCGGCTTGCTACAACGGATTGCGTCCGGGCACGAGCAAACGACAATCAACGCCGTATCGAGCAAGGCATCATCTGTCGGGTGTCTAGACCGGACACTGTTCTCGGCTAAGGAATGCCTGTTCAAAGCGTTGTATCCGGTCGTCGATCGTTACTTTGGCTTCGAAGAAGTCGAAATCAGTTTCGATGTTGAGGCTGGTACCTTTACCGCGGTTCTTTCCAAGGATCTTCGGGCTGCCGTCCACATGACGGCGCTTCACGGTCGGTTCGTTACCTCCCCGGAACACACGGTGACGGCGCTTCACGTCGACGCCTAGACCAGACACGGTCTAGGGGCATCGGCGGGACATTCTCACCGGCATTGGGCGAACAAGTTTAAACGAGAAGGTATTGCGGGTTTGGCACCTGAGTGTCCGGGCCGTGCCGGCAGCAGTCCAGAGAATCGTCGGCGAGCAGCCTGGTTCGCCCGAAACGTGGCTTGTAGTGGCAAAGGTCCGTCGATAGTGCACGAAAGACGGGCAACCCCAGTTCCTCTCTGGTCAAGTCGGCAAAATACAGAGAAACACCGGCAGTTCGGCACTGATCCAGGCAGGCTTCCAGCGCGTTTCCGTCATCCTGTACTGCAGCGACTGGTTCCTGGGCGGTTGCAGTCGTGCGCAGATTAAGCGGCGGGGTCTGCATGGTGACCGTCGCCAGCCATGTATCCCAGGTCTCCGAGTTCCCGGGCATCTGACGGCATAACTCCAGGCTGAACTCCATTTGAACCATTTCGGTCAGGGCGGACAAAATAGCTGCATCCCGATCAAGGTTCGCCGATGATCCAAGGGCGACATTGGAACCGTCGGGTTCACATGACACCGCCACATACGCTGGTATGTCCAGGTCAGTCGTGATGTCTATCGGCCACGCCTTCCGGGTCCGCGTTTCAAGCCAGCGCATGAATTCGGGAGCGATTCCGGTCCGCTCGGCTTCGGGCACTGGCCGTCCTCGCTGGCCATACCACCAGCGTCCGACAGCATCTCGTTCGACCAGTTCGAGCGTGGCACGCAGCTTTGCCTGATCGATGTCGGCGCCGCAGGCGCAGCCATTGCTGTCGGCGACCGCGACCGCCGCCTCGTCGCCGTCTTCTCGCCGGCCGATAAGCACCAGATCGGCCGGTGCGTAGTAATCGCGGTCCGAATAGGCGTCGCATACCTTCATCCAGTCGATGGCAACAGACTCATCGAAAGGCCGTGGACGCCAGTCGAGTGCACTCATGGTCTCGTTCCAGGTGTCGCGATTTTCATACTGCTGGCCGGACAATCCCAGCAGCGAAGCCGGAAGCAGCGCACTTGCCCCAAGGTCTTGTGCTTTCGCGGTTGTCAATTCCTCGTCTCCCCAGACGCAGGAGCTGAGGAGTTCGGCTGCCTCCCCTAGGCAGCTCCGCCGGCATTGCGCCTCATTGAAACCGCGTCCGCTGGCGGTTCTGCCAGAGGCCGGTGTCGCGGCAAGGGGAAAGTCAGCCAGCCCGAGACCAGTGCTGTCCACCGGCAGCGCGATTGCCAGATGAATCGGAGAGTTATCGATCGCCGGATCGATGACTTCAAAGGCCCCGGCCAGTTTGTCGAATGCTATTTCGCTGTGCATCCCGATGTAATCCCCCGCTTTCCTGTTGTGCATTTATTCTGTTAGTCTTTCGTTCTGAAAGCAACCTTATGGCCGAGGGTAGATTTGGTGGCAGGCAAGGCGGGGAATTATTCTCTACGGACGATACTTTTTGCTGACCTGGTAGATTACAGCCGCTTCGTCAGCCAGAACGAAGCCCCCGTGCTAGACTTCATGGAACGGGCCTTCGTGGAGTTCGCCGAACAGGCAGAGGAGTTCGGAGGCTCGTTGGTCAAGACAACCGGCGACGGCGCCGTCGTTGAGTTTGCAAGTGCGTCGCAAGCCGTCCGCTACGCCGTGGCACTGCAGGCCAGGTTTGCCGACCTGCGGCAGCAGACCGGCCTCGACGGCCAGTTTCGCATCGGCATACATGCAGGTGAGATCCAGCGCACCGACACCGACATCTATGGGCATGCGGTCAACATTGCGGCGCGACTTGAGTCTCAGGCAAAGCCGGGAGGCATTCTGATCTCCCATGAGGTCTATCAGAATGTCTGGCGCTCGACTCCGTTCGGCTTCGTGTCCGAAGGCGTCAAGCCTCTGAAGAACATCCCTGAATCGATTGCCACGTATCATGTGGTGGCGGAAGGGGAGGATGCCGCGTCGCATATGGAGACCGAGGGACTCGCGGTCTCGACGATAGACGGGCTTTCTGTGGCCGGCACCGGTGGGGAGAGTGCCGTTGTCCGTTCCGACCGGGTCCGGGCCCTGCTTGGCTATCTGGCGCTGAGGCCGGGACTCAGTGAAACGTCGGAACGCATCGCCGCCCTGTTGTGGCCCGACAAGGACAGTGCTGCGGCACGGCGTTCCCTCGGGTCCTGCTTCCGGACGGCCAAGAACGTCCTTGATCAGGTCTCGCCAGGTGTCCTGTACCGGCAAGATGAAAAAATCGGACTGGACGAGGCACGCACGGATGTTGATCTCATCAGTCTGTTGAGCAATATCTCGATCGGTGCGATCGATGAAACCCTGATTGAAACCCCCGATTGGCCTGAAACCATTTTGTATGGGCAGGAAAGTGTGAGCACACTTTTCCGTTCCTGGCTCAGGGTAACGCGGCATAACTGGCGCACCCGGTTTATCGAAGGACTGGAAACCTCCCTGCTGCGCCATGAGGCACCGGAGGTCGCCGCAAGACGGGCGGCAACTGCACTGCTCGTCATTGAACCCAGCCACGAAAAGGCCTTGCAGAAGCTTGTTCAGCATCATGCCGCCAGCGGCAATCTTGCGCTGGCGATCAAGACATATCAGGAGTTTGCGCGCCTGCTCGACGAACAATACCAGATTGAGCCCAGTGCGGAGACCACCGCCCTGATTGAAAGTCTAAAGGCGAAAACGACGGTCGATGTTCCAGAACCTGTTGCTGAACCGCGCCTGACCCGTCTGCCGCGTATCGTCGTCGGCGACTTCGATGCCGATCGCGCCGATCCGACCGACATCCACCTGGTGGCAGGCTTTCGTTCCGAAGTTGTGGCCAACCTGTCCAGGTTCCGCGACTGGGTGGTGGTCGAAGCGAATGGTGTGACAGACGGCGGCGATCAGCCCGGGTCCGACTACACGATCACGGCCCAGTGTGACAAGGGTCACACAGAGCTGATCATATCCGTGGTACTTAAGGACTCAGCAACAAACAGAATAGTGTGGAGTGACAGGTTTGAAGTATCGATCGAAAACTGGTTCGAGTCGCAACGCCGGCTCGTCCGCCGCGTTGCCGCGCACACCGAAATATACCTGTCGTCCGACCGCCTGGCCCGGATTGTGGGAATCGATGACATGAACAAGTCCGACTACAATGACTGGTTGAAGGGCGAACATCTCCTGTCGCTCTGGGCGCCGCAGTATGAAGACAAGGCGGAGGCGACCTTCTCGACGATTATCGACCGCAGCCCCGAGTTCGCGCCGGCACACGCCAGTCTTGCCAGCATCTACAATGTCCGCCACCTGATCCGCCCGGGCACAAAGCGGGATGCCCAGGAAGACATGCGCGCCCTGCCGCTGGCCTTGCGGGCGGTCGAACTCGATGCGCTCGATTCCCGCAATCAGCAGGTGATTGCCTGGTCGGCCGCCATGGCAGAACGTTTCGAGCAGGCTGCCGTTCACTACGAACTGGCGACCAATCTCAACGGGTCAAGCCCGAAGGCACTGATCTCGTGCGCCCAAGGGTTGGCCTTCGTCGGGGCCGCCGACCGCGCAGGCGCGCTGTTGGAAGAAGCCTTCGAACTGGCACCGTTTTTCCTGCCCTATCAATGGTGTTATGCCGCATCCACCTACTACATGATCGGCAACTACGAGGCCGCCGCCGACGCTGCCATGCGCGGCGGCCACGCCACCATGGACAACCCAGGCTGGCGCGCGGCGTCACTCGCCAGGCTCGACCGGATAACCGAAGCCAAGGCCGCCTTCATGGAACAGGTCGAACTGGTCCGCGGTGACTGGGCGGGTGGTGAGCCGGCCAACGCGGAAGGTGTGCGAGACTGGTTCCTTCAGTCCTTCCCGATTGGGCGGGCTGAAGA
This sequence comes from Hyphomicrobiales bacterium, assembly GCA_021775835.1. Next base: position 38,394 of record JAJFHC010000191.1, on the reverse strand, counting down.
CAGGGCGGGGCTGGCGGATGCGTTGGGGGCGGCTGCGGGGTGAGTGAGATTTAGATCACCATGTTGCGACCTTTACGGCCACTAGGCCAATTTCCTGATAGCGCCTCGGCAAACGCACTTCAGGATCCTGCTCCGCCTCGACAACAAGCCAACCTGAATAACCGTGCTCGGTGGCAACTCCCAGAACCGGCTCAAGCGCTACGACACCTTCTTCATCCCCCGGCACGGTAAACACACCCGCGCGCACCGCCTGCAGAAAACTCATGTCCTCAACCAGAGCCCGCGCCATCACCTCCGGCCGTACGTTCTTGGCGTGTAGATGCCGCACGCGGGCCATGTGGTCTCGTACGAGGTCGGCGGGGTCGATGCCGGCGAAATAGGCGTGGCCTGTGTCGAGCAGGAGATGGGTGGCAGGTCCTGTGGCGGCCATCAGGGCGTCGATGTCGGCGCGCGACTGCACGATCGTGCCCATGTGGTGGTGGTAGACGAGGGCGAGGCCTTGTTCGGCGCAATGTTGGGCGATGGCCTCGACGCGGGCTCCGAAGTCGCTCCAGCGTTCCGGCGGCAGGCAAGGGCGCCTGGACAGGGGAATGCTGTCGTCGCCATGGATCGTATTCGACGTCTCGCACACGATGCAGACCTGGCAGTCCATGGCCTTGAGCAGATCAAGGTGCGGCTGGATCCGGGCAATCTCATGGCCTACATCATTCACCAGAAGGTTGAGGGAGTGCCAGCCTGAGATGAGCGCCAAGCCGTGTGGTTCGAGGACGGCCTTGAGTGCGGTCGGGTCCGTCGGCATCTTATGGCCCAGTTCGATCCCGTCGAAACCGATTTCGGCGGCCTCTGAAAGGCATTGCTCCAGCGTAATATGCGCGCCCAGAGTGCGGTCGTCGTCGTTCGACCAGGCGATCGGGTTGGTGCCGTAGCGGATCATGGATCAGATGTGTTCTGCCGTTCGTTGACGGCGGTCTCATAGGCCGAACGTGCGGTCCTGACTTCTTCGCGGTCTGAGACTTCGGGCACGGCCACGTCCCACCAGTGGCCGCCAGCGTCGGTTGCTACAAGCGGGTCAGTGTCGATCACGATGACGGATGTTGTGGCAGCGTCCTTCGCCCGGGCCAATGCCGCTTCAAGATCGTTGATGGAGGATACCTTTTCAGCCATCGCCCCCATGGATGCCGCGTGCGCCGCAAAGTCGATCGCGGAGGGCGTCTGGTGTCGGGTGTCGTCGAGCAGGTTGTTGAAATTTGCCCCGCCGGTGGCCATCTGCAGGCGGTTGATGCACCCGAAGCCGCGGTTGTCGAGAACGACAATGGTGATGTTCAAACCGAGCATCACGCTGGTCGCGATCTCGGAGTTCATCATCATGTAGCTGCCGTCGCCGACCATGACGATCACGTCGCGGTCGGGCAGGGCCATCTTGACGCCCAGCCCGCCGGCGATTTCGTAACCCATGCACGAAAACCCGTATTCCACATGGTAGCCGTTGGGTCGGCGCGCCTTCCACAGTTTGTGCAACTCGCCGGGGAGCCCTCCGGCGGCACACACCAGAACCGTGTCGTCCGAGCTGGCCCGCTGTACGGCGCCGATAACCTGGGCGTCGCTGGGCAGGGAATTGTCTGTCACCGGTGTCGCGGTCGCCCGGTCGATCTGGGCAATCCAGTCCGCCTGAAGGGTGTGATCAATTGCCGGGCCGATGTAGTCGCCAAGCGCTCGGGTCAGCGCCTCAAGACCTGTTCTGGCATCGCAAACCAGGGGCAGCGCGCCCTGTTTGCCGGCGTCGTAGCCTGCAACATTCACGGCAAGGAGACGGCAGGCCGGGTTCTTGAACAGGGCCCATGAACCGGTCGTGAAATCCTGCAGCCGCGTGCCCACCGCGATCACAAGGTCGGCCTCCGCCGCGACCGTGTTGGCAGCGGTCGATCCGGTCACGCCGATGGCGCCAAGGTTCAGGGCATGGTCCCAGGCCAGGGCGGATTTGCCAGCCTGGGTCTCGCATACCGGGATGTCGTGGCGTTCGGCAAACTGCTGGAGAGTGTCGCATGCTTGTGAATAATGAACCCCGCCACCGGCAATGATCAACGGGCGCTCTGCTGTCCGGACGACTGAAGCGGCGTTTTCGAGTTCATGCCTGTCAGGGGGCTGCCGGCGCATCGGCCAGATCTTGGGTTCAAAAAACGAAAGCGGCCAGTCAAACGCCTCCGTCTGCGCGTCCTGGCAGAACGCCAGTGTCACCGGGCCACAGGTGACCGGGTCGGTCATGGTGGACAGCGCCCGGGGCAGGGCCGTCAGGAGTTGTTCAGGACGTGTGATGCGGTCGAAATAGCGGCTCACCGGCCGCAGGCAGTCGTTCGCACTGACAGTGCCGTCCTCGAAATCCTCGACCTGCTGCAGGACGGGGTCGGGCAAACGGTTGGCAAAAACATCGCCCGGCATCAACAAAACAGGCAGACGGTTGACATGGGCGAGTGCGGCCGCCGTCACAAGGTTGGTGGCGCCGGGGCCGATCGACGTGGTCACCGCCATGGCCCGGTCCCGGTTGAGGGCCTTGGCGTAGGCGATCGCTGCATGCGCCATCGCCTGTTCATTGTGGCCGCGCCATGTGGGCATGTCATCGCCGGCGGCGTGAAGCGCCTCGCCAATGCCGGCCACATTGCCGTGACCGAAAATGGCCCAGACACCGGCAATGAAACTCAGGCCCTCGCTGTTCTTCTGGACAGCGAGGTAACGCACCATCGCCTGGGCAGCGGTCAGACGAATTGTGTTCATGGTTGTGCCTCCTGGCTTTGGTCTGCCGCCTGAGCAAACGGTTACCTTATGCGAACAACGATCTGAATATGCCGATGTTCTGGCGGAACCCGGCTTCGAAATCGCCGTCGCCCGGATGATAAACGCTCTCGAAGGATATCACACCGTCATAACCGTCCGCCCGCAGCGCATCGGCCATGGGTTCAAACTGGCCCGCCAACTGGCCTTGCATTATCGGGCGCACTTCGAGAGTGGCCTTGGGCGTGTCCACATGGACGTCCTTGATGTGGATATGGCCAAGATAGCCGCCTTTCATCACTTCGTAGCCGTCGGGCCAGGCGGTCTCATGCGCCCAGCAGTTGTTGGCCGGGTCCCACAGGATCTTCAGCGTATCCTTGGCGTCCAGGTCGTCGATCAACTTGCGCCCTGTCCAGCAGGAATTGACCATCGTGCCGTTACCTGTCTCCACCACCAGCGTCACCCCTTCGGACCGCGCCAGGTCTACGGCCGGTGCAATCAGCGGCAGTTGCGCATCCCAGGCACCCCTGGCCACGTTCCACTTTTCGGCACCGTTCAGGCCCCACAGGATCATTTCCTTTTTGCCGGTCATGATGCGCACGGTTTTGCAGGAAAACTCCTGGGCCATCTCGATGCAACGCTTGAGCGCGTCCATGTGCCGGATGTGATCCGCATCGCCGGGCCTGGCGGTTGCCATCTGCATGCCGGCTAACTGATGCCGGGAAATACAGGAAACCTGCTTGCCGTGCTGATTGATCAGTTTGAGTGCGTTTGCCCGCTCTTGTTGGTCAAGGTCGCCCACCTCCTTGTCGCCGATGAACTGCAGTTCCGCATATTCAAGGTCGAATTCGTCCATGACCCTGAGTGAATGGGACAGATCGCGGCTGATGCCGTCTGTAATAACGCCAAGTTTCATGATCTCTGCTCCCCGTCAGCGCCTGAGCCCGGCACCGATAATATCCTCAATGACCCGTGTTACGACCCAGTTGTCGCCTTCGGGATGTTTGGTCCGGCCAGCCTGGAAAAGCTGCATCGCGGTAGCCGCCGTGAACAGCGGCACGCCGAGATCCCTTGCCAGATCGAGCGAGATCGTCAGGTCCTTGTACATGGTGTTGATGTGGCTGCCGGTCCCTTCGAATTTCCCGTCTATGATGTTCTCCAGCGCCGAATTGGCCACACCGCAGCCCGCACCTGATGTGGAGACGACCTTGTAAAACGCATCCGCGTCGACCCCGGCCTTGGCGGCAAGGGCTGAGGCTTCAAATGTGGCGGAAAATATCGACCCGATCAGGGACTGCAGGCAGGCTTTGACCGTCTGGCCCATGCCCGGCTCCGTGCCCACCTGGTGGATGGTGCCGCTGACCGCTTCCATCACCGGACGGGCTTTCTCGAGCTGGGCCGCCGAGCCGGATGCCATCATCGTCAGGGTGCCGTTCTGGGCGCCGGGAAACCCACCGCTCACAGGCGTGTCGATGAAGTCGAGTTGCGTGTCGGCAAGTCCGGCACCGATGTCACGGGCTTCGTCGGCCTTGATCGTGGCCGTGAGCAGGATAACGCCCCCAGGCTGCATACTGCCTGCAAGGCCAGGAGATTCGCCGTCGCCGAGAATGACCTGCTTCGCCTGCGCCCCGGTCATCACCATGACAAAGACCGCCTGGCACGCCTCTCCGATTTCAGAAACAGACGCTGTACCAACGCCGCCCATCGCCGTGAAATCCGTCATGCGTTTTTCGCTCAGATCGAGGCCCCTGGTTTCAAATCCGTTGGCAATCAGGTTCTTCGCCAAACCTGAACCCATGTCGCCAAGCCCGATTACGCCAACTTTATTCATGTTGTCTCCTCAGAAGATGTCGCTTGAGTCTTGTTGTTCGGGTTCATGTTTAGTTGGAATTGGATTTCGCAGACATCACATTCTTGATTTTGATGCCAATTGAGACCAACAATTTGCATCAAACGCGAGAGCACATCGGTAATGATGCATCAAATGTCGGGTGTTCCGGGATCAGACCAACAGAATGGATTACCGTCATGGTGAGAATCGGATTGCTCGGCGCAGGCCGCATCGGCATGATCCATGCCACATCCGTCGGTGGCGTGAGGGACGCTCACGTGGCGGCTGTTTTCGATCCGGATGAAGCCGCTGTCCGCGCGATCTGTGACATGACGGGCGCGCAGTCGGCATCAGTCGAGAAGATCATGGATGACCCGGATATCCCTGCCGTTATTATCGCGACACCGACGGATCTTCACGCCGATCTTGTTGAACGGGCTGCCATTGCCGGCAAGGTCATCTTTTGCGAGAAACCGATCGACCTCGACGCTGGCCGTGTCCGTGCCTGCCTGAAGACGGTCGAGAGCATGCAGACCAGACTGATGATCGGATTCAACCGCCGTTTCGATCCAAGTTTTGCCCGAGTCAAAGCCGAAATTGAGTCCGGATCGATCGGGGACATGGAACTGATCCAGATAATCTCCCGCGATCCAGTGGCACCGCCAAACGAGTATCTGCAGCGTTCGGGTGGGATATTCCGCGACATGATGATCCATGATTTTGATATGGTGCGGTACCTGTTGGACGAAGAGATAACGGAAGTGAGCGCCACTGCGTCCATTCTCATCGACGAGGCCATCGGCGACGCTGGCGACTACGATACCGCGTCCGCGACCTTGCGGTCCGCCAGCGGCAGGATTGCGGTCATCACCAATTCCCGCCGCGCCTCCTATGGTTACGACCAGCGTATCGAAGTGCATGGTTCGAAAGGCATGGTTCAGGCCGACAACCATCGCACGACGTCGGTTTCGGTTTCGAATGCAAACGGACAGACCGCCGCCCCGTTGGAGCCCTTCTTCACGGAACGATATGCGCAGGCCTACAGACGCGAGATCGAAACCTTCTGCGCTCTGGCAGCGGGACAAAATGTGTCATATCCCGACGGCCACGATGGCTTGATGGCGCTTGAGCTGGCGGACCGTGCCCATTCGTCCGTCATGGAAAAGCGAAACCGGTAGGTATCCGATCCCAGGATGAAGAATCCTAAAGGATCGCCGGCTCTCCTGTGGCCGCGCCGTAGCTGGTTTGCAGGAAGTCGAAATCGCAACCCAGGTTGGCCTGCTGGATATGACGGTTGAACATCCAGCCGTAACCGCGTTCGAATGCCGCTGCGCGGGGCTTGAACGTTCTCCGGCGTTCTTCAAGTTCCGTATCGCTGACGTCCATGTCGATCCGCCGGGCATCCACGTCCACAGTTACCTGGTCACCGGTCCTGATCAGAGCCAGCGGGCCGCCCACATGGGCCTCCGGAGCCACGTGCAGGATACAGGCACCATAGCTGGTCCCGCTCATCCGGGCGTCAGAAATACGCAACATGTCCCGGACACCCAGGCGGAGCAGTTTCTTCGGAATTGGCAACATGCCCCATTCCGGCATGCCGGGACCGCCCTGCGGTCCATCGTTGCGTGAAATCAGAACCGTGTCGGGCGTGACATCGAGATCTTCGTCGTCTATGCGCGCCTTGAGATCAGCATAGCTGTCGAACACGAGGGCCGGGCCTGTGTGCTTCAGGAAACGGGCCTCGCATGCCGACGGTTTGATGATGCACCCGTCCGGTGCCAGATTCCCGCGTAGCACAGCCAGCGCACCTTCGGCATAAATCGGATTGTCTGTGCTCCGGATGACATCATCGTCGAAGACTTCGGCCTCGGCGATATCGTCCCCTAATGTTTTCCCCGATACCGTGCGTGCCGAAAGGTCGAGGTGGCCGGCAATCTGTTTCATGAGCGCTGGCAGGCCGCCGGCATAGTAGAAATCCTCCATCAGGTAGCGATCGCCCGATGGCCTGACATTGGCGACCACAGGCACTGTGCGGCTCGCCTTGTCGAAATCCTCCAGCCCCAGATCATGGCCTGCCCGGCGCGCCTGGGCGATCAGGTGGATGGTGGCATTGGTTGAGCAGCCCATGGCCATGGCCACGGTGATGGCATTGTCGAAAGCTGGCCGGGTCAGGATCTGGTCAGGAGTCACATCCTCCCAGACCATCTCCACGATCCGCCGGCCCGTGGCGGCACTCATGCGGATGTGGTTGGCATCGGCCGCCGGTATCGACGAGGCGCCGGGCAGCGTCATACCGAGCGCTTCCGTGGTCGCCGTCATCGTGCTCGCCGTGCCCATGGTCATGCAATGGCCGTAGGAACGCGCAATGCCGCCCTCGATCTCCGACCATTGCTGCGCGGAGATCTCGCCGGCACGCATCTCGTCCCAGTACTTCCAGCCGTCAGAGCCTGACCCCAGGGTCTTGCCCCGCCAGTTGCCGCGCAACATCGGCCCGGCGGGCAGGTAGATCGCCGGTATGTTCATGCTGGTGGCGCCCAGCAAAAGGCCCGGCGTGGTCTTGTCACAACCGCCCATCAGCACGGCACCGTCGACCGGGTGGGACCTGAGCAGTTCCTCCACCTCCATGGCCAGCAGGTTGCGGTAGAGCATGGTTGTCGGCTTGACGAAATTTTCCGAAAGCGAAAGAGCGGGCAGTTCGATCGGAAAGCCGCCGGCCTGCAGCACGCCGCGTTTGACGTCGTCGACCCGGTGCTTGAAATGGGCGTGACACGGATTGATGTCGGACCAGGTATTGAGAATGGCAATCAGCGGTTTGCCGACCCAGTCCTCCGGCGCATATCCCATCTGCATGGCACGTGAACGATGCCCGAAGGCCCGCAGATCCTGCACGCCAAGCCACCGGAAACTGCGCAACTCTTCTGCCGATTTCTTTTTTGTTATCATAGAGTTGTTCCCCGGTAGTCTGATCTGGTCGAGCCGATGCCTGGCACGTATGCCAAGCGACTTAGATGCGAATATAAAACGATTGTGGTGTCCTGTGGGGCATTAGTTAGGAGTACTCCGATGCCGCGTCCCGGGAAGGGCAACATCTTAATTTCAAGCAAACAGCCTCCCGCTGCAATGATTTTCGGACTATAAGATCAACGTTCCGAGTTGCAGCCAGTGTGTGGAGGCCTATGTCAAAAACAGAGGTGACCAGAAAGATCCTCGATATTCTGCGCCGTGAGGGTGCGGCGTCGGGCTTTCATATCCGCGAGCAGTGGCTGGCCGATGTGCTGGGCATTTCGCGCTCGCCGATCCGCACCGCCCTGAAGCAGCTTGAACAGTTGCAGGTCGTTCGCTCCGAGCAGAACCAGGGCTATTTTCTCCAGCTGACACCGGGCACGCCGGACTTCGAGCAGATCAGCCTGCCCCAGGCCGATACCGAACGCATATACCGCCAGATTGCCAGCGAACGTTTTGCCAATCTGTTGGGCAATCAGGTTTCGGTGGGCGACCTTGTCCGCCGCTATGATGTCGGCAGGACTGTTATCCTGAAGGTTCTCGCACGCATGCAGGAAGATGGACTGGTTGAAAAGACGACCGGCCATAACTGGGTTTTCGGACCCGCCCTTAACGATGAAGCATCGTACCAGGAAAGCTATCGCTATCGGCTGACAATCGAATCTGCGGCTCTGCGTGAAGCCCGGTTTGATCTGCCCGACGCCAAAATTCGCCAATTGCGCCGGATGCATGAAGCTGCACTCGACGCAGGGCTGGAAAACGAATCGATTGCCAGCCTGTTCAACATCGATGCCGAGTTTCACGACACCCTGGCAAGAGCCTGCGGCAATCGGTTTCTTGCCCAGGCAATCTGCCAGCAGACCAGATTGCGGCGGTTGTCTGAGTATGAGACGTACATCACCCGTGAACAGCACGAAGTGTCCTTCGCCGAACATATGGCCATCCTCGATGCGATTGAGGCGGGCAACCTGGTCGATGCCGCCGACAAGATGACCCTCCATATCCAACGTTCCGACGCAGCACGCCCAGACTTCCGTAAAGTGCGCGTTCTGGCGCATCGACGGCTTACGCGTCGCTAAGATCCTGAAAGATTGTGATTTTTCCCCAAGGTTGAATTGGCACCGCTAGTGTGTTCAAAAAAGTTGTTGTATTATTTTCGATAAAAAAACAATATGACCACAAGCAACAAGCGAACGCAGGCTTGCCGGCAGCGGGAATCCGCCGTGTGAGTCTGCGAATTTTGGTGAAAAGAGCAGGGAGGAAAATCATCCATGAAAATGATCAAGCTTTTGACTGCAGGTGCTGCATTTGCAATTGCCGCGGCCCTTGGAGCAGGTGCCTCGATGGCAGCCGACAAGATCGTCATCTCCAACTGGGACGGCTACATGCCGAAAGACCTGCCGGAGAAATTCAAAGCGGCAACCGGCATCGAAGTGGAAGTCTCGCTTCATGCCACCAATGAAGAAATCATGGGCAAGGTTGTGGCGGGCAAAGGCAAGGGGTACGACGTGTTGTTCGTATCGTCTCCATTTGCCGAGGTTTTGAACAAGCTTGGCCTGTCCGCCAATATCGACCACGCGCAGGTCCCCAACATGGCCAACCTCTATCCAGAGGCCGGCAAGCTTGCCTATGATCCGGGCAACACGTTCTCGGCGCCCTATGCCTGGGGCACCACGGGTCTGTGTTATCGCTCCGACCTTGTAGAAGGTGATCCGTCGAGCTGGAACGATCTCCTGAAGCCGGCCGCCGCTCTGAAAGGCAAGATCACGATGCTGGCAACCGACCGCTGGCTGATGGCGGCGGGCCTGCTCGCCAAGGGTTACTCGGTCAATGACGCCGATCAGGGCCATATCGACGAAGTGAAGAACCTTCTGATCGAAGCCAAGAAGAACCTTCTCGCCTACGACGACACCACATTCTATTCCAAGCTGGTGTCCGGCGAAGCGAGCCTGGTTCATGCCTGGGACGGCTGGTGCAACTATGGTATCGGCGAAAACAAGAAGATCAAATATGTCATCCCGAAGGAAGGCACCGATCTTTGGGTCGACACCATGGTCGTGACGGCGGCCTCGGAGAACAAGGCTGCCGCTCACAAGTTCATCAATTATGTGCTCAGCGCCGACACCGGCAAGTGGGTTGCGGAGAACATTCTCTACAAGGTCCCGAACAAGGCCGCCATGGAGTCGCTGGACAAAGCCCTTTTCGATAGCTATCCGAATCTCGGCATGGCGCCTGCCGATATGATGAAGCAGGAACAGCTGCGCGACCTGGGCGATGCCCAGAAGGCCTACACCAAGGCTGTCACTGAAATAACCGCGTCCAAGTAACTGTTGCCCAGACAGGCGGTCCCTTGTTTGGGGGCCGCCTGACCGGCATCGCGATCAGCGCACGGCAAGCCACACCATGAAGCAGATCCGCTCCCTGCTGCTCATCCTGCCCGGACTGGGTTGGCTGACGGTTTTCATGATCGTTCCCTGCCTGATCATCTTTTTCTTCAGTTTCTTCGAACGCGGCACCTATGGCGGTATCGACTATAATTTCAATTTTGAGAACTTCGTCCGTTCCGCTGAACCCGTCTACCTCTCCATCTTCCTGGACTCAGCCCGTATTGCCACGCTGGCCACTGTCATTGCCGTAATAATCGCCTATCCGGCGGCTTATGCGATCTCTCTGGCACCCCGGAACCGACAGACCCGGTATCTGTTTCTCGTCATGCTGCCGTTCTGGAGCAACTACCTGATCCGGACCTATGCCTGGATTGTGTTGCTCAACCGGGAAGGTATCATCAACAAGTCGCTGGGGGCGGTGGGCGTCATCGATGAGCCATTGTCCATTCTCTACAATGAATTCGCTGTCGTGACTGGCCTCGTCTACAACTATCTGCCCTTCGTGATCCTGGCGATATATTCGTCAATTCAGAGGCTTAACCCTGAAATCCGGGAAGCCTCGGAAGATCTTGGCGCGCCATCGTGGAAAACCTTCACGCGCGTGACGTTGCCGCTTACCCTGCCTGGCGTGGCGGCCGGGGCCGTGTTTGTGTTTGTGCTTTCGATCGGCAATTTCATCACCCCGGATCTGCTCGGCGGCGGACGACTGCAGATGGTCGGGAACCTGATCTATGACCAGTTCCTGTCGGCACGCGACTGGCCCTTTGGCGCGGCTTTGTCTCTCGTGCTCATCTTCATCATGATGCTGTTGCTGTTTGCGCAGGCGGTTGCCGTAAACCGTGCTCAGCAGGATGAGGGGCGTGCCCGTGGCTAGGATTCACCCCGCCAGAAAAATCCTCATGGGTCACCTGCGGTTGACCTATGTGTTTCTCTACATGCCGATTCTGGTTTTGATGGTGCTCAGTTTCAATCGCGGCGGCATGCCCACCGCGTGGACCGGGTTTTCACTCGACTGGTACGTCAAGCTGGCCAACAGCCCGGAAATCCTGTCGGCTGCTGTCAACACGGTGATTGTCGCCGTCGCGTCGACCCTCATCTCGACAGTGCTCGGAACCATGCTTGCCCTTGGCGTGGAGCGGCGCAAGGCGTCGAGCGGGCTGGATGCCATCCTGTTCGCGCCCATGATCATTCCGGATATTGTCCTGGCAATTGCCTTGTTGTCTTTCTATACGTTGCTCAATTTTACGCTTGGACTTCACTCGATCATCCTGTCCCATGCGGTATTCAATATCGCCTTTGTCTGTGCCGTCGTCCGCACGCGGCTGAAAAACTTTGACCACGCCATTGTTGAAGCGTCGATTGATCTGGGCGCTGACCGGTTCACGACATTCAGACGCGTCACGCTTCCGGTGATTTTCCCCGGTGTCCTTGCTGGCGCCCTGCTTGCATTCACCCTGTCGTTCGATGAATTCATCATCGCCTTCTTTACCGCAGGCGCGGGCTCCAGTTCGACCACACTGCCCATGCGCATCTACTCGATGATCCGGTTCGGCGTAACGCCAGAGATCAATGCCATGGCAACGATCATCATGATGGTAAGTTTCACGCTCGTGTTCCTGTCCCAACGGCTGAACAGGGAAGTATTTGACTCAAAATGAGTACCACACCCGTCATAGGCCTGGATGCTGTCACCAAACGTTTCGACGCGGTCACAGCCGTCGACAATGTGTCGGTCGACCTGAGGGAAGGCGAGTTTTTTGCGCTTCTGGGGCCTTCGGGCTGCGGCAAGACCACACTGTTGCGCATGATTGCCGGATTCGAGGAACTCGATGAAGGGACCGTGCTTCTGGATGGTCGCGACATCACACATTTGCGGCCAAACCGCCGGCCCGTGAACCTGATGTTTCAGTCCTACGCACTGTTTCCGCACATGACCGTCTACAACAATATCGCCTACGGGCTCGAGATGGAAAACTGCACGAAAACGGAGATCGAAGGCCGTGTCGATGAAATGCTCGCCATGACCCAGCTCGAAGCCCTGGCGGCCCGCAAGCCCGATCAGCTCTCAGGAGGTCAACGCCAGCGTGTCGCCCTTGCGCGCGCGCTCGTCAAACGTCCCCGCGTGCTGTTGCTGGACGAACCCCTGGGCGCGCTTGACAAGAAACTGCGCGGACAGATGCAACTCGAACTCAAGAAGCTGCAGCACGAATTGGGGATCACTTTCGTTGTTGTCACCCATGACCAGGAAGAAGCCCTTGTCATGGCCAACCGTATAGCGCTGATGAAGGATGGCCGTATCGAGCAATTGGGCGCCCCGGAAGAACTCTACGAGCGACCCGGGTCGCGGTTCGTTGCTGATTTCATCGGCGTGTCGAATTTCTTCGAGGGCCGGGCAACGGGCGATGGGGTTGAGACTGAGGCCGGTGATGTCTTTCGCGGCGAGGGCGGTGCCGAAACCGGTGCCAGCTGCGCCATTGCTGTCCGGCCGGAACGAATCTCGTTGTCGGCGCCGGACAGGCTTGAAGGCCGAAACGCGGTCAGTGGCGAGATCAGCGACATCGCCTATCATGGCCAGGACATCAACATTCACGTGAGTGTGGCCGGCAGCAGAAACGCCGTACTGGCCCGGATTTCGACGGCCGACGATAAGAGCCGTAGCTTCAGCATCGGCCAGACGGTCTGGTGCAATTGGCGTCCCGAGCACGGGCGCATACTGACAAACTAGATATTCAAGAGGGAGGACATCATGACCCAGAAGACAATTGCTTTTTTCCCCGAGGCCGCGTTCGGTCCGGCACTCAATTCGGTCGGCATTGCGCAGGCTGTTGAAAAACTGGGCCACAAGGCCGTGTTTCTTTCAGACCCGGGATTCGTCGAGATCTATCAGGGTTATGGTTTCGATTGCCATCCGGTGAACCTGTCCGAGCCGATGCCGCCGGAAGAGATGGCAAAGTTCTGGGAGGATTTCATCAACGGCCACATCCCCAATTTTGCCAAGAGTCCGTACGATCAGATCGACAATTACGTCAAGGAGTGCTGGGAGGCTATCGTCGACAGCGCGAAATGGGCGGAAAAGGATCTGCCCGGCGTGCTGGCCGCCATCAAGCCCGATGTCATCTGTGTCGACAACGTCATCCTGTTCCCCGCCATCAAGCGGTACGCCGGCGAGAACGGCAAGCCCTGGGTCCGCATCATTTCGTGTTCGGAAAACGAAATCGAGGATCCGGCCATCCCGCCCCACCTGTCTGGTTGCGGCGAGAACGACACTGCCTGTCACGCAAGTTACCGCGCGAGATTCCACGAAGTGATCAAGCCGATCCACGACGACTTCAACGCGTTCCTGGCATCGTGCAACGAAGCACCCTATCCAATCGGTGAATTCTTCGAAGCCTCGCCTCACATGAATCTGCTGCTTTATCCTGAATCTGTAAAATTCAACCGCTCCAAACCGCTGGATCCCGGTCAGTTTCAGTATCTGGAAGGGTGCGTACGCAAGGACGAAGACTATGAGGTCCCGCAGTTCAAGGCCCACAACGACAAACCCCTGCTTTATGTGAGTTACGGATCGCTGGGGGCAGGTGACACCGAACTGCTGAAACGGGTGATTGCGACGGTTTCGAAAATGGAAATCCGCGCCCTGGTCAATGTCGGCGACTACGAGGCGTCCTACGACGATATCCCCGACAACGTCCATATTGCCGGCTGGTACCCGCAACCCTCCGTGATTCCCCAGGTCGACGCGGTGATCCATCACGGTGGCAACAACAGTTTCACCGAATGCCTGTACTTCGGCAAACCGGCAATCATCATGTCCTATGTCTGGGACGGACATGACAATGCCACCAGAGTCCAGGAGACCGGCCATGGTTTCAAGCTTGACCGTTATGACTGGAACGACGAGGACATGGCGACCAAGATCAACGCCATGCTGACCGACGAGGCGATGAAAGCCAAACTCGCCGCGACATCGGCCCACATGCAGTCGCAGCACGGCCCGACCAAAGCCGCCGGCATCCTAAACGACATGCTGGGCGCCTGACCATGCCGACCAACCTCAATGCGTCAGCCCCGCATATCGCCGGAGCTTCCACCTGGTCCGACGATCTGGTCGACTGGGGCGGTCATCTGGAGCCGATCGACGGGCAGTCGACAAATACCGGCAGGCTGTTGTGGAAAGGCGAGGAGGACGGGCTGCCTGAAGCCGGTGTGTGGCAATGCACACCCGGCAGTTGGCGCCTGGAACTGCCGCGTGACGAACTGGTGCACTTCGTATCGGGCCGCGCGTCCTACAGTGCCGACAATGGCGAAGTCATTGAGGTAACACCGGGCACTGTCGTGCATTTCCAGGAGGGATGGTCGGGCACTGTGGTTGTCCACGAAACCATACGCAGCGTTTACATGTTTCGCTGAAAAGGAATCTCATGAGTGTTGTAAGTGAAAACCAAGCTGATGCCGCGACGCCCGTGATGCGCAATCCGGTCGAGATTACGGATGTGGTCGATTGGGGCGTCATCCCGACCATGATCGAGGGGGAAAGCCGGACCTCGGGCGTCCTGCTCCACAAGGGGCCGGATGGCAGCCCGGAATCCGGGATCTGGATCTGCACACCCGGCTACTGGAACTGCCATGTGACCGCTGATGAAATGTGTCACTTTCTCGAAGGCCGTTGCACCTACACCCACGAATCCGGTGATGTCATCGAGATAGAACCGGACACGGCCGCGTTTTTCCCCAAGGACTGGAAGGGTACGTGCCGGGTGCATGAAACCGTCCGCAAGGTCTACATGATCCGCTGATGTCCGGAATCGAGGTTTTCCCATGATCCGTTACGATCACAACGAACCATGTTGCTTCGTGGCGCCTGGTTATCGCCTCGTGGCGGGCGGCCCATGTGTCGACGTCACTAATCCGGCAGACCAGAGCTTTGTTGGAAAACGTGTCCTCTGCGACAGTCAGACTGTTGATAGCGTCATCCGGGAAGCAAACACCGCCCAGAAGGCCTGGGCCCGCCTGGATGCAAAGACGCGGGCAGGGTACCTGCACCGCATTGCGGACTCGATCGAGAAATCCGATCCGGGTCCGTGCAGCGTTTTGCTGACCCGTGAGATGGGCAAACCCTATCCGGAGTCTGTCGGGGAGATCGCCAATTGCGGGGCGGTCTTTCGTTATTTTGCTGAAATGGCCCGTGACGACGCCGGAAAAATCGCAGGAACCACGCAGACCGGATCGTTTCAATACAGCCGTGTCGAGCCCTACGGCGTGTCCGTTCATATCGTGCCGTTCAACTTCCCGATCCTTTTGGCGTGCTGGACGGTTGCGGCCTCGCTTGCCGCGGGCAATGCCTGCATCGTTAAGCCGGCGGAACCGACAACCCTTTCGACATTGAAGTTCATGGAGAATTTTTCTCACCTGCCCGCAGGGCTCGTCTCCTGCCTGCCGGGCGGCGTTGAGACCGGTCAGGCGCTGGTCCGCTCAAGCGATACCCATGCGGTCGTGTTCACGGGTTCGGTCGGTGGAGGCAAGGCCGTCGCCACTGACTGTGCCGCGTTACTGAAGCCATGTGTCATTGAAGCCGGCGGCTCCGACCCGATGATCATTACGGAACACGCGCCTCTTGGTATTGCGGCCCAGGGCAGCGTGACCGCCGCCTTTCATCTGAGCGGGCAGATCTGCACCTCCGCAGAACGGTTCTTCGTTCATGAGGCGGTCCATGATGACTTTGTCGATGCTTTTGTCGCGCACACCAAAAACCTGAGAATTGGACCAGGCCTCGAGAAGTCCGAGATCGGACCCATGGTCAGCGAGGCGGCGCGGGACAAGGTCGAAAGGCTGGTTGCTCAGGCGGTTTCGGCCGGGGCGACGGTCGAATGCGGCGGCAAACGGCCAGATGGGCTGGATGCGGGCTGGTTCTATGAACCGACCATCCTGACCGGCGTCACCCCTGAGATGAGCATCATGCGGGAGGAGTGTTTCGGGCCGATCGCAGGCATTTGCAAGGTGGCAGGCTTTGAAGAAGCGGTCGATAAGGCGAATGACAGCCCGTTTGGCCTTGGCGCCTGTATCTTTACCACCGACATGGCGGAGGCCATGGAAGCGGTCGAGCGCATTCAGTCGGGCATGGTCTGGGTCAACAATCCGCTGATCGACAATGATGCGCTTCCCTTCGGCGGCTGGAAGATGTCTGGCGTTGGCCGGGAACTGGGCCGGATCGGTCTTGATGCCTTCCGCCAGACCAAGATGGTCATGATCGACCATAACCCCATACTTCACGAGTGGTGGTATCCCTATCCGGACGACTGGTTCTATGAGAGCGGCGGGCGGAAACTGGACGGCCCGGCGGCGTTGCCTGCAACGGAGAACGGAAATGGCTGACATTGTAATCCTGGGCGGGGCCGGTTTGATGGGATCGGGCGTCGTGCGCGACCTGGTCTCGGACCTGGCGATCGTCGATATCGACCGGATCAGAGTTTGCGACGTGTCGACCGGTGCAATGGACAAACTGATGGGCGATCTGAAGGATAACCGCCTTGAGGCCCATCCACTCGACGCGTCAGACAAGGGTCAGCTTGCAGCGGCCATAGACGGATTCGATCTTTGCATCAACGCGGTGCCTACTCTGGCAGGCTTCCAGATGCAGATATTCGAGGTGGCCTTCGAGGCACGCTGCGCATACGTCGATCTTGGTGGGCTCGGCATTTACACAGTCAAGCAAAAGGCCGAGCACGAACGCTTTCGTACAGCCGGGGTCACGGCTGTCATCAGTACGGGCGCCGATCCGGGCATGTCGAACGTCACCTGCCGCGCGGTGGCCGATGAACTCGACCGGATTGAGCGTATCAACCTCTACTGGGCAGCGGAACTTGTGGGGCCTGAGAACCCGGTGCTCGTGCCGCCCTACAGCATTTCGACGGTTCTGGCCGAGTACGCCCATCCCAGCACCCAGTTCCTAGACGGCCGTCACACGGAATGTGCGCCTATGACAGGACACGAAGTGCTGGATTTGCCGGAACCCTGGGGCCGGACTGAATTCATGTATTCACCGCATTCCGAACAACTGACGGTTCCTCTGGCCGACGGTATCCGTGAGAAGGGCATCCAGGAGTTCACCTGGAAACTCCATCTGCCTCACCGCGAGCATGAGGCCTGGGTCGGACTGGTCAAGGCGGGTTTCGGCGACCTGGATGCCCATGTCGACGTGAACGGTGTCAGTGTCCGCCCGCTCGATGTTCTGAGTGCGGTGATCAACCGGAACATCGAGCAAAACGCGGACCGGATGCCGGAACAGGAAGGTCATGAAATTCACTTTGCCGTCGGTCACGGCACGCGGGAAGGGCGTCCCGCCCGGGTGAAATGCCAGGTGATCGTCCGCCCGGATCCGATGTATGACGCCTATGTGGATGCGGGGACGTCGATGAATGTCTCGATTTCCGCCCAGCTTATGTTGAAGGCCGGTTCACGGCCCGGTGTCTGGGCACCGGAGGAGTTTTTTGACATACCAAGCTACTTCGAGGAACTCCGGCGTCGCAGGTTCATCACGGACACGACCGTGGAGTATCTCGACTGATTTGTGTTTGTTGGGGCAGGGTCGGCGGTAATATACGGCGAGCGATGCGATGCACCTCAGGGCGGCGGCCTTTGTGGGCGCGACGATCTTGTGGAAAATGCGGCCGACCACGACAACAAACATTATGAACAGAGCCTCTAAATGAGCCCTTGAGCAACAGGCCGATCTTGTTGAATGCACCTTACTATACCCGGCAAAATCCGGGCACCGGAAAATTGCCGACGTGAAATTGTCTATGATTTATTGACAAAATGAATGTGTGTGTAAGATTGATCTCATGCCGCAACCGAAATCCACCAGTGCCAAAAAGAGCCAGAGTAAAGTCGGACCGTTGGTGTCCTCGTCTCACCTGGCCGGCGGTGCCATGCCCGAACTCTCCGAATTCGAGTTTGGCCTGATTATGGCTTCCCATGCCTTTGAACGCTGGATCGTCCGTGGAATGGCCGCAGCCGGAGTTACCGAATTGTCGGCTCTCGACACCATGGTACTGCACACGGTCAATCACCGGGGGCGGCCAAAAAGACTCGCCGATATCTGCCTGGTTCTTAATGTCGAGGACACGTACACCGTGAATTACGCCCTCAAGAAACTCGAGAAACGCGGCCTTATTGTCTCCGGACGTATGGGCAAGGAAAAGACAGTGGAGATCTCCGCCACCGGAGAGCAGGCGTGCCTCATCTACAGGGAAATTCGGGAAGCCGTACTTGAACGGACCGTCAGAGAACTGGGTTTCGACAGCGAACAGATCAGCAAGCTGTCCACAATGTTGCGGGCAATTTCAGGTCAGTACGATCAGGCCGCGCGCACAGCGGCTTCCCTGTAAGGACGAATGACGATGACAACAAACTTGACCGTGGAGACGTTGACCAAAACCGCGTTCTTGCCGTTTGGCGAGGTCATTGAGACTGACGGTGCAGAACACTTCACCATCAATCAGGGCACGACGGAACGGTACAACAATCTCTGTCGTATCGACGTATCGTCCCAGGATGGCTGGCCGCAGGTCAGCATTTTCCGCAGTCAACCGAGACCCCTGCCGATCAGGCTTGAACTGATGGAGCGCCATCCACTTGGAACACAGGCATTCTACCCGCTTCAAAACCGCACGTGGCTGGCGGTGGTGGCCGAACCGGATGCCGATCCCATGGACCCGTCCTGCCTGCGGGCTTTCAGAGCAACCGGTCAGCAAGGTGTGAGTTACGCCCGCAATGTCTGGCATCACCCGCTGCTGGTGCTCGAACCCGACAGCGACTTTCTGATCGTCGACCGCGGCGGTCCAGGCGACAACCTGGAAGAACGCGAGTTTACCGGACAGATCGTTGTTGAACCGTGAGGCCGGTTGGGATCAGGTGCCTTTGTTGGTGTACTGCCGCAATTCCGCACGGGCAACCTGCCGTCGGTGGACAGCATCTGGTCCGTCCGCCAGCCTCAGGGTGCGCAGACTGGCATACATGCGCGCCAGCGGGACGTCCTGGCTGACGCCCATAGCGCCATGCAACTGTATCGCTTCATCGGTAATTTTCAGCGCTATGCGGGGCGCTACGACCTTGATCTGGGATATCCAGGGTGCCGCCTCGCGCCGGCTGGTCGTGTCCATCATGTAGGCGGCTTTCAGACACAGCAGCCTGGCCATTTCGATTTCCATGCGGCTTTCCGCGATGATGTCGTAGTTGGCGCCGAGTTCGGCGATCGGTTTGCCGAAAGCTTCACGGGCCAGCGAACGCCGGCACATCAGCTCAAGGGCGCGTTCCGCCTGGCCGATCGCCCGCATGCAATGGTGGATGCGCCCTGGACCAAGACGCCCTTGTGCGATTTCGAAACCGCGGCCTTCGGCCAGGATCAGGTTGTCGGCAGGCACGCGCACGTCCGTGAACCGGATATGCATGTGGCCGTGGGGCGCATCGTCATTGCCGAACACCTGCATCGGACGAAGCACCTCAACGCCGGGCGTGTCCGATGGCACGAAGATCTGGCTGTGCCGGCTGTGTTTGTCGGTATCGGGATTTGTCAGGCACATGACGATGTAGATCGCACATCGGGGATCGCCGGCGCCCGACGCCCACCATTTTTCGCCGTTGAGCACATAGTGATCGCCGTCGCGGCGCGCTTCCAGCGATATGTTCGTAGCATCCGATGACGCCACATCCGGTTCGGTCATCAGATAGGCCGAACGGGTCCGGCCTTCGAGCAAGTCGCCCAGCCACCGGTCCTTGTGGGCCTGGCTTCCGAAACGTTCCAGCACCTCCATGTTGCCGGTATCGGGTGCCGAGCAGTTGAACACTTCCGCGGCGATGCTTGAACGTCCCATTTCCTCGGCGAGGTGGGCGTATTCCACGGTGGTCAGGCCGAAGCCGCGCTCGGAATCCGTGAGCCAAAAATTCCAAAGGCCTTTTTCGCGTGCCCGCGTCTTCAAGCCTTCCATGATTTCCGTCTGCCGGGCATTGGGCGTAAATCGTGACGCGCCGGCGCCAAGGGCTGCTTCGTATTCGCCTTCAACCGGGATGATCTCGTCGCGAACCATCGCGCGAACTTGTTCAAGAAGCGGTTTCACCCGTTCCGACTGCCCCAGATCCATGGCGTAACATCCTTTTCAATTTCCGGTTGTTGTGTTTCAGTTCTCGCCGGGCAGTGTCAAACCGGCATTTCGGGCATAAACCTTCGCTATGGCAGAATCGTCCTCGCGGCCAAGCCCCATGCCCTTGGCAGCAACGAACTGTTGAAGAGCGATGGCGGTCAGCGGTGCAGAAAAGGCCGAGCCATGGGCGACATCCGCCACAATGCCCAGATCCTTGACGAAAATGTCGACCGCTGAATGCGGTGTATAGTCTCCATCGACGATATGCGGAACGCGGTTTTCGAACATCCAGCTGGTGCCGGCACATTGGGAGATGACGTCCAGAGTGGCGTCTGGGGCAATCCCCTGGCTGAGGCCAAAGGTGACCGCCTCGGCGGCGGCGGCGATGTGAACCCCGGCCAGCAGTTGGTTGACGACTTTCATGGCAGAGCCCGGGCCCGCGCTGTCGCCGAGCCGGAAGACCTTTTCGGCAATGGCATCGAGAGCCGGCTTGATGCGGTCGAAGGCCGCCGGAGGACCTGCGGCGAGGATCGTCAGGGCGCCCGCTGCAGCTTTGACCGACCCGCCGGAGATCGGGGTGTCGAGATAGTCGATATCGCAACCGGAAAGCCGTTCGGCCATGGACCTGGCAAAGTCGGGAGCGACAGTTGCACAGGACATGAAGACGGCGCCGGCTTTCATTGAAGGGGCAATACCCTGATTGCCAAACAGCACATCCTCGGTCTGCTGGGCATTGACCACAACGCAGATGACGAGGTCGGCCAGGGATGCAGCTTCTTCGCGCGAACCTGTTTGCCCACCCACATCACGGAACCGGGCTTCTTGTTTCTGTGATATGTCGAAGCCCCAAACCGCATGACCGGCCGCCAGCAGGGACGTGGCAATGCCATATCCCATGGAACCGAGGCCGAAAACGGCCACGCGGATGTTGTCTTGATTGTCGTTCACCGGCCTGTCCTCGAAACTGAAATCTGAACCCTGTTCTTAGCAAGCCGATGCCATGATCAACAGGGGTTTCTTCAGCAGAATCCGGGAAAGGCGGTTGAAGCCGGATGAGGAAAAGTGCGCGCGGATCTTAACCTGCATCCCGATTTAGGGAGCTATTTGGAATCCATGGTCCAGACCCCGTCCCAGTCGGCAGGTGGCGGGGTTTCACGGAACAGGGCAAGACGTTCCTTGTAGAGGTCGTGGAGGCCCATGAAGCCAAACTGTTCGGCGTTAGGTTCAAGGAGCGCCAGATTTGCCTCGACACCGTCCCAGTCCTGAGACAGATAGCACGCCAACATCTTCTCGTGTGTCTCGGCGTATTTCTTTGCTTCCGGTTTTTCGCCGTCTTCCACGCTGCCCATGGTCGCAAAAATCTTTTCGGGATCTTCCTTGCCCTTGACCCGTATGGTGTCGAGTTCGAGCAGCTTGAACTTGTGCTTGATGAGTTCCGCCGTGGCTGAGCCCACCATGAGGTTGACGCCGTAGGTCTTCGTCTGGCCCTCGAGCCGCGATGCCAGGTTGACGCAATCGCCAAGCACCGAATAGTCGAACCGTGTTTCCGATCCCATGTTGCCGACGACGCACTCACCTGTGTTGATGCCGACACCCACATTGAGAGGCACATATTTCTGTCCGGACTCTTCCGCCTCGCGTCTGCGTTCGACATTGACCGTTTCCAGACGCTCGAGCATTTCAATCCCTGAAATTGTGGCATTTACCGCATGGTCTTCATCGTCGATGGGCGCATTCCAGAAGGCCATGATGCAATCGCCCATGTATTTGTCGATGGTTCCCTTGCGTTCCATGATGGCATCCGAGAGAGGCGTCAGGAACCGGTTCATCAATCTGGTCAGCCCCTGCGGGTCTGTCTTGTAGAGCTCGGAAATCGACGTGAAGCCCCGCACATCGCTGAACAGGATCGTCATGTCCTTGGTTTCTCCGCCGAGCACCAGTTTCTCCGGGTCTTCTGCCAGTTGCTCGACCAGGTCAGGCGAGATGTATTGCCCGAAGGCACTGCGGACCTGTTTACGCTGGGCCTCTTCGCGGAAGTAGTTCATGAATGTGAGCACGAGGAAAATTACGAAGCTTGAAACCAGTGGATAGGCCACGTCCACCAGCATGCTGTTCTTGGTGAACTGATACCAGGAAAGCCCCATCAGGGTCGCCGCCACCAGGCTGCCTAGGCCAAGAACGGGCAGGGGCCCCAGGGCCGGTGCAAGCAGGATGATCGAAATGCCGAAGAAAAAGGCAACGGCAATCTCCGCACCCAGAAGCCAACCAGGCCGTTTGAGATACGATTTGGTCAGGATGTTCTCCATAACCTGGGCGTGCACCTCGACGCCCGGCATTGCTGGGGTGACCGGCGTTGCCTTGAGGTCGTGCAAGCCCACGGCAGACGTGCCCACCAGCACTAGTTTACCGGCAAGTCCAGGCACCGGCATCGGGCCGGTCAGGATGTCCTTTACCGAGATAAACCTCTTGGGGTCGTGTTGGTTGAAGTAGATCAGGAGCTGACCACGTTGGTCGGTTGGAATTTCATTGCCGGCCACCACAATGCTCGTGATGCCGGCCTGATCCGACTTGAGCAGCATTGCATCCTTGCCTGTGGCGACCCGCAGAAGTTCGGTGGTAAGGGCCGGTAGGACCCGGTTCTGTGCCACGATGGCGATCGGCACCCGTCGCACGATACCGTCATAATCCGGTTGCACGGAAAAAACGCCGTGCCCTTTGGCGGTTGATTCAAGCTCGGGCACGTTGATCAGCAGACCGGGGTAGTTGAGGAGATAATCCTTTGGTTCCACCGCATCCTTGTGTAGTTTTTTCATCGCGAGGCTGGATTGCGGTTTGCTCTTCTCGGTGGCGTCCAGAACCCGGTGAAAACCCGACTGACCAACGACCACACGCGCTTTCCGGAACGCGAGCGACAGGAGCAGGTCGTTGCTGGGCGCTTGTTTCAATCGTTTGCGGGTTTCCTCGTCGATGCTCTTGAGGCTGTCGGCCACGAGGTTGGGCGACAAACGGTCAGGCTCGGCGAAAACGATATCGAAAGCAATCGCTACCCCGCCCGATTGCGTGATCCGTGTCACCAGATCGGCGATCAAGGTTCTGGGCCACGGCCATTGACCGAGCGATTTCAGGCTTTCGTCGTCGATGTCGGCAATGACGATCGGTTGAGGCGGCGACACGCGTGGTTTGAAGATCTGGTAAAAATCAAAAACCTTGAGCCGGAACGCCTCAAGCGGTGGTGGATCCCAGTACCGGAAACCGATAAAGCCGAGTAAAAGCAGGAACCCGAGCATACGCGACAGGCCCGCACCCCTAGTAAGTTTCCCCAGCATCCCCTGCACTCATCTCTTCTTGTTCGACCCGCTCGCCCCCGAAGTCGGCAAATCAGGCAATGACCACTGAATCGGTATTGTCGGCCTCGTCAAATATGAAGGTCACGGAACCCGTCGTGATGCCCGACAATGTCGCCACATGGACCGGCGCTGCATTCGTGCCGCTACCGTCGCTGTCGACGCGGATCTCCGTATCGCCGCCGTTGACGGTCGCTTGAACGAAGGTATCCTTCAAAGGCGACGTGAAATTCGCATCCAGGAACGAAATCAGGTCGATCGTGTCGTTTGCCAGGTCGAAGTCCGTGATTGTGTCGATGCCGGTCTCGCCCTGGTTAAAGATGAACACATCTTCCAGGGAGTCCACACCACCCGTGAGGGTGTCGGAACCGTCGCCGCCGGCCAGTTCGTTTTCGTTGGTGTCGCCAACCAGGACGTCGTCACCCGACCCGCCGATGATCTGTTGGATGGTGCCGATTACGAGCGTGTCCGTCCCGATGTCCGAGCCGGTAATATCCGTGGCGACCCCGGTCACGAGATTGGCATTAACGCCGCCGGTGGAGTCCGCGAAACTGGCGACGTTGGATGTGCCGGTACCGCCATTGATCGTATCGTTGCCGCCCCCGCCCTGAAGGATGTTGTCGCTCGAATCCCCTGTAAGAAAGTCATTGCCGCTGCCGCCGATCACGTTCTCGATCGTGCCAACCACGAGCGTGTCGTTTCCGACTTCCGCACCGTTGCCTTCGCCGGACGCCAGTTCGACAGTCACCCCGGCGGTGGTGCTGGAATAGTCGATCGTGTCGCCGTCGATGCCATCGGCACCGCCGTCATAGGTATCATCTCCAAGACCGGTGCCCGCCACGATCGTGTCGTCCCCGCCGCCGCCGTTGACGACATCGTCGCCATCGCCGCCTGTCAGAATGTTATCGTTGTCGTCGCCGGTCAGAATGTCGTCGAACTGGGTGCCGATCACGTTCTCGATGTTGGACAACCGGTCGATCTGATCATAGCCGTCGATTGCGATGCCGTTGGCGAGATCGACCCGCACGCCCTGGTCGGCAACGAACACGTTGTCCGCTGAATTCGCAAAGTCCGTGCTGTAGTTGACCGTGTCGGAACCCTGCTTGCCATCGATTACGTCACTGCCGGCCAGGGGACGGAAGACGTTGTCCAGATCGTCGCCATTGAGAATGTCGTCGAGGAAACTGCCGCGCACATTCTCGATGTTGATGTAGAAGTCGGTGTCGCCGAAAGTATCTGTACCCGTTGCCGCGTGGAGATCGACCACCGCACCTTGCGTGCCGCCGGTAAAGGCATAATCGAGTTCGTCGATACCGCCCGCGCCGTCGATGAAGTCTTCGCCGCCCATGGGACGGAACTGGTTGTCGTTGGCATCGCCGACAATATCGTCGTCGAAGAATGACCCCTGGACCGAATTGATGTTGGACAGGGTGTCCACCCCGTCGAAGCCATTGTTGAATGCTGTGCCCGCACCCAGATCAAGGTCGATGCCGTCCGGCGCATCGGTGTAGCGCACCCGGTCGAATCCTGTCCCGCCGTCGATCGTGTTGTTACCGCCAAGACCCCGGAACAGCTCAAAATCGTCGTTGGCAACATTACCGCCGGTCAGGACGTCGTTGCCGGATGTACCGATGACGACCTCGATGCCTGAAAGCGTGTCGGTGTTGCCGAACGTGTCGGTTGCCGTGCCGGTCGCCAGGTTGACCGTCACGCCGCCACCGCCGGTCTCGGCGCTGTAATCGACCTGATCGAAGAAGCCTCGGATGCCCAGTACCGGGTCGAGGTCCCCACCACCGGTCAGGGTATCATTGCCGGCACCGCCGACGAGAGTGTCGTTGCCTTCGCCGCCGTTGAGAATGTTGGCGCCCGAATCGCCGATCAGGGTGTCGTTGAACCGTGTCCCGGTGACGTTTTCGATGTTCGACAGCGTATCGGTCGTCCCGAAGCCGTCTATGCCGGTGTTGGCGGCGATGCCCAGAACCACTGAGCCGCTCAGATTGACCTGGGCGCCATTGATCCCGAACAAGCCGGTTCCGGAATTGGCGGACAGGCCGAAATCCGCACTGTAATCGACCGTGTCGCCAACTGTAGTATCGCCACCCCCGTCGATGACATCATTGCCCGCGCCGCCCCGGAAGCGGTTGTCAGCGCCGTCGCCGGTGAGATTGTCGTCGCCGAATGTGCCGCGAATACGCTCGATGCCGGTGATTGTGTCAGTGAAACTTTCGTCAGTGGCGTTGCCATCGCCATTGAGGTCGGTAAACGTTGCCGAATTCGTGCCCAGATTAACCGTCACGCCGTCGAATCGCAGGCCGGAGAAAGAATAGTCGACTTCATCCGTCGTTGCCGTGCCACCAACAATCGTATCGTCGCCTTTCATGGCGCGGATCTGAGTACTCGTCGTCGAGTTGCCAATCAGGTGGTCGGCGAAGTTGGTGCCTTGGATCGACTCGAAGCTTGTTAGGGTGTCAATACTGCCGACACCGCCGCCGAATCCGTCCTGCGCCGTGCCCGCCGCCGTGGAGACAGCGGTGAGCAAACTAATTACGGCAGCGTTCGAGAGATTGACTGTTACCCCGGTCGTATTGGTCCCGCCTTCGAAATAGCGGATGCGGTCGAAGCCCGATCCGCCGTCGACGATGTCGGCGCCGCCGAGGGGGCGGAACAACTCGAAATCGTCATTGTCGGTATTGCCACCGGTCAGGGTATCGCCCGATGACGAACCACGCACCACTTCGATGCCGCTCAGGGTCTGGGTTGCGCCGCCAGTCACGACACCGGTGGAAAGATTGACGTTAACAGCACTCCCCGCATTCTGATAATCGACAAAGTCGAAGTTGGCCCTGGCCTGAATGCCGGTCAGCTTGAAAAGCTCGAAATCGAAATCGTCGCCGCCTGTGATGACATCCGCGCCACCGCCATTGCCGACACCGAAGCTGAAGAAGTCGGATCCGTCGCCGCCGTCGAATTCATCGGCGTTGTTGCTGCCATTGAACACGTCGTCGAACCGGGTGCCGACAACCTTGTCGATGTCGGTGAGCGTATCGGTATCACCGAACGAGTCCGTGGCGGTACCGGCGGCCAGGTCCACATTCACGCCGTTGTCGCCAAACAGGCCGGTTCCGGATGCCGCTGAAATTTCGAGGTCGCTGCTATAGTCGACTGTGTCTGTGCCGCCTCCGCCGGTGATATTGTCATCGCCCGCGAGCGCCCTGAAGCGGTTGTCCGAGCCGTTGCCGACAATGACGTCGGCGGCAAAGGTGCCGCGTACGTTTTCAATGCTGGTTAGCGTGTCGGTCGAGTTCGTGCCGGTGGTGTCGATGTCAAAGGCCGTTCCCGTGCCGAGGTTGACATTGATGCCGCCGGATATACCGAAAGCATAGTCCACCTCGTCGTTAGCCGTGCCGCCGGTAATAGAATCGATGCCATTTCGGGCCCGGAACTGTGTGCTCGAAAAGCTATTGCCGAACAGTTGGTCGTTGAAGTTGGATCCGACGATAGATTCGATATTGCTCAGTGTATCTGTGCCGCCTTCGCCGTCATTGGCCTGGCCTGCAGCAACGCCTCCCGCCAAGGCATTCGACAGGTTGACGATAACGCCGCCCGACGAGGACTGGTAGCGCACGCGGTCGAATCCGTCGCCGCCGTCGACCGTGTCATTGCCGGCACCCGGCCGTAGGTCTTCGAAGTCAGCATTGCCCGGGTTGCCACCGATGATCGTGTCGTCTCCATTGGTGCCTTCAATGGCTTCGACACCGGTGATCAGATCCTGGCCTCCATTGCCGTCAGACGAAACCAATCCGGTCTGGAGATTGATGTTGATCGAACCGGCAGCGCCGGAATAGTCGATGAAGTCGAAGAACGAACGCACGCCCACATCGGAGTCGATATCGTCGCCGCCTTCGATGATGTCGTTACCGGCTTCGCCCGTGAAGGAGTCGAAACCGTCGCCACCGCGCAGGATGTCATCGCCGTCTTCGCCGCGGATCGTGTCTTCGTCATCGCCGCCGTCGAGCACGTCGTTTCCAGCGTCGCCGTCGACCACGTCATTGCCGGCACCACCGTTGATCGTGTCGTTGCCGTCGTTGCCGCGCAGGTCGTTGTCGTTGCCGTCGCCGGTGATCGTATCGTTGAAGGAGCCGCCGCGTACGTTCTCGATGTTGGTGACCACATCGGCACCACCGCGGCCATCGTCGGACACAGAGTTCTGTGAAAGATTGACGGTGACATTGCCCGTCGAGTCACCGAAGTCGATCCGGTCGGTTCCAGCCCCGCCGTCGATCGTGTCGTCGCCGCCCGAGCCGCGGAAGAAGTCATCCGTGGTATCGCCAACTAGAATGTCGTCGAACAATGACCCGCGCAGGAAGTTGGCGCCGGAGAATGTATCGCTGCCGATGTGGGTGTCGCCGGCGATGACATCGGTCGCCGTGCCGGTCGCGAGACTGGCGTTGACGCCACCAAAAGCATTCTGCCAGCTAATACGTGTGGTGCCGATCACGTTGGTAAAGGTGACGTCGTCATCGCCGTCGCTCAGGCGTACTTCGATGAAATTGCCAAAGCTGTTGGTATAGTCCGTGTTGTCCACGGTAATGACATCGCCAAAGCGGCTGTCGCGGATCACATGAACGCCGATAATCGTATCGGTGCCGCCAAACCCGTCCGCAACGCTGAGTATGTTGCCGCCCGGTGACGTGACGGTGATCCCGCTGGTCGATGTGATGTAGTCGGCTTGGACAAAGTCGAAGTTCCCACCGGTATCCGTACTCGATAGAGTATCGTTGCCGGCCCCTCCGCGAAGAAGCACAAAGCCGCCCGTGGTCGACAGGTTGTCGTTGCCGCCGAGGCCGTCGAGGACGTCGTTATCGGCCGTAAAGCTCTGAACATTGCCACCGGCAGTGAGAATATTGTCATTGCCGTCGCCGATAATTCGGTCGGTATTCGTCGTGCCGATGACGTTTTCAATATTCAAAAGCGTATCGGTATCGCCGAACGGATCAATTGCGGTGCCGGTGGTCAGATTGACGTCGACCCCGCCGTCGCCTTTTCTCAAAAGATCGAACACGGCCTCGTGGTTGCTCTGGAATGCGGCGCTTGAATAATTGACAGTGTCGCCGGTTGTGGTGTTTCCACCGCCGTCAATCGTATCGTCGCCTCCGGAGCCGACGAAGGTTTCGTCCGCAGCACCGCCCACGAGATGGTCGCCGAACCGGGAGCCGCGCACACTGGTGATGCCGGAAACCGTGTCCAGCCCGCCAGTGCCGTCTTCGGCCCGGCCTGCCGCAACACTGTTTGCAGAAACAACACTCGTGATCGAACTGGCAGACAGGTTGACCGTCGCACCGGAGGTGGCGCCGGCAAAAAGGTAATCGATCTGCGTATCGGTTCCGTTGCCGACAATCGTGTCGTTGCCGCCACGTCCGCGGACCTGCAGGAAGTTGCCGGCGGCTGCCGTGATCGTATCGGCATTTTCGGAGCCTTCGACAGAGTCGATGTTGAGCAGGGTATCGATGTTGCCAAAACCGTCGGTGAAAGAGCTGGTCGAGAAATTCAGGACCGCACCACCGGTGTCGAATTCATAACTCGCCCGGTCGAACCCGGTTCCGCCGTCGATAATGTCGTTACCGGCACCGCCGACGAACTCCTCGAAGTCGTCATTGTCCGTGTTGCCGCCGGTCAGGGTGTCCGCCTGGATCGTGCCGATCACGCGTTCGATATTGATCACGGTCTCGGTGTTGCCGAATGTGTCGATGGCATTGTTGGAAGACAACGAGAAATTGACGGTGACACCGGCGCCGCCGGTTTCCCGGCCGTAATCGACCGTGTCGAAAAGCTGACGCACGCCAAACTGCCGGTCGTCGCCGCCGTCGAGTGTGTCGATGCCGTCGTCGCCCGTGAGGACGTCCACGCCCTGGCCGCCGAAGATGGTGTCGGCGCCCGCACCGCCCCGCAGGTCATCGTCACCGCCGACAAGGATGATGCCGTTGGCGTCGGCCAGCAAGGAAGCGTCGCCGTCAGTCACCCCAGTCGCGGCTCCATCCGACGCCTGGTTTATCTGGTCGCCGAAATCGCCGTTGATTGTGTCCGCACCGCCGCCGCCATTGATGATGTCGTTGCCGGAGTTGCCGTCAAGCCGGTTGTCGTTGCTGTCGCCGGTGATGTTGTCGTCGAAGAACCCGCCATCGACCCGCTGGATGTTGGTGACCGTGTCGGTGGTGCCGAAGCCGTCGTCGATGACCTGTCCGATGGAGAGGTCAACGGTGATGCCGCCGGGAGAGTTGTTGTGATTGATGCGGTTGAGCGTGCCGCCGCCGCCATCGATGGTATCGTTGCCGTCGGCGCCGCGGAACCGGTTGTCGTTGGCATCGCCCGTCAGGATATCGTCGAAGTTCGTCCCACGCAGATTGTTGGCGTTGACGAACGTGTCGTTGCCGATGGCATTGCCGACACCGTTGTCTGTGGCAGTGCCGGTGGCAAGGCTGGCGTTGACGCCGCCGTCCGCATTCTGCCAACTGATGCGCCTTGTGCCCGTGGCGCCGGTGAAATCGACCAAGTCGTCGCCGGCACTCAGGCGGATTTCGACAAAATTGCCGAAGCTGCCCTGGAAAGTGCCGTCCCAGAAGATCTGGTCGTCATTACCGCTGTCGCGGATCACATGGACACGGGCTACCTTGTCGGTCCCGCCCAGCCCATCGCTGATTTCCGACGGGTTGAGGCCGGAAACGATGCTGCCGGTCTGGTTTGCGACGATCCCGCTGATAGACGAATTGTATGTGACCGTCGTAAAGTCGGCTTGCCCACCGTTGTCGGTGCCCCGGATAATGTCATTCCCGGCGTCGCCTCTCAACAGCGAGAAGCCGCCCTGGCCCAACAGTACGTCGTTGTCGTCGCCGCCGAACAGGCGGTCGCCGGTGGTAAACGTAGCCGCGAAATTTTGAGACGAACCGCCGCTCAGCAGGATGTCGTTGCCGCTGCCACCTTCCAGCCTGTCGTTACCGGCACCACCGGACAGGAAGTCGTCGCCGGCACCGCCCAGAAGCGTATCATCGCCGTCGCCGCCGAACAGGTCGTCGCTGCCATTGCCGCCGTCGAGGAAATCGTTGCCACCAAAACCGCCATCGAGTTCGTCTGGGTTTCCGGAATCGCCGATCAGCGTGTCTTCGCCGTCATTGCCCGCAAGCGTGTCGTTGCCCGCCAGACCGATCAGAATATTGTCGTTGGCATCGCCCGCAAGCTGGTCTTCGAACAGTGTGCCGCGGAGGTTCTCGAAACCTACAAGGGTTTCCGCATTGCCGAAACCGTCGTTCGTGACAATGTTTGTGGACAAATCTGCAACCGCGCCGTTAATCCCGTCACCATAGTCCGCCGTATCGTTGTCGCCACCACCACCGTCGAGCACGTCGATACCGCCCGAACCGCGCAAAGTGTTGTCATTGCCGTCGCCCGTCAGGGTATCTGCCTGCGCACTGCCGAACAACTGGTTGGCGTTGATCAGTGTTGCCAGCACACCAACTGTTGCGGCCCCGGCCGCCAGGCTCGCGGTCACGCCAACACCGGCATTCTGGAAGCTGACCCGGCGCACGGCGTTGGTCGAGCCTGTGAAATTCACATTGTCGCCGCCACCGGTCAGGTTGAACTGCAGGGCCCCGCCCAGGCTGTTGGAGTAGGTGCCGTCAGAGAAGAACGAATCGGCCGACGTTGTGTCGTTGACCGCATGGATGCCAAACAGCTGGTCCTTGCTCGGCGTGATGCCGTCGGCAACTTCGCCCAGGCCGAGGTTTCCGACTGCCCCACCACCAACAACGTTGCTTGAGAAGTTTGCGGTGATGCCCGTCGACAACGAACTGTAGTCGGCGGTCGTAAAATCGAAAAACTTGCCGCTATCCCGGCTGACAAGCACATCTGCACCTGCGCCGCCGTTCAGGGTTGCCCGGCCACCGTCGGCTACCAGGACGTCGTCGTCAGCGCCACCCGAGATAATGTCACCGGCCGCCGTCGCATTCTGCGGCGCGCCGAGGCCTACCAGAATGTCGTCGCCAGCCAAACCAGTAAGGGTATCGCTGCCGCTGCGTCCAAAGACGATGTCTGCGCCTGCCGTCGGCGTATTGGTTACTGCTGTCTGCGTGAATTCGCTGATCGAGATCGACGCCTGGCCAATCGTGAACCCGTCCTGACCATCGGTCACGGCATACTCGAAAAAGTCGAAGCCGGTAAAGTTCGTCGGGGCTTCATAGGTGAACGTGCCGTTGGAGTTGAGCAACACGCTGCCACCGTTGGCCGAGTTGAACCGCCCGGTGACTGACAACTCCAGCGTATCGTTCGGATCGAGATCGTTGTCGTTGCTCAGCACATCGCCGGTGACCGTGTTGTTCTTGAACACTTCGAACGTGTCGAGGTTGGCAATCGGCGCATCGTTCTGGCCGTCGACCGTGATGACCACATTGGCCGAAGTCGACGCCGCCTGGTTCTCGAAGAACAGGATGTTGCCGTTGAGTTCGCCGACGAAGGCGTCGAGATCGCCATCATTGTCGATGTCGACCAGGACCGGTCGGGTGATCGAGGCGGAACCCACGAGGTCGAGCGGGTTATCGCCGCCGGTCAGGATACCTGTAAAGGCAGGTGTATCGACAGTGCCGTCATTACGCAGGAACCTGACATTGAAGAAGCCGTTGCCGATAAACGCGTCCTGGTCGCCGTCATTGTCGATATCGACGAATGCGACGGAAGAATTCTGCGTGACATTGAAAGTCAAGGGACTGGTGACCAGAGAGAACACCGGATCGTTCTCCGTGCCGGTATTTTCGAAAAACCTGTGGAAACCGTTCGAACCGCCGACAAAGAAGTCGAGATCGCCGTCGTTGTCGATATCGACGAATTCAGGCGTGAGGTTGTTGGTTAGGGTGCCAGTGGTCGCAACCAGATCCAGTGGGTTCTGGTCGCCGGTCACTTCGGCAAAATTGGCGGCTGTCGCACTGCCGGTATTCTCGAACGCCCGGATCACGCCGGCGTCGTTGCCGATGGCGAGGTCCTGGTCGCCGTCATTGTCGATATCGGCGAAAGCTAGATCGGACCGACTGCCGACATCGAGGCCGTCGAGCGGATTGTTGACGCCGGTTTCTTGGGTGAACACTGCGGCGTCCGCTGTGCCCGTGTTGCGGAAGAAATCAACCGTGCCGTCTTCCCGGCCGAGGAACATGTCCAAGTCGCCGTCATCGTCGATATCGACGAATTTGGGAGCGGCCAGCAAATTGGCTGTCACGGCATCGAGCGGATTCGACGCGCCGGTTACTGCCGCAAAGTTGGGCGCGTTGAAACTCGTCGTCCCGCCGTCGCCATCGTCCAGCGTGAACTGCACGGTCCGCGCGCCGGGCTGCGGGCTGTCGCCACCGGTGTTGTTGTAGGTGATGTTCTGGACCAGCGCCTGGACCGCGGCAGAGGTGGCGGCGGCACTGGTGAAGGTGATCACCAGATCGTTTGTGCTGGTACCGCCGGTAAACGTGCCGATGATGGTACCGCCGAACGTGACATTCGCGCCTGAAACGCCGATCTGGCCGGCACCTGTGCCCTCGTCTTCAATGGCCAGCACGTCTTCGGCACTATCGCGGCCCGCGACGATGGCAACCGTCAGGGAGCCCGTGTCGAAGTCTGCGCTATCCGCATCGGTGACCGTGGCCGCCGTGTCCGAATCGATAACTGTTACGGCGTCGCCTTCGGTAAACGTGAAGCTGTCGCCACCCAAGTTCGCGATCACCGGCGCGTCATTGGCAGGCGTAATTGAGATCGTCGCCGTGGCAACGTTGCTGTCGTCGTCGCCATCGTTGACCACGACAGTGATGATCCGGTCAGCCGTATCGGGATTGTCGCTGGTATTGTTGTAGAGGATCCCTTCGATCGCCGACTCGTACTCGCCGATGGTCGCCGTGCCGGTAAGCACCAGTTCGCCGGTCGTCGTATTGAAACCCGTGGTGGAGATGCCCGCGGCCAGGCTGCCTTCGGTGAGGGTTTCGACCGTATTGCCGTCGGGACGGTTGGTCAGGGTGATCGTCATGGACTCGATATTGGTATCGTCGAAATCCGAGATGTTGACGTCGGATTCCGCCCCGTCGGCGATCGCGACACCGCCGCCGCCTTCCACGAACGTATTGTTGAAGCCCGTACCCGTCGAACCGCTGCTGTTGTTCAAGTCGAGGTCGACCGTAGGCGGATCGTTGACCGGTGTAATCGTGACTGTCGAGGCGATTCCCGGTGCCGCCGAGTTGTCGTTGGCGCCGGTGGAGCTGCCGGAGTCGTTGATTTCCGTGATCGTAGCCACGCGGGTTGCATTCACCGCCGTCGGGTTTTCGCTGAAATTGGCATAGGTGAGGCCGTTGAGCAGTGTCTGGAAAGCCGCTTCCGACAAAGCCCCGCCTGAGAACACGACCGTGGCGGTCGTCCCGACCACGCCCACGAGGAAACTGAGACTGCCGGCACCGGGCACCGTATTGGTGTTCGTGTCGGTCAGGGAGAACTCCAGCCCGTTGACCGTGAGCCGGTCATCCGATGTCCCCGATACGTTGGTGACGGTGATCGTGAACCCGGCGAATGTCTGACCGGCCTCGATGGTGGAGGCGGCCGTTGCGGTAAACAAGGTTTGCGCCGCACCATTCTCGGTGAAGGTCGGGTCGTTGCCGGTCGCCGTCAGTGTCGGTTCATCGTCAACCGCATTGACCGGGATCGTGAGGTTGAGGGTGCCGAGTCCTGTGCCGCCACCGTCGTCGGCGGTAATGACGAGCGTATCGTCGACATCGGAGTTGGGGTTCGGCGTGTACAGAAGAGAGTTGGAAAATGCTGTGTTGATATCCGAGATCGACCCGGAGAAGGCCAGCGTGCCGTCGGTACCGTCAGTATCGGTGAACGAAAGTCCGGTGGTTGCCCCGGTAAACGCGATATCGCCGGTCGACACCGCCAGCGTCACGCTGATCTGGTCGGTCCCGCCGTTGTCTGGATCAGCCAGGGTAATGCCGCTGATCGTGATGTTGCCGTCTTCGGTGACCACAGGAACCGGACCGGTATCGGTCGCCACGTTGCCGTTGGTTGTCTGGCTGTTGCCGCCGCCGGAGATGTCCACGAAGGTGTCGGTCGCATCGTCCCAGCGCAGGAACAGAATCGCCGAGGATGGCGTTACGACGCCGTTCGAAATCGTGTCGATTGCAGTTTGCGTCAGAATTCCGGAGTATATTCCGACATCGGCGAGTGAACCATTGAGAGACTGGCCTGCTGAAAAGAGGCCGCCAAGGGTGTCCTGGTCCTGGCCGAGCACCAGCGCACCGTCCAGGCCAAGTCCCCCTGCCGTAGTCGTGCCGGTGCCGGCACTCTCGCCGTCGAGAAACGCCTCGAAGGCGCCAGTGCCCACATCCACAGTCACAGCAATATGGTGGAAATTGCCGTCGGTGGGAATCGTCAGACCGGTGTCGACGCCGGGTGCCGGACCGCCATTGGTGAGAATACGCAGGGTGCCGCCGAATTTGGAGAGCACCAGTTCGTCGACCTCGCCAGGCACCGCATAGGAGATATAGGTTTCGTTGGAGACCTCGGTGGCACCGTCTTCAACCCAGAACGAGACCGTGTAGTCGCCGGTAGGCAAGGCACCGGCCAGACCCGTAAGCGTATTGTCGATGGTGAAATCGGCCGGCGTTCCGGCGAAGTCGGCGGCCCTCGGCAGATCCAGGGTGGTCGGATCGTTGATCGGCGTAATCGTCACGGTTGACGTGGTGCCGGGTGTCGCCGTGTCGTCGCCGCTGTTGGCCGTGCCGCCAGAGTCGACGATTTCCGTGATCGTGACAACCCGTGTGGCGCCCGAAGCCGTCGGGTCGTCACTGGTATTCTGATAGAAGATGTTGTCTATCAGGGACTGGGCAACGGTCTCGGACAGGTTTCCTTGCGAAAGCGTCACCGTCGCCGTGGAACCGGTTACCGAAACCGTAAAGTCAAGGGAATTGGGTCCGGTCGTCCCCGAATTGCCGTCGTTCAGCGTTATGTTGAACCCGTCGATCTGGAAGATCTCGTCCGTGGTGTTCAGGACATTCGTGATCGTGAAGGTAAGGCCGGTAATCGTCTGCCCGGCCTCGATGGTCGAAATCGAGGTTCCCGAAAACAGGAGTGGCGCGGCCGCGCCTTCGGTCAGCCCCGGATTAATGCCGGTCGCCGTGAGCGTCGGCTCGTCGTTGACGCCTGCCACCGTCACCGTCACATCCGAAATGTTCGATGTGCCGCCGGCACCGTCGGTGATGGTGACCCGCACGGTACGGTCGCCGGTTGTCGGGTCGGTGGTGTCGGTGTTTTCGTAGACCAGCGACTGAAGCAGTTCCTGGATATTCGCCAGTGTCGCGTTGGCATTGAGATTGACGACGAAATCGGCGCCCGCAACCACGTTGATCGCGAGCGTTCCGATTACAGTGCCGAAGTTGACGTTCACGTTGGACCCGGCCGTTGTTCCCGACAGGCTGGTACCTTCAAGGTTGCCGACGGTAAGCAGGTCTTCGGCCGCGTCTTCGCCGGCGATGATGGTCGCCGTCAGCACGCCGCCGTCGAACACTGATGTGTTTGTGTCCGTGACGGTGGCGTCCTGGCCCTGATCGAGAGCGACGTCGGTGCTGCCTTCGATGTAGGTAATGGTGTCGCCGTTGAGATTGTTTATTGCAGGCGGGGAATTCACATCGACTGTGACGTCGGCGATGTTTGAAGTGGCACCGGTGTCGTCGCTGACCGTGACGCGGACGTTGCGGGCGCCAGTCGTGGGCGTTGAGATGTCAGTGTTCTGGTAGGTCAGTTCCTGGACCAGTGTCTGGACAAGGGCCGGCGTTGCGTTGGCGTTCAGATTGACCGCGAAATCGCCGCCGACCGCGATCGTATTGACCAGGGTGCCGACAACCGTTCCCCCGACGGACACATCCGAACCGACAGTTATGCCGGCCAGCGACACCGTGCCGCCGGTATTGACCGACAGAAGATCTTCGGCGGCGTCTTCACCCGACGTGATCGTCACCGTAAGCACGCCGCCGTCGAAATTGGCGCTGTCGAGATCCGATACGGCAGCGGCCGTGCCTTGATCGAGCACCACAGCGCCATCGCCTACGTTGTAGTTGAGGCTGTCGCCGCCCAGATTGGCGATCGTCGGTGCAAAGGTCGCTGCAACGCCCTGTTGTATTTGAACTTCGGCGTTGCCGTTTGTGAAGCGGTTGAAGGTAACACCGTCAACGACGGTTCCCGCACTGACCCAGCCGCCGTCGCCAAAGACTACCGTATCACCCGCGTTGCCCGTGACTTTCAGAATGGTGTCGCCGCCGCTGCGTTCTGACGTAATGTCGTAGACATCGAGCAGAGTCAGAGTCAGTGAGTTGTCGCCGGTCCCGGTGAGGTCGATCTGTTCGACATCGGTGATGATCGATTGCCCTATGTTGGACAGGTCAAGACCAATGCCGGTGCCGTCAAGCCGGAGCGTGTCCGTACCCCCGCCACCGTCGATCCGTGCAAAACTCACGTCCGAGACACCGAGAACATCGTCGCCCTGACCGGCCCGGATCACGTCCGCGCCGCCGCCGCCGGCGAGCACGTCGTTACCGGTGCCGCCGAGCAGGACTTCGGCGGCACCGGTTCCCGTCGTCGTTACCGGCAGGGTGCTTTCACCGAATGCCGTGCCGAAGACCACGTAGCTCTGACCGTTGTAGCCGCCGTATCCGGGGGCATTCGGTTTTGCATAGGGCGCGCCGATAATGATGTCATCAAAGCCGTCGCCGTTGACATCGCCCGCAGAAGAGACCGACCGGCCGCTGTAGTCGTTGGCCACGATACCCGACAGTTCAAAACCGTTGACGCCGCCGCCGCCGGTGAGTGTCGACAGGTCGAAACTGCCGCCGAAACCACCCGCCTGGCCGAACACCACATAGGACTCGCCGGAATCGCTGGCAGCCCCGTCGGCGTAGGGGGCACCGATGATCAGGTCATCGAAGCCGTCGCCGTTGAAATCGCCGGCCGACGACACCGAATAACCTGTCAGGTCGCCCAAACCGATGTTCGCGCTGAAGATGGTGAAACCATTGGTGCCGCCGCCGCCACTCAGCGTCGACAGGTTAAAACTGCCGCCAAAACCTCCAGCCTGGCCGAACACCACATAGGCTTCGCCGTCGCTGGCAGACGCGTTCGATGCACCGATGATGACGTCATCAAACCCGTCGCCGTTGACATCGCCCGCAGACGAGACCGAGAAACCGGTCGAGTTGTTGGCCGCTATGCCATTGATGACAAAGCCGTCTGTGCCGCCACTGCCGCTGAGAGTCGACAGCGTGAAGCCGGCCGCAAAGGCGGTTGCCTTGCCGAACACCACATAGGCTTCGCCGGTGCTGGAATCTGAACGCGGCGCGCCGATCAGCAGGTCGTCGAAGCCGTCGCCGTTGACGTCACCCGCCGACGACACCGAATTTCCGCTGTAGTCGTTGGCATCGATGCCAAGCAGGGCAAACCCGTTGGTGCCGTCGAGTGCGGAAAGCTCGACAGGCGACCCGAACCCGCTGCCCGAGCCGAACACCACGAAACTCTCGCCGGTATTCGTGCTGAGGCCGTCTGCCCGGTCTGCTCCGACAATGACGTCGTCAAACCCGTCGCCATTGATGTCACCGGCCGACGACACCGAAAAGCCGCTGTAGTCGCTCGCGTTGGCGCCATTGATGACAAATCCGTCGACACCGCCACCGCCTGCAAGCGCACCAATATTGAAAGTCGCCCCAAAGGTTCCCCTGCCGAAGATCACATAGCTTTCGCCGGACTCCGAATTGCCGTTCGGGTCGGCGTAGGATGCACCGACGATGAGGTCGTCGAAGCCGTCGCCATTGACATCGCCTGCAGCCGAAACGGAGCTGCCGCTGAAATCGCTGTCGTCAATGCCGGAAATG
>JAJFHC010000020.1 GCA_021775835.1 Hyphomicrobiales bacterium | reverse complement strand
TCGTCAACGGCGACAACATGTTCAAGGACGGCATGGTTCGAGAACTGTTGGGAGCGCCACCGGCGCCAGTTTCCGTGGCAATCGGGTACAAGGATACCTACGACACGGATGACATGAAGGTCATGGTTGACGGCGATCGGTTGACAGAGATCGGCAAGACGCTGCCGCTGGAGGCCGTAGACGCCGAATCGATCGGTATGATCCTGTTTCGCGGGGAAGGTCCCAGAATTATGCGCGAAGCGCTGGAGCGGGCCATGAACGAGCCTACCGGCCTGCGCCAATGGTATCTCTCGGTTATCGGTGCACTGGCCAAGGAAGAAGAGGTCCGCGTCAGGTCCGTTGCCGGGCATGTATGGTGCGAAGTCGACTTCCCTGTCGATCTCCAGCAAGCGAGACAACTCGTTTCAACCTGGTGAAGATGACCGCAGGTTATCAGACGTGGACATGTCACAGGCAAAGGGTTGAAAATCAAGCTGCCCGATTTGCCAGGATGTTCTCCACGGCTTCCAGATCAGCGGGTTTGTCCACATCAATGGCCGCATCCGCAAAAGGCATTTTGATTGCCTTGACCTGTATTCCGAGTATGGCTGAGGCCTCCCGCATGGCCTGATCCAGCGACAATCGCCGGGTCAGGTAGAGCAGGAGCGGGCGAATGCCAAAGGCCTTGACCAGCCGCCAGGGTTTTTTTCGCTCGCGCTCGATACGCCGCCAGAAACGAACGGCAGCGACAGCCTGTGGCGACATGAAAGCGAACAGATTGCATCCGGAATAGCCACCGTCGGCAAACTTGATGAAAGTGC
This sequence comes from Hyphomicrobiales bacterium, assembly GCA_021775835.1. Next base: position 80,384 of record JAJFHC010000020.1, on the reverse strand, counting down.
GCTGAGCATCGGGATAGGCCTCCAAAAGAACATCGGCATGCTCCAGACCGGCAGTTACATCAGCCTGGCGCGTCAGGGACTGCGTGCAGAAAAAGTCGACCATGGCAGGGCTGAGAAGGGCATGATCGGCAGTGGTTACCAGGACCTGCCCTTGAGTCCCGATGATGTCCAGGGCGGATGCCACGCTGTCACTGGCCTTGTCCAGGCTCGCAACATGATTGACGCGCGAGATGTCGAGAGTGTCGTCGATACTGGCCAGAGCAGTGTCCAGCACATCCCGATGTTCCACTGAAACATGAATGCAGCCTATGGATTGCGATGTCAGAAGGGCGGTCAGTACTCGGCTCAACATTGGTGTTCCGGCTACCGGAATGAGGCATTTGTGTTCGATCGCAAAGGCGCCGGCCATCGGATCATCCGATCCCCGTCCAGCGGCAAGGACAATGACGTCGAACTTGCCTTCCATTACCGACACTGTGGTGCTCTACAGACTTTTTTCATAAATTCGGTAGGTCTTGTAGGCCTTGCCGGTGGCCATTTCGATCATGCGCCGCATCGCGTCGTTTTGCTCGAGAACCCAGGACAGTTCCGCCATGTCGGTTCCCCTCTTCAGATGATATGTGCGAACTGTATCAATAACGCCGAGCGCCAAGGCGGCACCGATCGCCCCCGACTGGAATTCCTTCTTCACGCCCATGAGCGGCAACCGCACGGAGGAAGGGGGGCGTGCATATAGCCGCCATAGCAATTTGAATACATTGAAAGGGAACAGACGCCCGCCGAAATCGGCTACCCACTCATTGATGTTGGGCAATGTTACGGCCATCGCTGCAGGTTCGCCTTTGTAGGAGGCAATCGCTATGTATTCACCTTTCACAAGGAGCTTCAGATTGGCGCCCAGGGCTTCAATTTCACGATCCGTCATGGGAACGAAGCCCCAGTTGTCGCTCCAGGCGTCATTGAAGATTTCCAGAATGATGGCCAGGTCTTCTTTGAGATTGGATTTGTTCAGAGGCCTGATTTCCAGATTGCCGGTTTCCTTGGCCTTGCGGATCATCGACAGAGCGCTTCGGGGCATCCCTGCATGAGAGGTGGCTTCGTAAGCGAACACATCGACGGCTTTGGCATACCCTTGAGTTTCGATGTGGCCGGCATAGTAGGGCAGGGCATGTCCCATCATCATATACGGAGGGGTATCAAAACCGTCGATGAGAAGGCCCATTTCATCATTTATTGAAAAGTTGAAGGGTCCTCTGATCCGGGACATCCCCTTGTCTGCGACCCAGCGTTCAGCCGTGCTTAACAGGGCTGCAAACACATTCTCGTCGTCAATTGCATCACAGAAGCCGAATTGCCCAGCGGAGTCATTGTGAGTTGCCAAGTGCAACTGGCACACCTGGGCTGAAATACGCCCGACGGTTTTGCCGTTCCGCCTGGCGACCCACATAGCAGCTTCGGCATGGTCAAAGTAGGGATTTTTCTTGCGATCAAAATGCTGGATTCGTTCGATATTCAGAGGCGGAATCCAGTTGGAATCGTTCCGGAACACGTCAAACGGCACATCGATGAAGGCGGCAATGCCCTTGCGGTCGGTTACCGGCACAATTTCGATATCGCCGGAAGATTTGCTGTCTCCCGGTTCTTCCTGACCCGCCCTATCGGGTGTTTGAGTCATTGCGCGTGTACCTTGCTTGAAACATCGGTCAGAATCGGCGTCACGCGACCGTCGCCGACTTCGTAGAGTTGGGTCGCAACCACTGTCCAGGCTGGTCTGTGCGTAATCGCCAGTATGGTGCAGTCCTTGCAAAGATGCTCGATATTCTTGCAGATTTCCTCTTCGGTGTCGGGATCCAGAGCACTTGTCGCTTCATCGAGAATGAGAAGTTTGGGGCGCGTGATAAGAGCTCTTGCCAATGCTATGCGCTGTCTCTGACCGCCGGAAAACCGCGTGCCTCGCTCACCAACGGTTGTGCCGATACCGTCGGGCAGGCTCCCTACAAAGTCGTGGAGACCTGCGATCTTGAGAACTTGGTAGACATCTGCATCCGAACAACTTTCGTCACCGAGTGTAATGTTCGCGCGGATGGTGTCGTGAAACAGCGCTGCCTCCTGGGGCACATATCCGATCATGTTCCGCCACTGCGTGAGGTCGACATCATCCAGCGACAAGTCGTCGATCGTGATGCGGCCGAGATCTGGTCTGTGCAAACCGACCAGCAGGTCCACCAGAGTCGTCTTGCCCGATCCCGAAGGCCCTTTGAGAACGGTGATACCGTAGGCCTGAATCGTAAAACTTACATTTTCAACGACTGTGTTGCCTGGGTAATCAAAGGACACATTTTCAAATTTGCAATGATGTTCCAGCGTGGCGGCCTGTTTGCCTGGATTGGTTTCCGCCTTGTCGGAAGAATCCTTTATCAGGGCGATGACAGACCAGTATGCACTTTCAACCTCTACTGCTGTCTGGAGTATTTTTTGCATCTTGCCGACTACGGAAAGCACCTGAAAGAATATTACGCCGAGAACGAACAACTCAGGGAAAGGTATTTTCCACATTACAGCGGCAACGTAAATGCCGGCTGCTAGCGTCAATGTCAGAATTATCTCCTCGCCGTAAAGCCGTCCCTGCCGGGCGACGACCTGCCGGCGCAGCGCCGTCTTCAGCGACCGGACCTTGCGGTCCATGAATGCGATGAACACCGCCTGCCGGCCCATTGCCTTTAGCGGTTTGATGTTACTCAACGTGTCGGACAGATAGGTGACAAGATCCGAGGTTCGGAATGTCTGACTGCGCCCTGCCTTTTTCGAGATCCGCACCAGCCAGTTTAGCGACCAGGCCATCAGCCCGCCTGCTACAAGTCCGGCCACGGCAAGTTTCCAGGAGACCAGGAAGGCAACACCTGCATAGACAACTGCCTGAAGACCGTGGGCAACAAACTTGGCGGAATTCATATAGGCTTTGCCGGCCCGGGTAGCGTCGACACTGATTGAGTTGGCGATCTGGCCGACTTTGCGGTCTGTGAAGTAGGACCACCTGGCGCCCATCAACTGGCTTATCAGACGTGTCCGCAGACCTGTGGCCACATTGGCGACCGAATAGCCGACATAACTCAGCGCTGCAAAGGACAAAATTGCTTTCGTGGTAATGCCCACCGCAATGAGGCCGATCAGCGTGGCGATCGATGGCGTCAAGCCGATGGTCTCAATGAAACCGAGGATGATTTTGTTCAGAGGCGAGGATTCCTCCTGCACGCCACCCGAAAGTTCAGTGACCGCCGGCAACACGGTCGAAAGGCCAACAGCCTCCGCCAGACCGGCCAAGGCAAGGCACATCAGGACAAAAGTCGGCCGTGTGCCCTCCGCCCCAAAGAATATTTTGAGTATGCCTTTCATCTACATCCATACGACCTTTGGGCAACAGACCAAACCAGGACATCCGGCATCCCGCGAAATTTCGATTCAATCAGAGCCTTGTGATGGGAGCAGTTCGACATTGCCGTCAACCAGGGTGTTGACATTCAGAAGCCCAACATGACTAAACACCAGTCGAACATTGCACCACAGTAACGCTGCTTTTCTTGTCGAAATTCTGTTCGGACGCCTCAACCCCAATACTTGCGGCAATGTGCCTCGTCAACCGAAAGACGCCACCTCAAACAGGACAGCGTCGACACGATTAAACTTACACCAGCCAGAGGCGCTAGTCGCTCAATTTTTCCAGATTGGCATCTGCACGTTTTGTGGCCGCTTCGAACCGGTCCTCAAAAGTCTTCATGTTCTTTTTCGGCTCCTGATAAAACGCCGTGAGCTTCATGAGTGCGACGAACGATGCGTTGACAATGCGTCCCCAGATCCGCATCGGCCGGTTGAAATCAAAGAGCAGAACAACTCTTTCTTCGTCCGTATCGTTCCAGACTTCGTGTCGGTACGTGTCGTCGAACACGAAGGCCTCGCCTTCTCGCCAGACGATATATTCGTCCGCGATTCGAATCTTGCAGTTCTCCGCGTCTTTGGGGATCACGAGGCCGACGTGACACCGCAAAATGCCCTTGGTGACGCCCCGGTGTTCGGGAATATGGTATTGGGGCCCTAGAATTGAGAACCAGGCTGTCTGGAGGTTCGGGACTTTTTCGAGCAGGGCTGCAGTCTTCGGTGCCTGGAGGCAATTCCGCTCCAATTTGTTGCCGAAGCCATACAGAATGAAGGTGCGCCAGTTGTCGCCTTTGGAAATCTTCATTTGGTCAGGTGATACGGCCTGAAAGGTTGGTACCGCCTCACGGTGTTTCAGGATGCCTGCGAGTTCGCCTCTGATTTCCTTCCAGTTCTCCTGCAATGGGAGGACATCAGGGAAGTCGGACAGCTTGTGTACAGGCATATCCCCGACCAAGGACTGACGGCCAAGGAAATCCGCCAGGCCGCGTATCAGGTTCTTGCCGAATTTCTTGACGTACCGCCGGCGGAAAATCTTGAATCGGTGGTAGGCAGTTATGCCGGATTGGTTAGAAGCTGTGGACGACATTGTTTCGTTTCTCTGAGCTTGATCTTATTTCTCTGGACCTGCAAAGCATCTACCCATAAAACACCAACTTGGTATCCGCAATGCCTCCGCGTGGCGACGCCAGTTGCCAAAATATCGTGAACGATGGCATTTTGCACATATTGCGCATCGTTTCCAGCTAAAGACGGTGAGACAAATTGGGTCATGTGGGCAAGAACACAACTTAAAATTGGATGGAGCGACCTTTTTGCGGGCGCCTTGGGTTGTCTGATTCCTGGCGATCGGTCGAATGTCGCCCGGAAAGTCGAATCATACTGGTCAAACGACGACGATACGATTGCTGCCTATTCTGTGAGAAGCGGGTTCGACCTTCTGCTTCAGTCCCTGGACCTGGAACCTGGTGACGAGATTCTGTTTTCTGCGTTGAATGTCAAAGGCATGATCAAGATCGTCAACCGGCTGGGATACGTGCCTGTTCCGGTTGATCTTGATGTGGCCAGCATGGCGCCAAGGGCCGATCTGCTGGAAGCGGCAATCACCGATCGAACCAAAGTCATCGTTGTGGCACACCTGTTCGGAACGCGGATCGATCTGGATCCGGTGGCGGAAATTGCCAAACAACACAGTCTTCTGTTTGTCGAAGACTGTGCACAGGTATTTGATGGTCAGGGTTATCAGGGATACCCGGATGCAGATGTGTGCCTGTTCAGCTTTGGGCCCTTGAAAACCGCCACGGCTCTGGGCGGTGCCCTGATTCGCGTTCGTGATAGAGGACTTCTGGCGCGGATGAGAGAGCTGCAGTCGACATACCCAGTACAGCTGTCAAGGAAACACCTGAAGCGGGTCCTGCAGTTCAGTGGACTGAAGATCGTAACGTCGCCGTTCTTCATGGAGCAGATTTATCGCTATTTTCATTCCCGCGGACAGGATTACGAAGACTCCGTCAGCGACAAGGTTCGCAACGTGGCGCCTCTCGGGTCGCCGAACAAGCTTCGGATTCAACCGTCACTGGGCATGCTCCGCCTTATGGCCCGACGCATTTACGGGTTTCGTGAAGGCAGTCTTGAAGCGCGGGCGTCGCGCGGACGCAAATTGCGCGACCTTATCGGTGATTCAGTTGTCCTGCCGGGCCAGATGAACAATGTTCACACCTACTGGGTGTTTCCCATGCTGGTTGATGAACCGCGTGCATTCATCGAGGCGCTACGAGAAAAAGGATTTGATTGTGCCGATCTTCCACGGTCCCAGGCGGTTCCAGCCCCTGCCGATCGTCAGGCGCTTTCGCCGGAAACCGCCGCCCAGGCGCTTTCGGACATGGTGGTTGTACCGTGTTATCCCGGCATGTCCGATGACGATCTCGAGCGGGAAGCCGGTATCATTCGCGAGATCGCTGAAAAAGTAGGGTCCCAGCGGACCCGTTCCTATTCTCAGTCGGACCAGACACCAGCGGACGCCGCCTGATCAATACCGATTCTGTTCAGGCTTTCGCGGGCCAAGGACAAAAAAACGGCGCCAACCTTTCGGGGGCGCCGTTCCTTTTGGGAGGAATTGGTGAGGAAGTCTCAGCCGTTATACGTTGCCGCGCTCAGGGTGTAGAGCATGGAGCCTGTGCGGATGTCGACCTCAGGCGCCCATACGAAACGGTCGGCTGCCTTTGAAGTTGCACGTTTCAGAAACAAGTTCATGGTCGTTGTCCTTTTTGGTTATGTCAATTCGGTGAATTGCTCCGAACTGATGTCTGTTAGATAGGGACAAAACCGCCGCATGAGCAGTGTCAAGTTCCTACATCAGGCATGCATTAAGCGCATGGCTCGAGTTTTAATCTCGTCCTGTCAAACAGAGTTCCACTCCTGAAGCTTTCAATGATCTAGGTGGCGGTAGATACTCACGAACCATGAAACGATTCGAACTGCCAAGAACGATAATGCGGCATCTGCTTCAGCCGTTCTGGCGCCTGACTCGAGGTCAGACGCTGGGGGTTCGTGGCATTATTGTCGACGAAGCCGGTCGTGTTCTGCTTGTGCGACACACTTATGTTAAAGGCGCCATGTTTCCCGGCGGTGGTGTCGAACGATCGGAAACCCTGGAGTACGCCCTTGAGCGCGAACTGGCCGAGGAAGTTGGCCTGAAAGTTATCGATAAAGCGCGGCTTCAGGGAATGTACGCCAATTTTGAAAACTTTCCCGGCGATCATGTTGCTGTGTTTCTTGTCGATCGCTGGACCGGATCACTGAAACTTTCGCTCGAAATTTCCGATGCGGAATTTTATTCGCTCGACGCCTTGCCCGATGATGTAACCGACGGTACCCGGCGTCGTATCGCCGAGGTGTTCGAGGGTGCGGAAGACCGGGCGGTGTGGTAGACCAATCTGACTACCGGAGTGTCCGCAGTCGGACTTAGTCTCCGCCGACATCGCGATGCTACAAGGAATTCTAGGGCTTCATGGCTTACATCCAGCTTCTTGCCGGGCTGGCGATTCTTGTTGTCGGCGGCGAAACCCTGGTTCGGGGTGCTGTTGCAATCGCCGACCGCCTTGGTCTGCCCCGTTTGCTGGTCGGATTAACGATTGTCGCGCTCGGGACGTCGGCGCCGGAAATTACCGTTTCGATCGGCGCGGCTCTGAAGGGCGCGCCGGATCTTGTCACGGGCAATGTAGTTGGCAGCAACATATCCAACATTCTATTGGTCCTCGGCGTGGCGGCTATCATATCGCCGATCCACGCCCAGAAGAAAATTGTACGCCGGGATGCCTTGTTCCTTGTGCTGGTTTCAAGCGTTCTGGCGGGTCTTTGCATTGTGGGAGTAGTCTCGCCGCTGGTCGGGGGCATGCTGATTATCGTCTATGCTGCCTACACCATCTTTTCCTATCTGTCCGAGCGCGGCAAATCGGCAGAGTCGCGTAAAGACACGGCCGGTGAACTGGCGGCGGATGAAGCATCTGAACATGGCGGAGTGCCCGGCCGGCTCCTGACGGCAGTCCCGATTTTTCTGGGGGGCTGCATTGCCGTTGTGATCGGTGCCGATCTTCTGGTCGATGGCGCTGTAGAAATTGCCCACATCTTTTCGGTTCCCGAAGCCGTCATCGGCCTGACGCTCTTGGCCATTGGAACATCCCTGCCGGAGCTCGCGATCTCGATTATCGCCGCACTCCGCGGTCATTCCGATGTCGCCCTCGGCAACGTCGTGGGCAGCAACATAACGAACATTCTCGTGGTGCTGGGAGCCACGGCCATGATCGGCCCGATCCCGGTCGCAGAACAGATTGCCCTGTTCGATATCTGGGTCATGCTGGCGGCCACGATAATCCTGCTGCCGGTTCTGGTCAGCGGCTGGCAATTGAGCCGCTTCGAGGCGACCCTGTTTGTATCAGCTTTCGTGATTTACATCGTTGCCCTGTTCCAGGGCTGGCCCTTGCAGATTATCAAGGCTTTTCCCATCAACTGAATCGATCTCGGTCATGGGAACGCTCCAGATCGAGTTCAGGGCCGACCGGGACAATCCGTGTGGGGTTAACGGTGTCGTGGCTGCCGTAATAGTGGTTCTTGATGTGGACCATGTTGACAGTGTCGGCGATGCCTGGCTGTTGATAGAGATCCCGGAGATAACCTGATAAATTGCGATAATCGACAATGCGTTTGAGGTTGCACTTGAAGTGGCCAACATAGACCGGATCAAATCGCACGAGTGTGGGAAACAATCGCCAGTCTGCTTCAGTGATGCTGTTTCCGGTCAGGTAACGCCGGTCTTCCAGGCGGGCGTCCAATGTATCGAGAGTCTCGAACAAGGCACGGACCGCCTCTTCGTAGGCCTCCTGAGTGGTTGCGAAACCGGCCTTGTAGACGCCGTTGTTAATGTTTGAGTAAACCGTGTCGTTGACGGAATCAATCTCGGAACGCAAGCCTTCGGGGTAGAAGTCCTGGTTGTTGCCCGTGATCGCGTTGAACGCGGAATTGAACATGCGGATGATCTCGGACGACTCATTGCTGACAACGGTGTTCTGGTTCTTGTCCCATAATATCGGCACGGTGACTCTGCCGGTATAGTGGGGATCTGCCGCCGTATAGACCTGATGGGCAAAGTCGGCATGGTTGATGGTGTCCGGAATGCAGCCTTCGCCGTTGGAAAACTGCCAACCGTTTTTGCCCATGAACGGATCGACCACGGAGAGGGATATGATTTCCTCGAGACCCTTGAGTCTGCGGTAAATCAGCGTTCTGTGCGCCCACGGGCAAGCCAGGGAAACGTACAGGTGATACCGGTTGCACTCTGCCTTGAAACCACCAGTGCCGCTGGGTCCGGCCTCGCCATCCGCGGTCAGCCAGTTTCTGAACTGCGAATCCTGACGCTTGAATTTTCCGCCGGTCGTCTTGGTTTCATACCATTTGTCCTGCCATACACCATCAACGAGAAGTCCCATAACACGAGCACCTTGAGCTTTGTTTCAGGTGCATCAAGATATTGCAACGTCTGGGAAAGACAATGGGCGTTTGCATCAGGCAATAAAGTCTTTTTCAGGATTGGCTTTGCGTTTTGGTGGACGTGGCCGCATGAAAATGCTATCTGCTCCGCTTCTCAATCGGGAGGTCACTACGGTGACGACAGGAATCAGACGACTTCGACGACGAACCGCATCAGTGCCCGCATTGCGCGGGAACGCTGTCGCGCGCCTCGTCCTTCCGTCTGAATTCTAAACAGGCTGAGTTGTCTGTAAGTCAATTGAAGGGATTTGAGGCGTATAACTGCCTTAAGTGATATTCCCGGATCTGACACCATGACGACAATCACGACCTGCAAGTTCCAAATTCAATGTGAATCCGCGCACGACAAACATGCCATTGATGGCCTGCTTGATGAATCCTTCGGCCTGGGCCGCAGAACCAAGACCGCCTATCGGCTGCGCGAGGGGTCACAACCTGTGGACAGGCTATGCCTGACGGCCAGTACCGACGGCGAGCTGGTGGGGACGATTCAATTCTGGCCTCTCCTGATAGGCGACACGACACCGGCTCTGCTTCTTGGGCCGTTGGCGGTGAGCGAAAAAGTTCGGGGCCAGGGCTGCGGCGTCGCGCTCATGCGGGAGGGGCTGAGCCGCGCGGGGAACCTTAATCATGAGCTTGTCATTCTGGTTGGCGACGAGCCGTATTATGCCCGGGTCGGCTTTGCCACGGTACCGGAGAACCAACTGATCATGCCCGGCTACGTGGATCCGGCGCGACTGCTCGCAAGAGAACTCCGGCCAGGCGTTCTCAAGAACGCTGCGGGCCTCGTGCGTGGCGGATCACCGTCCTTCGCGATACCAGGTCAGGCCCAGCAGGCCTAACATCGCCAGGACGACGGCCAGTCCGGAGAATATCGGCACGTCCCTCAAGGAGCGCACGACGTAGGCGTTGTTCCGGCGCAAGCCCAGCCAGTCGGTGCCGGCTGCACGGCGGCCTGGGTTTGTCATCCGGATACGCGGTATGTTGAGCGACGTCGTTTGTCTGGCCCTGGACGCAAGCCAATGGATGCCACCACCGGTCTGATCTGCAATGGCCTTCAATTTCTCTCCGGTGGCTCGAATGTCGGAGAACTCCTTGGGGTCGGTGGATCCAACGGCGACAACTGAGGAGACAACACCGTCGGTCAACTGGTAGACGCCTATCTCATCAATCTCATGGACGCCGCGCCAGACGCCGTCAGAAACCTGCTTGAGTTCGACAGTTGCCAATTCGCCCGACGGTGCGGTCATCGTGACCTTCGGTGTTTCCGTCAACATCGTGCGGCGTTCGATTGTTAGCTGGTTGTCATTGTGGCTGGCGGCAAGCGCTTCCTCTTCGAGGTCCGGTTCCTTCATCAGCCAGTGGGCAAGGCGACGGAGCAATTCCGACTGGGGACCGCCGCCATCGTATCCACGGGCCCAAAGCCAGGCGTGGTCCGACAACAGTTGGGCCACGCGCCCTTCGCCCTTCCGTTCCAGGATCATCAGGGGCTTGTTGTCGGGTCCGGACATTACGGTGTGTCCTGAACTTGCCTCTACATCGATCAGCCTGAACCAACGTCCCCACGTAGGTGTAGTTGCTTCGCCGCCGGGCAGGGCACGGGTGACGGGGTGGCGGCGTCCCTGGTCCGTGATCTGCGGTCTGAAGGGCACGGTCGTCACACTGCCGGTGGGGGCACCGGGCAGAACGGCGGACAACGGGGTTCGGTAAAGGCTCAACGGAGACGCGAAGGCCGGGCCGGCTGCAGAAAGAATCGCGCCGCCCTTCTGGACGAAGTTGGCGACATTGGACAGGTATATCAGGGGCAGGACGCCTCTGCGCTGGTAGCGGTCAAACACGATGAGGTCAAATTCATCGAGCTTGATGGAAAACAGTTCCCTCGTAGGGAAGGCGATCAGCGACAGTTCCTTGATGGGCGTGCCGTCTTGTTTCTCGGGTGGGCGTAGAATGGTGAAATGCACAAGATCGACCGCTGCGTCTGCCTTGAGGAGATTGCGCCAAGTGCGCTCCCCGGTATGCGGTTCTCCTGAAACCAGCAGTACGCGCAAGCGATCGCGAATCCCCTGGGTTGTCAGGAGTGCGCGATTGTTCTGGAGGGATAGTTCTCCATCGACGCCCTCGGCAACGAGTTCCGTGATTATTGGACCGCCGTGATCGATGTCGAGCGGTATCGTTATCGGCTGTCCGATCTCCACCTGAACGACTTCCTTCACTTTGCCGTCGACGGAAACAGTCAGTTTTGCAAATTTTTGTCGGGGAAGGGCACCGCTGTCTTCGACCCGCAGCACAATTTCCTGCTGCTGCCCGACAATACCGAAACGTGGAGCCTGTTCGATGACAACACGCCGGTCGCCTTCGTTGCGATGGCCGGAAATCACACCATGAATGGGTGCCCCGGTCGCCAAGGGAACATTGGCTTCTGTTGCGTCGTGGACCTGCCCGTCGGTGATCATTATGGCGCCGGCGAACCGATCTGGAGGAACATCCACAAGGGCTGTGTCCAACGCGGAAAACAGCCTGGTGCCGCCGCCCTGTTCCGGCGCGCTGCGTCCGGCCTTGACCACACGAACGTCAAGATTGGCGATCTTGCCGATGCGTTCGAGAATTTGTTCCGCGGCCAGCCCGGTTTGCTTCGTCCGGTCGAGCAGCGACTGGCTCGGGCTTTCGTCGATTACGACAACTGCGACATCGGACAGGACGTCCCGATCCTCGTCGCGCAATACTGGGTTCAGCAGAGCCATCAGCAAAACCAGCGTTGCACAGGACCGGAGCAGCGAGCCCCGGATGCGAAACACCAATGCGACAGCTATGACGGCCAGACCGAGAAATGCGAAAACGCCGATCAGCCAGAGGGGAACGACAGGCAGGAAAGTGAGGGTCCAGTTCATCACTGTCCCAACCTTTCAAGCAGTGCAGGGACATGAACCTGATCTGCCTTGTAGTTCCCGGTCAGGGCGTAGATGACGACGTTGATGCCCGTGCGATAGGCAAGTTCCCTCTGGCGAGGGCCTCCCGGAACAACCGGGAACATGGCTTCGCCCCGGGTATCCATTGCCCATGCAGCGGCATAGTCGTTGGAACCGATGATGATCGACGACACCCCGTCAAAATTGGATGCGCCGCGGCGGGCATTGCCGTCGGTGGTGATCGCCTCGACCCACAGTTGGCCGCCAGCCCAGCGGCCGGGGAACGACTGCAGGAGATAGAAGGCCTTGGTCAGGACGTGATCGGCGGGAATGATCTCAAGCGGCGGAATGTCGAGACCGGTCAGAATCCTGCGAAGGGTACGGGTCCCCGGGCTGGCCTCCAGCGATCCGGAATTGGTCAGGGAACGATGCTGGTCTCTGGTGTCAAAGAAAATGGTGCCACCGTTTTTCATGTAGGCATCGATCTTCGCCAGCGTTGTCTTGGGCGGCAGCGGCGCATCGTGGATCATCGGCCAGTAGAGCATCGGAAAAAACGTGATGTCGTCGCGTTCAAGATCGACGCCGACGGGAGAACCGGGTTCGAGTGCCGTGCGTTTGGACAAGGCTTCACTGAGGCCGTGAAGGCCGGCCTGACTTGCGGCATCGACATTTGCATTGCCGGATTCGACATAGGCCAGGCGGGTTTTGAGCGTTGCTTCCAGGGCAAAGCGCTCTTCGGCGGATATGGGTGGGGCCTCCTGCGACACCTGTGCTCTGGCGGGACCGTGAAGGAGAGCCGGCAGGATCAGCATTGCGACCAGCCCCAGGGCCGCGGTTGTGGATGCGGACCGTGAGAACCGGCTACCGAGAATTCGTCCGGAAATAGCCAGCACAGCAAGTGCATCGAGGATCAACAGCGCCATGGCAAGCGCCAGAAGCGGACCCTTGAGTGGAGTTGACGGAACCGGCTTGAACGAGGCAACTTCGACACCTGACAACTGAGAACCGAGGCGTTCGATTTTCTGATCAGGTTCGACGGTGTTGACGACGCTGATGACCTGGCCTCGGCCATAGATGCCGGGGGGATGTTGCGGCGTCGCTGTCTGCTTGTCACGGTCGGACTGGGACAACGGAATGGTGTCGACCGGCGGTTTGACGAGTTCGCCGAAACCGTTGAGCACTCTTACCGGGGGCAACGCCTGGGGCGCGTTGATATCGGCGCGCTCGGATGTCGTCTTGGCGCCTGGGGCGTTCGACAGGTCGACAATCCTTTTGAGCATTTCGACAAAAACGCCGGACAGGGGCAGGTTCGACCAGACCGGAGATGCCGGAACGTGGAAGAGGACGACAAGACCGTTGCCCCGAGGTTCTGCAGTCACCAGTGGCGTTCCGTCTTCAAGGCGCGCCCAGACCTTGCCGGCGAGGTCGGCAGACGGTTCGGCCAGAACCTGGCGACGGACGGTCACTTCCTTGCTCAGGGTCTCGAGTCCGGCGAAGGGGCTTTTGTCGTCAAACGGACCGAATGACTGGGGTTTGCTCCACGACAGGGCGCCGCCCAGAGCACGGCCGCCGCGTCTCAATTTGACGGGAATGAGATCGTCGCTGTTCGATGCGAGCCTCGGCCCGGCGAACCGGACAAGGACGCCACCGCGATCGACCCATTTTTCGAGAAGTTCGGTGTCATCGTCGAGAAATTGTCCGATGTCGGCAACAATCAGAACGGATTGCCCCTGGTCCAGCAGACCCTTGATGCCGCTGGTTTCGGACGACACGGTTGCTTCGGTGATCTGGGCGAAAGGCGCCAGTGCATGGGTCGCGTAATGGAGCGGTGACAGCAGCGGTTGGGAGAGATCGTTGGATGTCCCCGACACCAGACCCACAGGACGGCGTCTCCAACGATCGTCAAGCAGGAAAACGGCACCGGCCGTTCGGCCCCCGACAATTTCGAACCGGCCGATCTGGTTGCGCAACGCCAGCGGAATCTCGAAGGAGACTTCCGCTTCAGTTTCTCCCGATTTGAATTCGAATGCTGCATCCCCGAGGGTGCGGCCGTTGAGGGCAAGGGCCCGGACGGTTCCTTTCGGGCTGGCATTGGTGTCCGTGCGCCGGACCGTTGCGATGAGACTGCCGTCACCCTGTGCCGATGCGGCGATAAATGAGGGATCTTTCGTAATCTCATGGGTCAGGATGCGCAGATCGGTTCCCTCATCTGACAGGGATTTCAGACTATCGCCAAATTCCGCGGCGCTGCCATAGTCCATGCCGTCGGAAAGCCACACAACCTCTTCCGGCGGCGTTGACCCCAGTTGGCGTTTGATTTCAGCGATCAGCGCAGGCCGGTCAGGTTTGAAGGGGCGCGGCTCCAGACTGTTGATGAGCTGTCGAACGTCGGAAGGTGTCTTGTAGGCAATTGTCTGAACGGTGCTGCGTGGCGTGGTCATCGCGAGGGCGACCGGCCGGCCGGTCTGTTCGGCGCTGTTGATGATTGTTTCCAGTGCGCTGGATCGCAGATGCCATGTTGGCGCTGCCATCCAGCTGTCGTCAATGGCCACGAGCAGCCTGCCGGACTTTCGCGAGACATCCCGGTCGGGATTAAAGACAGGTTCCGCAAGGGCCAGAATGACGAGGGCGGCGAGGACAGTGCGCAGAAGAGTCAGCCACCACGGGCTCTTGTGGCGGGTCTCGTCGGTATTCATGAGACCGAGCAACAGACGTATCGGTGGAAAAGCCACCCGGTCCGGTTTGGGCGGAGTAAAGCGCAACAGCCACCATATAATTGGCAGCAGACCCAACGCCATCAGCGCAAACGGCACTTCGAACAGCAGTGGTCCAAGACTCATGACAGGCCACCTGTCAGGTTGTCGTTATCAGAAGGCATGCTGCTTTCCGCGCTGAACGACAGGGGATGTCCGGACATCAATCCATTCAGGGCCAGCAACACGGTCTGTGGCGACTGGTCGGTGTGATGGGTTGTGAACGACCAACCAAGCCGCCGGGCCAGTTCGCGAAGTTGTTCATTATGTTCCAAAATGCGCTTACGGTAATTTTCACGTAGGCTTTCGGCTCTTCCCACAGTCAGGCGGAGGCCGCCTGTCACGGATTCGAATTCCGTGCGGCCGGTGTAGGGGAAGGTCTCTTCTGCCGGGTCGAGGATCTGCACCAGATGTCCGCCCACGTCACGAGCCGCGATGCCCGCCAGAGCGGCGTTGATGTCGGCGACCGGCTCCAGAAAATCGCTGAACAGGACCACATGGGAGAACCGACCGAGTTCCTGCATCGGCGGCAGGCTGTCGTGGGTTTTTTCGCTTGTAATCGAATGGGACACGTATTCGGCAATTCGGCGTACCGCGTTTGTGCCAGCACTTGGCGACATGCCGCTGCCGAGAGGCCCGATGCGCTCGCCGGCCTGGGTCAACAGGTGCGACAGGGCCAGTTCCAGCAATATGGCGCGATCGACCTTGGTTGTGTTCGCCAGATCGGATTTGAAGTGCATCGAGCCGGAACGGTCAGCCCAAAGCCAGACCGTGTTTGCGGCTTCCCATTCGCGTTCGCGGATCAGATAGGTCTGGCGCCTGGCGGACTTGCGCCAGTCGATCATGCTTGGCTGATCGCCGGGCCGGTATCTGCGGAACTGCCAGAATGCTTCCCCGGGGCCTGCCCGCCGCCGACCGTGCAATCCTTGTGCAACCGTATGAGCGACGCGATCCGCTTCAACAAGGAGAGCGGGCAAACGGGCGGCCAGCCTTTCGGCTTCCGTGTTCAGTTGCTCGGCATGGCTGGTGCCTGGGTTTGGAGAAACGTTTTTTGGTTCGCGCATCAGCGGGCTCAGAGTTCGCTGCAGAGCCTGGAAATAATATCGTCGATGCTCACACCGTCGGCACGGGCCGCAAATGTAAGCGCCATGCGGTGACGCAACACGGGTGCCGCAAGCGCTATCACATCGTCTACCGATGGGGCGAGGCGGCCATCCATCAGGCTCCGTGCTCGCGCGCCCAGCATGAGTGCCTGGCTTGCCCGAGGACCGGGACCCCAGGCGACCTGGGTTCTGAGCTCCTCTATGCCGGTTTCATCAGGCCGTGCGCCGCGCACCAGCTTCAGGATTGCATCGACCACATTGTCTCCCACCGGAATACGCCGGACCAGCCTCTGGACCGCCATGAGTTGCTCGGCATCGAAAACCTGCGGTGACACATCCTCGCTAGTGCCGGTGGTTGCGAACAGCATCCGGCGCTCGGCTTCAAGATCCGGGTAAGGCACATCGATCTGCATGACGAAACGGTCAAGCTGGGCTTCAGGCAACGGGTAGGTGCCTTCCTGCTCAAGCGGATTCTGTGTGGCCAAAACGTGGAAGGGACGCGGCAGATCGTAACGCTGCCCAGCAACGGTTACATGCTTTTCCTGCATGGACTGGAGCAGAGCCGACTGGGTGCGGGGACTGGCTCGGTTGATCTCGTCGGCCATGAGCAACTGGCAGAACACCGGACCGTTCATGAAACGGAAGTGTCGCCGGCCCTTTTCGTCCTCCTCCATGACTTCCGTTCCGATAATATCCGCCGGCATTAGATCGGGGGTGAACTGGACGCGTTTTTCATCCAGTCCAAGGACATGGGCAACGGTTTCGACCAGCCTTGTCTTGGCAAGGCCCGGAACACCAATCAAAAGAGCATGCCCACCGGTCAGAATTGCTGTGAGCGTCTGATCTATGACAGGTTGCTGGCCAAAGATGACTTTCCCGATAGCTGCCTTGATCTCGACAAGCTTTTTCCCGGTTTGTTCAATCTCATTGACGATTTGCTCGTCAGTTTCTTTAATTGTCTGCATGGGACTCAATATATTCTCCGAGGACGGGAATCCGAAACACTTTTAAGCAATCTGACGTGTATGACATCATCAAAAGAGCGCGATATGGCATGCGAGTCGAGCGATATCAGCCCACAATGACGCGATTGTGGCCGTTCTTGCCACCAACATCGAGGTAATCACGTATGGCGGAGCCGGGAATTCCGGATGCTGAAAAACCCGTAAGGGGGTTGGAAGACGTCAAGAGATCGCTCTCAAAGGACAGACCTTTGCCACCTGTTCATGACTGGAGTCCGCCGTTTTTTGGCAATTTCGACATGCGAATTGGCCCTGATGGAACATGGTATTATCGTGATTCCGCTATTTCCAGAGCACCTATGGTGCAACTCTTTGCCACTATTTTGCGGCGAGATGACGACGATTTTTACTATCTGGTAACCCCAGTGGAGAAAGTCGGTGTCATTGTGGACGATGCACCCTTCGTGGCGGTTGAAATGACTGTCGCCGGGCACGGAGATCATCAGACAATTGAATTCAGGACCAATGTGGAAGATGTGGTGTCAGTCGGCAAGGCCAGTCCCCTGCGGTTTGGAGCCGGTTGCGAATCGGATGGACTTAAGCCCTATGTGCTGGTGCGGTCGCGTCTTGAGGCACTTGTGACGAGAAGCCTGACCTACGATCTCGTGGATCTTGCCGTGGAGCACGAAATTGAGGGCGATGCACAATTCGGTGTGTGGAGCAGCGGCTGTTTTTTCCCCATGGCGCGCGTTGATGATATAGACCCCTGATCATGGATACACAGCGTGGCGAGTTTTCCTACACAGCCGATGAGTTGCTTGCCAAGGCACAGGCGCATCTCGATCAGGACGTGGATGCGTCGCTCACGGAGTTTGCCCTGCCGAGTGCGCGTGGCGACCATGACCTCAATCCCGGCAGCGAGCCTAACCCGGTTCGGGCAGCGGCTGTGCTGGTACCGATCATCGCCTACGATAATCAGACCACCGTATTGCTGACCCAGAGGTCGAAGGACCTGCCGTCACATCCCGGGCAGGTTGCCTTTCCCGGTGGCAAGATCGACGAGACCGATGCCAGTGCCGTGGCTGCGGCTTTGCGGGAAACCCATGAGGAAACCGGGATCGCGTCTTCATTCGTCGACGTGGCAGGTTTCCTGGACGTCTATCAAACCGGTACTGGCTACCGGGTTTTGCCGGTCGTCGGGATTGTAAAACCGGGGTTTGACGTGCGTCCTGAACCCGGTGAGGTCGATGAGGTCTTCGAAGTGCCGCTTGAATTCCTGATGGATCCCCGTAACCACAAGACCCATAGCGGCGAGTGGCGTGGGGTGCGGCGCTATTACTATGCAATTCCCTATGACAAGTATTATATCTGGGGTGCCACCGCAGGAATGCTGCGCAATCTTTATGACCGGGTTTATCGGCGATGATACGAGTTGTTCTAATTGAGATCGGTTTGCTGCTTTTGCCGTTTGTCGGCTTTGCGGCCTATCTTGTGTTTTCCAAAAAGATCGAACCGGGACCCGACCTGGTGGCGGCTCTGCCTGTGCCGAAACTGGTGATTGCCGGGCTTGTGCTGATGATTGCCGGGCTATTGACCCTGGTCAACTTCAGCAGCAGTGACCCGACCGGCACGTATGTGCCGGCGCAGTATAAAGACGGTACGATTCAGCCGGGTCGATTCGAAAAGGACTGATCGTCCTTTGGGGGCAATTCCCATGTGCGACCGACATCAGGAGGACATGCCGGACGGCCTTCCGGCAGGCCGTGTTCTTGCCACAGATTTTCAGGCAATGGACTGGTTCAAGGAGCCAACCCTGCGCGAGCTTCTGGATGCTCTGAATGCCGAAGGCGCGTGCACGCGAATCGTCGGCGGCGCTGTCCGCAATGCTCTGCTGGACCGGCCAATAGACGACATCGACTTGGCGACAACGCTGTTGCCGGAAGAGGCCCGGGCTGTTGCATCGGCGGCGGGTTTCAAGACCATCGACACCGGTTTGTCCCATGGCACGATTACAGCGGTGCGGCGGGTTGACGATCAGGTTGCTTCTTTTGAGATAACGACCCTGCGCCATGACGTCGAAACCTTTGGACGCCATGCCAGAGTGGCGTTTACGAAGGACTGGTCGGCGGATGCGACGCGACGCGATTTCACCATGAACGCGATCTATGTTGATCACGACGGAACGCTTCATGATCCGGTCGGCGGCCTACATGATCTTAAAGCCGGTCAAGTCCGCTTCGTGGGAAATCCTGAGGACCGGATTGAGGAAGATTTTCTTCGAGTTCTGAGGTTTTTCAGGTTTTCCGCCACGCATGGGAATGGCGTACTGGATCCGGAAGGGTTGGCGGCTTGCGGCCGCAAGCGTGCCGGACTTGCCGGTCTGTCGGCGGAGCGAATCCACAAGGAGTTGCTACGACTGCTCGTGGCCCCGTTTGCCTGCGTCGTGCTGAGGGCCATGAAAGAACAGGGAGTCCTTGACGAAATTCTGGGACCGGGGACAAAGGTTGATAATCTGTGCCGGCTTGCAGCGATCGAAGAATGGAAGTGCATTGACGCCGACCCTATTCGGCGCCTGGGCGTGCTCCTGCCGGAGGCGGCGGATCCTGAACTCTTCAAAAAGCGATTGAGGCTGTCCAATTCGCAAGCCGACGCGCTTGTCTCGGCGCTCAAAACCGTCAAGGTCCTGAAGCCGCCGATGTCCGATGATGCCGTTGCCGCTACGCTTTACACGCATGGTCGCCGTGCGGTTCTCGATGGCGGCCTGATTGCCTGGGCATCGAGCGCAGAACCGGAGGACGATCTCGGTTGGAGGGAACTCTGTGCGTGCATCGACAACGCTCAAGTGCCGGTGTTTCCTGTGGCTGGGCGAGACCTGATCGACCGTGGCGTGCCGGAAGGCCCGGAGCTCGGCCACGCCCTCCGCCGCCTCGAGGCGTACTGGCTTGAGCGCGGATGCAACCCCGGCAAGTCCGAGGTGCTCGCCCAGCTCGACACTCCCTAGAGCAACTCAATCGCCGAAGAATCCCGTTGCCACGCCTTCGGGAACCTTCGCTGCGCGCAGGTTCTTGAATGACCAGGCCTTTCGATCTCTCAGGATGCGGCGGTACATCTCCATGTTGCCTCTGTGGGTATAGTAGTACCAGTGATCCCAGACGGATTCGGGATTGTCGCCCGAAATTTTCAACCCGTGAACGGATTTGGCCCACTTTCGCATGTCGCTTCCGTCGATTCGCAGGTCTATCCAGCGGTCGGCGTGCCTGGCGGCGTTGAGGCCGTTGTGCCCGACAACCTGGGTGTTGGAAAAGAATGATTTGGGTCCGAAGTTTTCGGCGAGCTTGTCCAGCACATCGTTCTCGCGGCTCACGATGTTGTAGATGTACGGTCCGGTCTTGGCCGACCATCCCCGGTTGCGCGCCACTGTCATCAGACGGTTGTACATCAGTTGAGCTTCGCCGGAATATTCTGAACCGCCCAGGATAATGATCCGGCCGATACGCGACAGCACCGGCAGGTTGTACTTGGCCGCCAGGGCGATTGCGCGAATGGTTACGGTCGATCCCATGCTGTGACACATGATGTCGATCGGTCTGCCGGCGGGAAGGTGTTTTGCCAGGGCGGTGAGGCCGGTCAGAAGCGGCCAGCCCATCTCGGTGCCCAGATCGTAGGCACGGGCATAGAAGTTTTTGAAGTGTGCGATCAGCGATTTTGCGAATCCGGGATTCGAATACCATCCAAACCCGACGGCCAAACCGCCGGCGCCGTCGGAGCCGTTGGGAATGTCGAGCCGGCCCGGCCATCCGGTCGTGTGATGACGGACCTCGTCAACTTCGCCGAAATCCTTAAAGTGAAAAAGGCGTACATGGGGATTGTCCGATTCGTTCGCTGGATCGGACGCCGAGACGCGGGGATCGAAGAGGAATCCGTTGACCATCATAACCACCGGGTCCGCTCCTGAAAGACCAACCGCCTTTTTCGCGATACTCCCGGCCATGTAATGATCAAGCTCGTCGGAGATTCTGGGACCTGCTGCTGACAAAGCATCGTTGTCCGGGCGGGCAAAGTCTCCCAGTCTGCCCCGGAGCTTCGAATCTGAGTAAAGAGTGTTGTGATACTGCCCAGCCGAACTTGGCGCGTACAATCCGGTATGTATTGCTGACAGACGAATCATCGACATTTGTTTTCTCCCTCGTGTCATTATTGCTTTCTTGTGTCTCTATTATTTCCTGATTGCCACTAACTCCCTCAAACTACCGAATTTCACCCGGGAATACAAAAGGGGCGCAATAGTCTCCTGCGCCCCTTCGTTTTCATCGTTATCCGGCCGAACCGGGCCGGTGGATCTTGGTTGCTCCGCTCAATACATGGCGATTGGATTGCCCGGTGAACCGGTCCCGCCCTTGATCTTCAGGGGAGACCAGGCAAAGAGGAACTCATAGGCCTTGTCGGCGACCAGTTGCGACAGGTCCATGTTTTCCAGGTTCCAGATGCCGCTGCGGGTCATCATGTTGATGTGGCATTCAAACGGTTGTTCGTTCTCGCCGCCAAATCCCTTGCCGACCGCTTCAGAGGCCCAGACGTCCGATCCCCAGAGGATGATCTTGCGCGAGGCCATGTATTCACAGGCCGAGATGCCAAAGCCGGGCTCGCCGGAATTGAATTTGGCAATACGCTTCTGTTTTTCGGCGGCATCGAATTTGTCCCAATCCTTCGGGTGCCAGACGTCGCCATGACCAGTGTGGAGGAAAACACAGTCGCCTTCACCGATCGGGTCGATGCCCTGTCGTTTGACCATCTCCTCTATGTCCTTGTCGGTGACAATGCCGGGATCGGCGGGATCATTTGCCTTGGGTATCGGCAACGAGCCACCGCGCAAGGCGGCCGCATCGAGAAGCACGCCGCGACAGACAAATCCCTTCTGGGCGACATGTTCAACACCTAGGGGACCGACACCGTAGGAGGTCACGTCTTCATCTTCCAGGAAACGGCCATTATAGAAATACATACCCTTCGACGTGATGACGCCGATGTGTCCGGGACCATCGAACTGGGTGCCGATCTGGCCGATTTCCGTGGACAGGTATTCGTCATTGTAGACCAGTTCCTTCTTGCCGAAGGGACCGCCGGTCGGCAGGCCGGGAATGGTCATCCTCCAGCCACGGGAACCGAAAGCCGGTGCGTCCTGCTGGTAGACCTTTCCCAGGGTGGCAACCTTGCCACGTTTGACAAGTTTTGCTGCTTTCAAGACCATTTCCGGTGTCGTCCGGTTGACAGCCCCGGCCTTGTCATCGGCGCCCCATTCACCCGGTGCCCATTTCTGCGTCAGCGGGTCGTCATTGACAGCCAATGCCGTGCTGGACAAACCTCCGGCAATCACCATTGCCAAGGCGGTCGTGAGAAGTTTTTGCTGTTTCAAGGCCTCATACTCCTATTTCTCGGGGGCGAAAGGCTGAAACCCGTCCTCCCCGTTGTTACATTTGCTGATCACTTGACCGGCGTTGTCAGGCAGCAGACGCTCTCCAGCGCATTCACCGCATGCAGAAACATACGGCGACAGGAAGTCATGGTCCTGAACACCAAATCATGGGGCAATATCACGGCAATTATGCGGCGCCTTAATGTGAAACACCCGACAGACCTGGCTGGTTCAAGGGGATCAGGCCGTCGATGTCAGGGCCATTTCACTTCCGGGGGCATGGACGACAGGATGGAATCGACATTGCCACCTGTCTTCAGGCCGAACAGGGTGCCGCGGTCATATAGCAGGTTGAATTCAACGTAACGGCCGCGCCGGACGAGTTGTTCGTCGCGCTGGGCGTCTGACCAGGGTGTGTTCATGTTGCGCCGGACAAGGGCCGGATAGATTTCGAGGAAACACCGGCCAACGTCCTGAGTAAAGGCAAAATCGGCATCCCAGTCACCGCTGTTGAGATGATCGTAAAAAATACCGCCTATGCCGCGCATCTCCTTGCGGTGGGCCAGAAAGAAATATTCATCACACCACTGCTTGTAGTGCTCATAGTCAGCCACCTTGTGAGGATCGCAGGCCGCCTTCATGGCGCCGTGAAAAGCCACTGTGTCCGGATCGGTTTGCGTCCGCCGGTCATCGAGCACAGGCGTCAGATCTGCACCGCCGCCAAACCATGACTTGGAAGTGACGACAAAACGGGTGTTCATGTGGACTGCCGGCACATGCGGGTTGTGCATGTGGGCGATCAGGGAGATGCCGCTTGCCCAGAAGCGCGGGTCCTCTTCGGCACCGGGAATCTGCTTTCGAAAATCGGGGGAGAACTCGCCGTGTACCGTCGACGTGTGTACGCCGACCTTCTCGAACACACGACCATGCATCATGGACATGACACCACCTCCGCCCTTGGTGTCGTCATCCTGGGTTCGCTCCCAGGGGGTGCGCACAAACTGCCCGGCATCGCGCTCACAAAGCGGTCCGTCAAAAGTGGCTTCGATTTCTTCGAACGCGGCACATATCTGGTCGCGCAGGCTCTCGAACCAGGATCGGGCGGATTGCTTTTCTTGGTCGAGGCTGTCTCGGGCGGGAATGGTGTTCTGTGTCATGGCCTTATCTTGGCTCAGTCTCCGGTTTCAGGAAATCCGCCAATTTGACGCAAAGCCTCCGAAAGCACCATGGCGACAGAAACGGCAAGGTTGAGTGACCGTGCGGCCGGGACAATCGGGATAACCAGTCTGGCATGGACGGTGTCGTGGACATGATCGGGAACCCCGGCGCTTTCACGGCCAAACAGGAGTGTGTCGCCGGCCTGGAATTGAAACTGATGAAACGGTGTTTCCGCCCGGGTGGTGAAGAGCAGGACCCGCGAGGACGCGGTGGTTTCCAGGAAGTGATCATAAGACAGATGGCGGGTGACCTGGGCGAGGTCGAGGTAGTCCATGCCAGCGCGCTTCAGGGCACGGTCGGACAGGTTAAATCCGGCAGGTTCTACAATGTCCGTTGACAGCGCGAAACAGGCGGCCATGCGAAGAATGGTTCCGGTATTCTGAGGGATATCGGGTTGATATAGGGCGATGCGCATGGAAGACCTTAATGTGGCTTGGAAAGCGGGGTTTGAAATTTATGCGACATTTTGCCAAACGTTGGATCGATACTGGACATTCTAGGGCAAGAGTGCCAAAAGATGCTCCAGAATCCTGCCTTGCCAGGCGGTTTTTTTGAGCTTGCCGGTTGTTTCAGTTTCATATTGATTGAATGCAAGATGCAGGTCTCTAATTCGTTCCGTTTCGGGGGTGAAACCGGCGCGGAGGCTGCTTGAGCAGGATGCAATTTTTGAGTCTTTCTGGGGACTTTTCTCTTATCGGTATCAAGGGGATTAGCGGTGGCACATACGGATACGGCTGAACCGACACGCCGGGACTTTCTTTACATAGCCACAGGCACCGTCGCGGCTGTTGGTGCGGCAGGCTTGGTGTGGCCGTTCATCGATCAGATGAACCCGGACGCTTCGGTCAAGGCGCTGGCCTCGATCGAAGTCGATTTGAGCGCGCTCGAAGAAGGCCAGAGCATCACGGTCAAATGGCGCGGAAACCCGGTTTTCATACGGCACCGCACTGGCAAGGAAATCGAAGAGGCCCGGGCTGTGCCGCTCGATGAACTGCCTGATCAAAACGCCCGCAACAACAATATCGGCGACGACGCGAAGGCGGACGACAAGAACCGCGCCACGAACGAGAAGTTTCTCGTGATGGTCGGCGTTTGTACGCATTTGGGGTGCGTGCCGCTGGGACAAGCTGGCGACTTCGGTGGCTGGTTCTGCCCTTGTCACGGATCGCACTACGATACCGCGGGACGCATCCGCAAGGGACCGGCGCCGGAAAACCTTCCTGTGCCGGCCTATGAATTTCTGTCCGAAACAAACATCAAAATCGGCTGAGGGGGCTTGCAGACATGAGCGGACATTCGACCTATCAGCCGACCAGCGCCTTTGGCCGCTGGTTCGAGAGCAGACTTCCGATTATCGGGCTTGTACATTCTTCTTTCATTGTGTTTCCAACGCCGAAGAATCTGAACTACTTCTGGACGTTCGGTGGCATTCTGTCGTTTTGCCTGGTGGCCCAGCTGATCACCGGTATCGTCCTTGCGATGCATTATACGCCGCACACGGAAATGGCGTTTTCAAGCGTCGAGCATATCATGCGCGACGTGAATTACGGCTGGCTGCTGCGATATCTGCATGCCAACGGCGCATCGATGTTCTTCATTGCGGTCTATATCCACATGTTCCGCGGACTGTATTACGGGTCATACAAGGCGCCGCGTGAAGTGCTCTGGATTATCGGGGTCCTGATCTATCTTGCCATGATGGCCACAGCCTTTATGGGGTATGTGCTGCCGTGGGGTCAGATGAGTTTCTGGGGTGCCAAGGTGATCACCAGCCTGTTTGGTGCCATCCCGATGGTCGGTGACTATGTGGTGACCTGGTTGTGGGGCGGTTTCTCGGTCGACAATCCGACACTGAACCGGTTCTTCAGCCTGCATTATCTGCTGCCCTTCGTCATCACAGGCCTTGTCGGGCTGCACATCTGGGCTCTGCATGTGCCCGGCAACGGCAACCCGGCTGGCATCAGCGTCAAGTCGAGCCAGGATACGGTTCCATTCCACCCGTATTACACCGTGAAGGATGGCTTTGCCGCCGTTTGCTTCTTTATCGTCTTCGCGGCATTTGTCTTCTATCTGCCCAACGCAATGGGGCACACGGACAACTATATACTGGCGAACCCGTTGGTGACGCCGGCGCATATCGTGCCGGAGTGGTACTTCCTGCCGTTCTACGCCATCCTGAGGGCGATCCCATCAAAGCTTGGCGGCGTGCTCTGCATGTTCGCGGCGATCGGGGTGTTGTTCATCCTGCCGTGGCTGGATACGTCCAAGGTTCGCTCTGCAGTGTTTCGTCCACTCTACAAGCAGTTCTTCTGGATTTTCGTACTTGTGTGCATTGGGCTAGGCTATCTCGGCGCGAAGCCGCCGGAAGGTGGCTACGTCATTGCTGCGCGCTTGCTGACGGCCTACTACTTCCTTCACTTCCTGGTCATTTTGCCAATTCTGGGTCTGATCGAGCGACCGAGGCAATTGCCGGCAAGCATCAGTGAAGCGGTGTTGGCCAAATCCAAGAAGAAGAGCGGGGATTCCGGTGGTGGCTCTGGTGGTGCCGCCACAAGCGGTGCGACCGCGTCTCCGGACAGTCGGACTTGAAGGCGGGGAGCTGACTGACATGAGCAGGAAAGAAAATACAATGCGCGTGCTGACCGGGAACCCCATGTCGGCGGTCTTTCGTCCGGCTTTTGTGGCGGCTGTCATGCTTGTGTCGGGTCCGATGGTCGTCGGCGATGCCAAGGCTGCAGGGGATGCGCCCGCGATAGAAGCCCAGGACTGGTCGTTCAACGGTGTCTTTGGGACATTCGACCGGGCGTCGGTCCAGCGCGGATTTCAGGTCTACAAGGAAGTGTGCGCGGCTTGCCACTCAATGAAGTATCTGTCCTATCGCAATTTGGGGGAGCCCGGCGGGCCGGAGTTTCCGGAGGCTCAGGTGAAGGCCATTGCCGCTGAAGCAGAGGTTCAGGATGGACCGAACGAAGATGGCGACATGTTTGATCGCCCGGGCAGGCTCAGTGACCGGTTTGTTTCTCCGTTCCCCAATGACAATGCAGCCCGAAGCGCAAATGGCGGCGCTCTGCCGCCGGATCTTTCGGTTATGGCCAAGGCTCGGGCAAATGGTCCCGACTACCTTTATGCGCTCATGACCGGTTACAAGGACGAGCCTGCCGGAATGGAACTGGCGGAAGGCATGAGTTACAACGCGGCGTTTCCAGGCCATCAGATCGCCATGGCCTCGCCACTGAGTGAAGATGCAGTGGAATATAGCGACGGAACTGCCGCCAGCGTGCCGCAGATGTCCAGGGACGTTGCGCAATTCCTGATGTGGGCCGCGGAGCCCAAACTCGAAGAACGCAAGCGTATAGGATTCCAGGTCATGATTTATCTGTTCATCCTGGCCGGACTGCTCTATTTCACGACAAAGAAATTGTGGTCGCGCATCGATCACTGATCAGGACTCTAAGGTTTTGAACAAAGGGCCCCTTCGCCATAAGGGGCCCTTTGTCGTTTGGCAGGCAGTGTGGCAATTGTGGAAAGGAGAAAGATCGTGACAAAGGCGGTGCTGGGGGTTATGGGCGGCAGTGGGTTGTACGATCTGCCGGGACTTGAAAACACCCATTGGAAAACGGTGGTATCGCCTTGGGGCACGCCTTCAGACCAGATCCTTCACGGTGACATCAATGGCCTGCCGGTCCGGTTCATGCCGCGGCACGGTCGCGGTCATGTTCTGTCGCCGACCGATATTGATTACCGCGCAAATATCGATGCATTGAAACGCTGCGGCGTGACCGACCTGGTTTCGGTATCGGCCTGCGGGTCGTTTCGCGAGGATCTGCCGCCTGGCACGTTTCTTCTTGCGGATCAGTTTATCGACCGGACATTTGCCCGCGAAAAGAGCTTCTTCGGCAAGGGCTGTGTCGCACACGTGCCCATGGCGCGTCCTGTGAGTCCCGGTCTGGTTGACCGACTGGAGGCGGCCGCGAGTGCGGAGGGGGTAACGTGCCAACGTGGCGGCACTTATCTGGTGATGGAAGGGCCGCAGTTTTCAACATACGCGGAATCCCAGATGTACCGGTCATGGGGTTGCGATGTGATCGGCATGACCAACATGCCGGAAGCGAAACTCGCCCGGGAGGCGGAGCTTTGTTATGCGACCGTGGCCATGGTTACGGATTTCGACTGCTGGCATCCCGACCATGGCGATGTGGATGTGGCGGAGATCATCCGAACGCTTCAAGCCAATGCCTCGAACGCGGCCCGGATTGTGGCCCGGCTGGCGGCGGACTTTCCCCATGAACACGAACCGTGCCCAATGGGCAGCGACAAAGTCCTTGATGTATCCATCATTACCGCGCCGGACGCACGTGACCCCGAATTGCTGAAGAAGCTGGACGCCGTGGCCGGGCGTGTGCTGGATTAGGCGACCACAGAGACCTCAAGAGGCTTCAGATGATGGATTTCACCCAGTTTATCCGCACGATTCCTGACTACCCCAAGGAAGGAATCATGTTTCGGGATGTGACGACGCTGTTTGGCGATGCAAGCGGGTTCCATGCTGCGGTCGATGCGATGGTTGAACACTACCGGCCAGCGGATATCGATCTTGTGGCCGGTATCGAGGCCCGCGGTTTTATTCTTGGCGGTGCGGTAGCCCATCAGCTGGGCAAAGGTTTTGTACCGATCCGCAAAAAAGGCAAACTGCCGTGGAAGACCATCGGGCAGGAGTACGTCCTGGAATATGGTATCGACATCATTGAAATGCATGAAGATGCCATACGGCCGGGACAGAAAGTATTGATCGTCGATGACCTGATTGCCACGGGCGGCACGGCGGAGGCCGCTGCCCTCCTGATCAAGCGCAGCGGCGGCATTTCCAATGCGGCCTGTTTCGTGATCGAGCTACCGTCGCTTGGCGGGCGGGCGATCCTTGAGGCCATGGGCATTGAACTGACGGCGCTGTGCGCATTCGACGGGGACTGAAGAGAGTATCCATGAAGGTCGAAGGCACTGATTTTCGCTCGATATGGCTTGCTGACGACGGATGGTCGGTGGGTATCATCGATCAGACCGTTTTGCCGCACAAGTTTGTGACGGTGAGTCTGGAAACTCTCGAAGACGCTGCTGTTGCCATAGAAACCATGCAGGTCCGCGGCGCACCGCTGATCGGCGCCACGGCGGCTTATGGAGTCTGTCTGGGCTTGCGCGAGAATGCCACGGACGAAGGCCTGGAGGATGCTTGCGCGCGTCTTGCCGGGACACGGCCGACGGCAGTCAATCTGCACTGGGCGCTCGACGAGATGCGCCGGGCGATGGAAAACATCACCCGGGAAGAGCGCGTGTCTGCTGCGTACCAAAGAGCCGGGCAGTTGTGTGACGACGACGTTGAGACAAACCGGCAAATCGGTATTCATGGCCTCGGCATCATCAAGGAACATGCCGCCATGAAGAAGGGCGGCCGGGTCAACATCCTCACTCATTGCAACGCCGGATGGCTCGCGACGGTGGACTGGGGGACGGCTCTTGCACCGATATACATGGCCCACGAAGACGGGATCGACGTACATGTGTGGGTCGATGAAACGAGACCACGGAATCAGGGTGCTGCCCTGACGGCCTGGGAACTCGGCAGTCACGGGGTTCCTCATACAGTCATTGTCGACAATGCGGGCGGGCACCTTATGCAGCACGGCCAAGTCGATCTGTGCATCGTCGGCACCGACCGCACGGCAGCGTCAGGCGATGTGGCAAACAAGATCGGAACCTATCTCAAGGCGCTCGCCGCCAAGGACAACAACGTGCCTTTCTACGTGGCTTTGCCTCATTCAACGATCGACTGGTCGATCGAAGATGGATTGCGCGATATCCCGATTGAAGAGCGGGGCCCGGAAGAAGTTATGACCCTGTCAGGACTGACGTCCTCGGGTACGGTGAAAGATGTCATGGTTACCGCACCGGGCAGCCCTGTCGCGAACCCGGCCTTCGATGTAACGCCGGCAAGACTGATCACGAAACTGATCACCGATCGCGGCGCAAGCCTGCCCAACCGCGAGGACCTGCTGGAGTTGTTCCCGGAGAGAGCCTGAACAGATACCAGCGGTATCTCTACCCTTTGCGCCGTTCGATAAAAAACTCTGACATCATCTCGTAGACCGGATGATGGTCCTGGTTATGGCCTTCGAAACGGCATGTGAGCATTCCCCAGTCCGGCTTCGACCGCAACTCCCGCTTTTCGCAAACCCGCGCGGAAAATGAAATTTCGTCATCGGCATACACTGGCCTGAGCCATCGGATGTTTTTCATGCCGGGGGAAGGCCCCAATTGCGGGCTGCGCGGTTTACCGTTTTCGAGAAGAGAACCGAGCAATCTTGTGCGGTGCTTGATCGCAAGTTTCTGACACACGGCTGCCGTATGCCATCCGCTGGCACATAAGGCGCCGAACATGCTGTCCTTTGCCTTCTCCTCGTCGGTGTGAAAATCCTGGGAGTCGTACTGGCGAGCAAAAGCCTTGATTTCGTCTGCCGTGAACACGTGACTGCCGAAGGTTGCCTGCTCGCCGATTCTGATGTCTTCAAAGAATTTTGCAAACATTACTCACCTGCCTCCGCCGGACGGCAGGCAAACATCTGGGTTCCTGTTGTCGACATGAGATGGCTGGCGTTCTGATTGTAGGCGTCCCAGACAAACTTGCATAAACCAGTACCGGGGCGACTTTTCGACAGCCTGCTCTCTAGGCAGGTCCGCCGAATTCGTATGATATCGCCGGGCCGGACCGGTTGAAGCCAGCGAACCTCGTCCATGCCAGGCGACCCCAGGGATGCGGCGTCGAGAATGTAGGCGTCGCAGATCAACTTCATCATGATGGCGCAGGAATGGAATCCGCTGGCCGCGAGGCCGCTCAGCATGGTGTGTTCCGCTGCTTCTTCGTCGGTGTGAAATGGTTGCGGGTCGTACTCCTTGGCAAAGGCAATGATTTCTTCCTTCGCGACCCGGTAGTTGCCAAATTCTTTCGTCTCGCCTGTCTTGAAATCTTCCCAGTAGATCCTGGCGTTCCCCATCTATGACCGTCTCCGTACTCTGATCCGCCGCCGTCAGCTACCGGCACTATAATTCACTTGCGTTGCATTATGTCGCAAATTAAGGTGCCCGTCGGAACTAAAATGCCGTTTTCTGTTCGTCCAAATACAAATAAACCAAATCGCGAGAGATGGCTTAACATAGGGCCACAAGAGCCTTAAGGTTTCTCGCAACATTATAGCAAGGGAGGTTGCACAATGCTCAAGAAGCTGCTGTTGGCGGCTGCCGCCACAACGATGATCGTGTCACCGGCTGTGTCGGCCGACAAGGTCAAAATCGGTTTTGTCACAACATTAACAACGCCTGCGGGTGTTCTGGGCCGTGACATGGTTGATTCCGTCAATCTGGCCATGGAACATATCGGTGGAAAGATGGGCGGCCTCGACGTCGAACTCATCATTGAGGATGACGGTTTCAAACCGGAAACCGGGAAACAGAAGACCGACAAGCTCATCCAACAGGACGACGTGGATTTCGTGACCGGGTTTATCTGGTCGCACGTCTTGCTGGCATCCAGCCAGTCGGCCCTGAAATCCGGTAAATTTCTGATCAGCACAAACGCCGGCCCCTCGCAGATTGCGGGCAAAGGCTGCCACAAGAATTTCTTTTCAACATCCTGGCAGAACGACCAGACACCAATGGCGATGGGCGAAGTCCTGAACCAGCAGGGTGTAAAGTCGCTGTACGTGATGGCGCCGAACTATGCAGCCGGCAAGAACATGGTCGCGGGTGTCGAGCGCACATTCAAAGGCGAAGTCAAAGGCAAGGACCTGACCAAGTGGGGCAAGGACGCCCAGCTTGATTTCTCCGCGGAACTGGCAAAAGCCAAGGCATCCGGTGCAGAAGGCCTGTTTGTGTTCTACCCCGGCAAGGCCGGCGGTGCGTTCATCAAACAATATGAACAGGCGGGATTGCGCGACAAGCTGCCTCTCTACACGGTTTTCACGGTCGACTCAGTTTCGTTGCCGAAACTGCAGGGTGGCAAGCTTGGCGGCGTGCTGGGCTCGCGGGCTACCATGTTCTGGTCTCCTGACCTCGACAATGCACAGAACAAAAGATTTGTTGCGGATTTCAAGAAAAAACATGGCCGCTACCCTGCCCACTACGGGGCGCAGTCCTATGACATGATTTTCCTGATCAAGAGTGCCGTCGAGGCGGTCAAGGGCGATCTTTCAAACAAGGACGCTGTTCGTGCTGCCCTGAAGAAGGCGGATTTCGCCTCGGTTCGCGGCAAGTACACCTATGGCAACAATCACATGCCGATCCAGAACTTCTACCTTCGTGAAGCCGTGGCCGATGCCGACGGCAACTGGACCACGAAAATCGTGTCGACGGTTTATGAAGGACATCAGGATCCGTATGCAAAAGATTGCAAGATGTAACGGATAGAACTTGACCAAGCCGGCGGGCTTTCCGGCCCGCCGGTTTGTTTCCTTGGGGGCCATTGCGTGTCTGGAACTGCCGGATCCGCTTCGAATAATTCCACTGCCGTACGGGTTGGATGATGGATTGGGGACTTGTCCTGACACAGGTGCTGAACGGACTTCAGCTCGGTGTGCTTCTGTTTCTGCTGGCATCGGGTCTGACACTCGTCTTCGGCATCATGGATTTTATCAATCTGGCCCACGGCTCTCTCTACATGGTCGGGGCCTTTATCTGCGCGACCCTGACGACTCTCACTGGGTCGTTTCTGCTGGCGATCGTGCTGTCTCTGCCACTCGTTGCCCTCGTAGGGCTTGCCGTTGAATTCATTGTGGTTCGCAGGTTGTATCACCGGGACCATCTGGACCATGTTTTGGCGACGTTCGGCCTGATCCTGTTCTTCGACACACTCGTTCATATGGTGTGGGGGCCTGAGGGCATAGCTGTACCGCTGCCGACGTGGCTCGACGCGCCGGTGGAAATTCTTCCAGACATTACCTTCCCGGCGTTCCGGCTTCTGATCATCGGCGTCGGTCTCTCGATTGCAGGCGGTCTCTATTTTATCGTCAATCATACACGATTGGGCATGCGTATTCGGGCAGGCGCCTCCAACCGGACAATGGTGGGTGCTCTGGGGATCGACATTCGCACGCTGTTTTCCCTGGTTTTTGCGCTTGGCGCCGTATTGGCCGGCCTGGCCGGTATGATGATTGCGCCGATCACGGAAGCCAGCATCGGCATGGGCAACGAAATCATCATCCTGGCCTTTGTGGTCATCATTATCGGCGGCATCGGGTCGGTAAAAGGGGCATTTGTCGGCGCGCTTCTGGTCGGCCTAATCGATACCATGGGGCGATCGTTCCTCGACGGCATATTCAAGCTGTTCATGTCTGATCAGAACGCGGAGACGTCGGCGCCGGCCATATCGGCCATGCTGATCTACATTCTTATGGCTGTGATTCTTGCCATTCGGCCCCAGGGCCTGTTTCCACCGAAATTGCGTTAGGTCGACATCGTGCGCTTGATCACTCAATTTGGAATCAGAGGCCTGGTTGTTGTCGCGACGCTCGTGATCCTAGCCCTCATCCCGGTCGCCACGGAGGCTGCCGGGCAACCTTTCTATCTGACGCTTGCGACCCGCTTCGTGATCCTGGCGATCGCGGCCACCAGCCTCAACCTGATTTTAGGCTATGGCGGCATGGTGAGTTTCGGACACGCTGCCTTCATCGGGATCGGCGCTTACAGTGTCGGTATATCGGCTCATTACGATGTGGATAACGGGTGGCTTCACTTTGCCATCGCCATCGTTGCGTCGGCGATCTTTGCCTTGATTACGGGCGCAATTTCCCTGCGCACCAAAGGTGTCTACTTCATCATGATCACCATGGCATTTGCACAGATGGTGTTCTTCGGTTTCGTCAGTCTGGAAGAGTACGGCGGCGATGACGGCCTGGTGATCTATTACAGCAGCACATTCTCGGGTTTGATCGACATCAGCAATCCGATCCCCCTCTACTATTTCTGTTACGTATCGCTGCTGGTATCCATCTATATCGTCTATCGGTTGGTCAATTCGCGCTTCGGGATGGCTGTAACCGGCGCCAAGGTGAACGAAAGGCGCATGCAGGCGCTCGGTTACAACACATACGTGTACCGTTTGACCTGTAATGTGATTTCGGGGGCAATGTGCGGGTTTGCCGGTGCATTGCTGGGCAACTTCACTGACTTTATCAGCCCTGAGATGATGGATTGGACACGATCGGGCGAACTCATCTTCATGGTCATCCTCGGTGGTACCGGATCGTTGTTCGGCCCTGTCATGGGAACCATCGCGTTCCTGTTGTTGGAAGAGATCCTCTCGGGGATAACGATCTACTGGCAACTCTATTTCGGGATACTGCTCATTCTGGTGGTCGTGTTTGCCCGTGGGGGTATCGACGGGTTCCTTGTTTCTCTGGGTAAACGCCATGAATGATGTGGTGCTCAGCTGTGAAGTCCTGCGCAAAAGCTACGGCGGCATCGTGGCTACCAACGATGTATCACTGGATGTTCGGCGTTCGGAAATTCATGCTGTCATCGGGCCCAACGGGGCAGGGAAAACCACTCTGGTCTCACAACTGTCGGGGGAAATTCTTCCCGATGCAGGCCGAATCGCGTTCGAAGGACGCGACATTACAAGGCTGCCCACCCACCGCAGATCCCTGATGGGGTTGGCACGGTCTTTTCAGATTACCAGCATATTCGAAGAGATGACCGTGGTGGACAATGCAGCGCTCGCCGTCCAGGCGCATCGTGGTCACTCGTTCCGATTCTGGAAACCTGCCCGGTCGGATGAAGAGCTCATCGTGCCAGCCATGGAGGCGCTCAAGCGCGTCGGCCTTGAAGCCCGGGCCCGCGAGAAGGCGAAAGTCCTTTCCCACGGCGAACACCGCCAGCTTGAGATAGCCATGGCGTTGGCGACAGAGCCGTCCCTGTTGTTGCTGGACGAGCCGATGGCCGGCATGGGCCAGGAGGAGTCGCTTCGCATGGTCTCGATCCTGCGGGAACTGCAGCAGGACAAGACAATGCTGCTGGTCGAGCATGACATGGATGCCGTGTTTGCCCTTGCCGACAGAATTACGGTTCTGGTTTACGGCAAGGTTATCGCGACGGGGTCGACCGACGAGATACGCAATGACGAGGCGGTACGGGCAGCGTATCTTGGCGACGAGGACGCGTGATCATGCTGAAAGTCGACAATATCGAAGCATTCTACGGCGCCAGCCAGGCGCTTTTTGGCATGTCGCTTGCCGTGGATGCGGGCGAAGTCGTCACCCTGATCGGCCGCAACGGCATGGGCAAGACAACGACCCTGAATGCAGTCATGGGCATTGTACCGGTGCGCTCGGGAAAGGTACATTTCGAAGGGCGTGACCTGACCGGCCTGGCGTCCTACAAGATTGCGCAAAGCGGCCTGGGCCTGGTGCCCGAGGGACGCCAGATTTTTCCCAATCTCAATGTCTACGAGAACCTGGTGGCAACGGCCGCCGATCGCCGGAAGGCCGGTAATTCCTGGACGCTCGACCGGGTGTTCGAGATGTTTCCGGAACTGGATCAGCGCCGCAACTCAATGGGCAACCTGTTGTCGGGCGGGGAACAGCAGATGCTGGCAATAGGCCGGGCGCTCATGACCAATCCGGGCCTGTTGATCCTGGATGAAGCCACGGAAGGCCTGGCGCCGTTGGTTCGCCAGGAAATCTGGTCTTGTCTCGAGCGCCTGAAAGCCGAAGGGCAGTCGATTCTCGTGGTCGACAAGAACGTCAATGACCTGACCCGGATTGCCGACCGGCATTTTATTATTGAGAAGGGCCAGGTGGTGTGGAGCGGTACGTCCGATGAGCTGACCGCGCGCCCGGAGCTCAAGACCCGATATCTGGGAGTCTAGTGCCGGGAACGTCGTACTACGCAAGTCAGGGAGTTTATCGATGAGTGACAACGACAGATCGTACAACGCAGCAGTGCATTTTGTGGATCGCCACGTTGCGGAAGGCCGGAGCGGCAAAGCCGCTTTCATCGACGAGTCCGGACCGTGTACATATGGCGAGCTTGCCGACCGGGTCAACCAGGTGGCCAATGCCTTGCAGGCACTGGGCGTTGACCGTGAAACCCGGGTCGCCCAGGTCATGTTGGACACCAACGACTTTCCGGCAGTTTTCTGGGGCGCCATCAAAGCTGGCATCGTCCCCGTTGCCCTCAACACCTTGCTCACGACGGATCAGTATTCCGCCATACTGGCGGATTGCCGCGCCCAGGTGCTGTTCGTTTCGGCGGCGCTTTTGGAAACAGTGGAACCCGGCCTGGGCGATCTGACCCACCTCAAGCATGTGATCGTATGTGGTGGTGCACCGGATGATTCGCGATCTCTCGAGGCTCTCCTGATCGACGCTTCGGATGAATTTGACGCCGTGGATACCTGCGTCGATGAAATTGCGTTCTGGCTTTACTCCTCAGGATCGACGGGAATGCCCAAAGGTGTATTGCACCGTCATTCGAGCCTGGCATTTACCGCCGATACCTATGGCCACGATGTCTTCGGCATCGAGGAAGACGATGTGGTGTATTCCGCCGCGAAGTTGTTTTTCGCCTATGGGCTCGGCAACGGCATGACCTTCCCGCAATCGGTCGGTGCAACGACGATCCTGATCGCCGGCCGGCCGACGCCGGATGCCGTGATGCAGACGATGAAGACGCATCAGCCGACCATATTCTGCGGCGTTCCGACACTGTATGGCGCGATGCTTGCCAATGGCGAGTGTACACCGGCAAACGGGTCGGCCCGACTGCGCCGGTGCATCTCCGCGGGCGAAGCCCTGCCGGAGGATATCGGCAACCGGTTTGAAGAGCGTTTCGGCGTAGAGATCCTGGATGGTGTGGGATCAACGGAACTCTTGCACATATTCCTGAGTAACCGCCCTGGCGCCAAGAGATATGGAACCTCTGGCGTTGCCGTGCCGGGGTACGAGATGAAGCTGGTCGACGAAAAGGGTGTTGACGTCGCTGCGGGCGAGATCGGTGAACTGATCGTCGATGGCGGATCGGCGGCAGATGGCTACTGGAACCGGCGGGAGAAGAGCCGAGACACGTTCGCTGGCCGCTGGACGTATACCGGTGACAAGTATTATCAGGACGAAGACGGGTATTATCACTACTGTGGGCGCAGCGACGATATGTTCAAGGTGAGCGGCATCTGGGTTTCGCCCTTCGAGGTGGAATCCGCGCTCCTTTCCCATGAAAGTGTGATCGAGGCAGCCGTCGTGCCGCAGGCGGACGACGACGAATTGCTCAAGCCAAAGGCATTTGTGGTTCTTCAGGAAGGCCAGGTTCTTGACGACGCCCTTTTTGAGGCCCTGAAAGACCATGTGAAAAATCAGGTCGGCCCCTGGAAATACCCACGCTGGATCGTGTCGGCTGACGATCTTCCCAAGACAGCGACCGGCAAGATACAGCGGTTCAAGCTGGCGTCCGGCACGTGACGAACTGAGCTACCGGGATGACGAACCGGTTGGGATCGATGATCATCGACGGTGTAAACCTCGAATACACGTTGACCGCTGCAGGCGCCGCCGATAGCCCCATTCTTATTTTGCTCCACGAAGGCCTTGGATGTGTCTCCCTGTGGCGAGACTTTCCAGACCGGCTGCACGAGATGACCGGATGCCAGGTTCTCGCCTACAGCCGTCAGGGCCATGGCGAGTCGGGTCCTGTCGCACTGCCGCGACCGCTGAGCTACATGCATCATGAGGCGGTCAATGTCCTGCCGGACGTCCTTGATTTCCTGAGTTCGGAGAAAGTTGTTCTCATGGGCCACAGTGATGGTGCCTCGATTGCGGCGATCCATGCAGGATTGATCCGGGATCAGCGGATCCGGGCGACTGTGCTCATGGCGCCGCACTTTTTCACCGAGGAGTGCGGGTTGAAGAGCATAGCGCACGCAAAGCACCTGTTTGAGCATGGCGACCTGCGAAGCCGTCTTCAGCGCCATCACGGTGACAATGTGGATTGCGCCTTCAGGGGCTGGAGCGATGCCTGGCTCGATCCGGCGTTCAGGTGTTGGAACATTGCAAGTATCCTGAAGACCGTCGATGTACCAATACTTGCGTTTCAGGGCCGCGAAGACGAATATGGGTCGGGACGACAAATTGGCGTTGTCGAGCAGTATTGCGGAGGCATTGCAGAAACCATGATCATTCCTGACTGCGGCCACGCTCCTCACAGGGATCAGCCGAACAGGGCGCTGGACCTGGTTTCCGGTTTCCTGCGCCGGATCGGAAGTTGAGACAGGTGACCTGCCTCGACAGTGTAAAGCACGCTGTTCGCGGGCTGGGCCTCCTGTTGATTTTCTGGACTTCCCCCCCGGCCCACGCGCAGATGGAGGTCGATCTTGAACTTGTGTTGCTGGCGGATGCCACGGGATCGATCGACGATGCCGAAATCAGGTTTCAGCGTGAAGGTTACGCCACAGCGATCGTTCACGAGGAGGTCCTTGCAGCGATCTCGAACGGTCTTACCCAGCGCATAGCGCTTACATATGTGGAATGGGGCGATGACACGTCTCAGGAAACCGTCGTGCCCTGGACGATTATCGACGGGCCGAAGAGTGCGCAGTTGTTTGCTGCAATGCTCCTAAAGAAGCCGCGCCTGGCATATGGTTTTAACGCAATCGGATCGGCCCTGTCGAAAGCCCATACCCTGATCCGCTCCAACGACATTTCGGGCCTGCGACGAGTGATCGATTTCTCAGCCGACAGTGCCAACAACTGGTCTGGCATTCCGATCGAAACAGCCCGGGCCGCAGCTCTTGCAGATGGCATCATCATCAATGGACTGGCAATTCTTTGCCGCGACGAAGACTGCGGCGGCCGACCGGTTGCCTATGATCTGGAAACCGCATTTGCCAAGACCATAATCGGCGGGCCGGGAGCATTCGTTGTGACCGTCGATGGCCGCAACAGTTTCGCCGAAGCCGTGCGACGCAAACTAGTACTGGAAATCGCTGACAATACCACGCAGCCCGGTACGCTCACCACGGCCACATCACAAACCCTAAACCCGACCCCGATTACACAGACTCTGCCTGCGACGACAGAATCTTTTCACACAAGTCGTGCAGTTCATTGAGACAGTCCTCGACCGAACGGCCGCTTGTGTCCAGCGTGTAGTCAGCCTGGCGGTAATACGCATCGCGTTCACGCAGGATCGTGCGAAGATCGTCCATGGCCTGGTTGTTGCCGGCCATGGGGCGCATGTCGCCCTGGTCTATAACCCGCTGCATGTGTTCTTCTGCGGACGTCTTGATCCAGACCGTCTGGAAGTGCCGTGACAGCAAATTGAACGTCCGGGCCTCAGCTACCAGTCCGCCACCGGCCTCGACGATGACGCGGTCATGGTTGTCTATGATGTGTTCCAGCGCTTCGTACTCGATCCGGCGGTAGGCGTTCTGTCCGGTCATCTCAAGCAAGGCCCCGATGTTCATCCCACCGAGCGACGTAACCACTTCGGAGATCCGGACGAAGGAGACACCACACAGATCAGCAAGGCGCCGTCCCAGCGTGGATTTGCCGGCGCCGCGCATACCGATCAGGGCGAGGCCGCGCGGACTGCTTTCACACCGTTTCACCTCACGGACCAGAATACGATAGGCATTTGCCTGTTGGGCTTCGGAAAGGCTTGCGAGGAGATCCTGTAGCGGCGCCGATATCGCGGTGGACGCTTCTGCTGCAGGCAGTATGGAAGACAGCGGCTCGTTCAAGGTTTCGGCAATGCGATGAAGCAATCCTAGGGTGGCGTTCGCCTGCCCCTTTTCCAACTGCCCAAGATACCGTTCTGAAACCCTGGCGTGTTGAGACAGATCCCGTCTGGTCATGCCGCGGCGCGAACGCAGAAGATGAATGCGCGATCCGACCGATTTAAGCAAAGCGTCGGACTCGTTCAGCAGATCGTCTTCCCGTGAGCCTGTGTCCAGACGCCCTTGGTCAGTCATTGTTTGCCGCATTCCCCAACAGTATCCTTTTTCTCCATGCCAGCTTGCGGCCTTCTTGGTGCTTGGTTCAAGATGAAAGCCACAGATTTTGTCTGCTGGGCTCCATGTTTTCACGGACCGGAGATCAAACCTGCAATTTCGGTATTATAATTCCTTTTTCTGTTTGATCAATCGCCACATAGGCACTATAAGTCATGTCTTGCTGAGATCAGGCAAACAGGCATTCATAGCGGGTAAAAATGCAGATAGATTTTCAGGTCAGTCCGGATCGATACAAACACTGGTCGATAGAGGTCGAAGGGGGCGTCGCCACTCTGACCATGGATGTGGATGAGCAGGGCGGGCTTTTCCCCGGCTATGAACTGAAACTGAACTCTTACGACCTGGGCGTGGATATCGAGCTCTACGATGCGGTTCAGCGGCTTCGTTTCGAACATCCCCAAGTCAAGGTTGTAATCCTGCGTTCCGCCAAGGACCGGGTATTCTGCGCTGGCGCCAATATCAGGATGTTGTCCCAGGCCAGCCATGCCCACAAGGTAAACTTCTGCAAGTTCACCAATGAAACCCGCAATGCGATTGAAAAGGCAGGCGAAGAATCCGGGCAATTCTATATTTGCGCCATTAACGGGACGGCGGCCGGCGGCGGTTACGAGTTGGCCCTTGCTGCAGACTATATCGTGATGGTGGACGACGGATCTGCAGCGGTGTCGTTGCCGGAAGTACCGCTGCTCGCCGTATTGCCAGGAACCGGTGGCCTGACGCGAGTGGTGGACAAGCGGAAGGTGCGCCGGGATCATGCGGATATCTTCTGCACGCTCGAAGAAGGCATCCGCGGGAGCAGGGCGGTCAGCTGGCGGCTGGTGGATGAAACCGTACCAAACTCGAAGTTGGAAGGGCGCCTTGAGGCGATTGCCGGCGAATTCGCGGCAAAGTCGTCGCGACCGGATGACGGTGGTGGCGTTGTGCTGACGCCGCTGGACCGGGAAATTACCGACGAGCGCCTGAGGTATGAATTCCTCGACGTGGACCTGGACCGGAAGGGCGCCACGGTGACATTCACGATCAGGGATTGCGAACCGCCGCCGCCGGGTTCTGCCGACGATGCCGCAGCGCAAGGGGCAGAATTCTGGCCGCTCGAATTGGTGCGATCGCTTGACGACGCCATCCTCCACCTGAGGGCAAATGAAACCGCACTGGGCACCTGGATTATGAAATCGCAAGGGTCGCTTGAGAACGTTCTGGCGTTCGACAGGTTCCTGCTGGACCACAAGGATCACTGGTTTGTCAGGGAAGTGCTCGGGTACTGGAAACGCACGCTCAAGCGTGTCGATGTGACATCGCGCACGATCATCACACTGGCGGAACCGGGAAGCTGCTTTGCCGGCTTTCTGGGCGAGTTGTTGTTCGCGGCCGACCGGGGCTTCATGTTTATCGGCACCCGTGACGGCGACAACCGGCCGGAAGCAAAACTCGCCTTGAGCACGTCAAATTTTGAGTGCTTTGCCATGCCCAACGATTTGAGCCGGCTCGAGACGCGGTTCTATGGCGAACCCGAAACGCTCGTACAAGCGCGCGGTCTGATCGGCCGTGAACTCGATGGCGAGGAGGCCGAAGAGGCCGGGCTGGTCACCTATGCCTACGACGACATCGACTGGGATGAGGAAGTCAGGCTGATGATCGAGGAGCGGGCGAGCTTTTCGCCTGATAGCCTGACGGGTCTTGAAGCGAACCTGCGGTTTCCCGGGCCGGAGACCATGGAGACCAAGATATTCGGGCGCCTCACGGCCTGGCAGAACTGGATCTTTCAGAGACCGAATGCCGCCGGCGATGACGGGGCGCTCAAACGCTATGGAACGGGTGCGCGGCCCAGCTACGACAGGGAAAGGGTTTAACGATGAATATCCAGGTCAATTACGACGATCTCATCCCCAATAATGTTGGACTGTCGGAAGACCCGCGACTCAAACGAGCTCTCGAATCCTGGCATCCGGGCTACATCGACTGGTGGAAGGACATGGGGCCTGAAGGGTTCCAGGAAGCACTGGTTTATCTGCGCACGGCCGTCAGTGTCGACCCGAAAGGCTGGGCCAAATTCGACTACGTACGGATGCCAGAATATCGCTGGGGAATTCTGCTGTCGCCCCAGGTTGAAGACCGCACGATTCCCTGTGGCGAACATGTGGGAGAACCCGTTTGGCAGGAGGTTCCGGGTGAACACCGGTCGTTGCTGCGGCGGCTGATTGTCATCCAGGGCGATACCGAACCGGCGTCCGTCGAGCAGCAACGCCATCTGGGGGCCACGGCCCCGTCGCTCTATGACATGAGAAACCTGTTCCAGGTCAACGTCGAAGAGGGGCGTCACCTGTGGGCGATGGTCTACCTGCTCCAGAAGTATTTT
This sequence comes from Hyphomicrobiales bacterium, assembly GCA_021775835.1. Next base: position 38,649 of record JAJFHC010000020.1, on the reverse strand, counting down.
GGCAGGGACGGTCGCGAAGAGGCCGAGGAACTGCTCAAGCGTCGGTCAGGCGACGAAGACAAGCCGCGCATGCTGGGCGCCTTCAATGAAGCAACGCCGGACTGGCTGTCGTTTTTCATGTTCACGTTCTTCACCGATCGTGATGGCAAGATGCAGCTCGAAGCTTTGGCACAATCGGGATTCGATCCGTTGTCGCGCACCTGCCGTTTCATGCTGACGGAAGAAGCTCACCACATGTTTGTCGGCGAGAGCGGTGTTGGCCGGATCATCGAGCAGACCTGCAGGTCAATGGTCGAAGCCGGCGTGACCGACCCTTACGATGTGGGCCGCGTGCGGGATCTGGGTGTCATCGACCTGCCGACGATCCAGAAGAAGGCCAATCTCCATTACTCCTTGACGCTCGATCTGTTTGGCTCTGAAATTTCCACCAATGCCGCAAATGCGTTCAATGCGGGCATCAAGGGGCGATTCAAGGAAACCAAGATCGACGACGATCATCAGTTGCACAACGATACCTACAGCGTGCTCCATCATAAGGACGGCGCATTCGTCGAAGTCGATGAATCTGCCCTGACCGCACTCAACGCCAGGCTGCGCGATGACTACATGAACGACTGTGCAAAAGGTGTGGGGCGTTGGAACAAGATTATTCAGAAACAGGGGGTCGACTTCGAGTTGTATCTGCCCCATGTGGCATTCCACAGGAATGTCGGTCACTTCAATGATCTGAAGGTGTCACCGGACGGCTCGGTTCTGTCGCAGGAAGCCTGGGATCAGAAGTCAGCCGGCTGGGTGCCTTCGAATGACGATATGGATTACATAACGTCGCTGATGAAACCGGAGATGGAACCGGCAACCTATTCGAGTTGGATCGCGCCTCCCAAGATGGGCATAGATAACAAGCCGGGTGAGTTCGAGTACGTCAGACTGGACTAGAGAACTTACTGTCTGTCGGATATTGAAAGTGCGGGACAATGGCGGCTCTCAGACAACATCTGATTGATCCGGAGATCTGTATCCGGTGTAACACGTGCGAGGAAACCTGCACGATCGATGCGGTGACCCACAACGACGACAATTATGTGGTCGACGCCTCGATCTGCAATTATTGCATGGACTGCATCGCACCGTGTCCCACTGGGGCCATCGACAACTGGCGCGTGGTCCTGGAAGCGCATTCCGTGGAAGAGCAGTTCGAATGGGACGAGTTGCCGGAGCAGGAAGAGTTCGAGGAAACCGAAAGCGGCAACGGTGAGGCCCTGGATGACGAGATCAGTGCTTTGCTCAAGATTGCCCACGAAGGTGAGGGCGGCAAGGCGCAGGCACCGGCCTCGGCGTCCCATCCGAGTGTTAATCTGTACAGGCGCAGCAATCCGGCGACAGCAAGGATCGCTGGAAACTTCAGAATTACCGATAAGGACTCGGACGCAGATACCAGGCATATCGTGCTCGACTTCGGCAATACGGCTTTTCCTGTTCTTGAAGGCCAGTGCATTGGCGTCATTCCACCGGGTAATGACAGCGACGGCAAACCGCATGAAGTCCGGCTTTATTCCGTTTCGAGTCCCCGTGACGGCGAACGCCCAAATCACAACAACCTGTCCCTGACGGTAAAGCGTGAGGTGACACAGTTGGACGACGGGCAAAACTTTGGAGTCGCGTCGAACTATCTTTGCGATCTGGCGAAAGACGAAGAAGTCCAGATCACCGGCCCGTTCGGGTCGACCTTCCTGATGCCCGACGACAACGATGCCAACATCATCATGATCTGTACAGGCACAGGGTCGGCACCGTTTCGGGCGTTTACCGAGCGTCGTCGAAGGTCGGCGCCCAATGCTCGCGGCAAGCTGATGCTTTTCTTTGGCGCCCGCCACCCGGAGGAGCTGCCCTATTTCGGACCACTGGCCAAGGTGCCCGCCAAGGTCCTGGACAAGGAACTTGTGTTTTCCCGTTTGAAAGGCCGGGGCAGGGAGTATGTTCAGGACCGCATGAGGCGGCGTGGCGATGACATCGCCGGGCTGCTTGGATCGGACAACACGCACATCTATGTTTGCGGCCTGAAAGGCATGGAGAGCGGTGTTGCCGATGCCCTCGAAGGTATCTGTGAAGAACATGGCCTGGACTGGGATACGATCCGAACAACTATGCGATCCGGCGGGCGCTATCACGTGGAGACCTACTGAGTGCGGCGCTTTCTAAACGAGCAATACTCTAGTCTGAAATTGCGGGCGTTTTGGCAGCTTCGTTCCGGAACCATTCGAGGACTGTAGACAAGCGATCCGACAAGTCCTGTTCATCGCGATACTCCACCGCGTATGCCGCGTTGCGGCGTCTGTAGGCTGACCCAACCTGGCAAAGGCGTCCGTCGGCAATCTGGTCAGCCACCAGATGGTGCCATCCAAGGGCGACACCCTCACCATCCATCGCTGCCTGAATCATGAAATGATAGTTTGAGAACCGATAGGCATCGTTAGCTGAAGCGAAGTCACAACCGAAGTGCCTGAACCAGTTCTCCCATCCAGCGTAATCGCCGTCGTGCCCGGCATAGTTCAGCAACGGGGCCACGGCAAGTCTGGCAGGGTCAGTGCGTGGAGTCGTTAAGTCGGGGTGACGTTCCAGAAAGTCCGGTGAACAAACCGGATAGGTGATTTCGTCAAATAATGGAAGGCGGGGCCAGTCAGTCAATCCGCGCGGGCGCCAACTGATGATCAAATCTACTTCGTCCGGATTGACGTCTTCCAGCCAGTAGGACACGACAAGATGGACAGGGGGCTGGCCCGTCGCATGCCTAAGGCTGGAAAACCTGGGCAATAACCAACCGTGTGCAAAGCTGTGCGTGCAGGCCAGTGTCAACCCGTTTCGCTGAGCAGACACAGTACATTGGCGCACGGCATTATCGATATGTGAGAGACCCAAATCCACGGCATTTGCCAGCGTGCGGCCTTCTTCAGTCAATATCAGCTTGTTATGGTTGCGCGAAAACAGTTCTACGCCGAGGTCTGCTTCGAGATTGGCGATATGGCGACTAACTGTTGGCTGGCTCAGCCCTATTTCCTCACCGGCCCGTGTAAAGCTGTCCCTGCGCGCTGCCGCTTCGAAAACGGGTAGGGCATTTAACAAATGATGGATACGGCGAAATCGAGACTGCATACGCTCAAGCTATGAAGACGATAGGAAAATGGCAAGTTTAAACGCGGCGGCATCTCCGCTAGGATTCTCTCATGTTGTTACAAAACACGGGCCAGAAGATGCAATCCAACTCAGCGCCTATGAAGATAACGCCGCTAACCGGCACTTTCGGAGTCGTGGTGCACGGCGTGAACTTGTCAGAGATCAAGGAAGATCGTGAATTTCCCCAATTACGGGCTCTGTTCGAAGAGCATTCTGCGCTCCTGTTTCGTGGCCAAAACCTGTCAGCCGACGATCATTTGCGTCTTGCTGAAATGTTTGGCCCGATCGAGGACCGGATGGCCGACAGCCGAAGGTCTGGAGAAAAGGCCGGGGTGTCGCCGGTCAGCAATGAAACATCTGACGGTGGTGTAACCGATGAGATGGACATGCACACACTGCATCTCAAGGCAAATCAGTTGTGGCACATCGATTCCACGTTCATGCCGACGCCCTCGCTGTGTAATATTCTGACGGCCAAGGTCGTTACGGACGCCGGTGGAGAGACGGAACTGGCCTCGACCCGCGCGGCGTGGGCAGTCATGCCGGAAACCCTGAAGGAGCGCATCCGCGGCAGGGTATTGGGTCATAACTACATTCGTTCGCGAGAGATGATCTCAAAGGAACTCGCACAAAAGTCGATGTTCAACAAATGGCCACCTCAGCGGTGGCCGGCGGTTTGGGCCAATCCGGTGAATGGCGCGGAGGCGCTGTATATCGCCTCGCATGTCTACCAGGTCGAAGGGCTGGAACAGGAGGAGGGTGAATTTCTGATCGAAGAACTGATCGAATTTTGCACAAAGCCGCAATTCACCTATTCCCACAAGTGGAAGATCGGCGACGTGTTGCTCTGGGATCAACGGGCCGTCATGCACCGGGGCATGCCGTGGCCCTACGACCAGCCGCGCACGCTGGTCAGTGTTTGTTGCTCTCTGGTTGACGCTGATGGCCTTGATGTGGCGCGCGCGGCAACAGGGGAATAGAGACCGCCGTACTTACCTAAATTCACGTGCGATGAATGGAGCCGTTAAGCTGCTGCATGGGATGATGCGGCGGAGTCCTGCATCGCTGTCAGAACTTCGCTCAGGGGCCGACGCGCGCCGGTTTGCAGATATTCCATGGCCCGTAGCGCGGATTCATGGGCCTCTTCGCTTGAGCCGGCAACGCAGTCTTCTATTACCCGGCAAAAATAGTCCGACTGATGGCCATCGACGAAGGTGTAGTGGACGCAAACATCCGTCAGGCCGCCGCAAAGCAAAAGTGTATCCACCTTCAAGCCGCGCAGCAGGATCTCGAAATCGGTGCCGAAGAACGCAGAGTAGCGTCGTTTCTTGATGAGATAGTCATTGGGGAGGAAACCCATTTCCTCGACCGCGATTTCCGTTTTCGGGCTGTCTTCCAGGCAATGAATATCCTCGTCGCCGTCCAACTCACGGCCGAAGTCGACAAGATCGGGGCGATGCACTTCCTGGATGAAAACGACGGGAATATCCATCTCGCGTGCCTTGTCGATTGCTACGCGGGACTTTGCCATTCGCTCTTTGTAGCCGGGCATGTGGTCGATTGCCCTGACCGCGCTGGAGTCGATGAATGTGCCAGCCTGAATGTCTATTACGATCAGGGCCGGACGCCCTTCAATCAAGTCGCGTTTACGTCCAGATGCGTTTGCCATGTGACGATCTTCTCCAGGATTAACCGGGGCGGCCCACGCCCGGTGCGTGGCGGCCGTGGTCCAGTGAGCCGATGCCTGTTCAGGTTAATCGATCAGTTTGCAAAGCGGAAGTGCATGACGTCGCCGTCAGCGACGATGTAATCCTTGCCTTCCAGGCGCATCTTGCCGGCTTCCTTGGCTTTGTTCTCGCCACCAAGGCCGGCAAAGTCGCTGTATGAAATTGTCTCCGCCCGGATGAAGCCCTTCTCGAAGTCGGTGTGGATCACGCCTGCGGCCTTCGGAGCCGAAGTCTGGCGCCGGACCGTCCAGGCGCGGGCCTCCTTGGGGCCGACGGTGAAGTAGGTGATCAGGTTGAGCAACTCGTATCCCGATTGGATAAGGCGGTTGAGGCCGGGCTCTTCCAGGCCCAGCTCGGCCAGGTACTCGTCCCGGTCTTCTTTCCCCAACTGGGCGAGTTCGGCCTCGATAGCTGCCGATATGATGACCGCGATCGCGCCGTCGGATTTCGCCTGCTCGACAACCCTGGCTGAATAGGCGTTGCCCTCGACACTTGCCTGTTCCTCGACGTTACAGACATACAGAACCGGTTTGGATGTCAGCAGGTTGAGTCCACGATAGGCTGCCTTCTGATTGTCGGGAATCTCCGCCAGGCGTGCGGGCTTGCCATCGCGAAGCAGTTCAAGCGCCACCTCGATGAGCTGCAGGGCCTCCTTGGCGTCCTTATCGTTGCCCTTGGCCTTCTTTTCCAGATTGGGAATGCGCTTTTCAAGGCTTTCCAGGTCGGCCAGCATGAGTTCGGTCTCGACAATCTCGGCGTCGGAAATCGGGTCGATGCGACCCTCCACATGGGTGACGTCGTCGTCGTCAAAACAGCGCAACACGTAGGCAATGGCATCGACTTCCCGGATATTGGCAAGGAACTGGTTGCCCAGGCCTTCGCCTTTGGAAGCACCCTTCACCAGGCCGGCAATGTCGACGAAGGTCAGTCGGGTCGGAATTGTTTCTGCAGATTTGGCAATATCGGCGAGCTTGAAGAGGCGCTCGTCGGGAACCGCCACTTCACCCACATTCGGCTCGATTGTGCAAAACGGATAGTTCTCCGCCTGTGCGGCGGCTGTTTGCGTCAAGGCATTGAACAGTGTGGATTTGCCGACATTCGGCAGCCCCACGATGCCGCATTTGAAGCCCATTGTATCAGTCTTTCTCTTTGTCTTTTTTCTTCGCCTTGGCGTCGTCTTTTTCCGGATTCAATGTCAGGTGAACCCGGTTGGCGAAGGTTGCGTCTTCGCCCCGCGCCAGGTGTTCGGCATGTTCGGCCACGGCGTCGATCAACGGCTCGAGCCAGTCTGCATCGGACCGGGCGAAATCCTTGAGTACATAGGACAGCACGCGGTCGCGGCCGGGATGTCCGATGCCGAGCCTGACCCGCCGGAATTCCTTGCCGAGGAACCGTTCGATCGACCGCAATCCGTTGTGACCCGCGGTGCCGCCGCCAGTCTTGACCCGCATACGACCGGGGTCGAGATCGAGTTCGTCGTGGAATACGACGATGTCCTGTGGTTCGACTTTGTAAAAGTTTGCTGCTTCGGCCACCGAGCGTCCGGATTCGTTCATATAGGTCGTCGGTTTTATGACGAGGACTTTCTCGCCGCCGAGCCGGCCTTCGGAAACGTCGCCCTGAAAACGCGAACGCGAAGCCGAGAAGGCATGGCGGCGGATGATTTCATCCACCGCCATGAACCCGATATTGTGTCTGTTGTGTGCGTGTTTCGCGCCTGGATTACCCAGGCCCACTAACAGGATCATAGACTTGGCCTACGGTTGGAATGCCGGCCCGGAGGCCGGACTATCCGCACGACTTATGCGTCAGCGTCGTCGCCTGCTTCGCCGTCTTCGGAGCCTTCGCCTTCACCTTCGACACCTTCAACACCCTCTTCGCCTTCTTCACCTTCATCGTCCTCGGTTTCGAGGCCTGTCGGTGTGGCAATGGTGGCAACCGTGAAGTCGCGGTCGGTGATCGTCGGCTCGACGCCGTCCGGCAGGTTGATTGCCGAGATGTGAATCGAGTCGCCAAGGTCAAGACCCGTCAGGTCTGCGTCGAAGCTTTCGGGGATGGCATCAGCCGGGCAGTTCACCTCAATGGAGTAGCGAACTACGTTGAGCACGCCGCCGCGCTTGAGGCCCGGTGATTCCTCTTCGTTGAGGAAGTTTACCGAAATTTCGACCGTTACCGTCGCGCCTTTGCCCAGGCGCAGAAAGTCCACGTGTATGGGGAAATCGCGCACGGGATCTAGCTGCAGGTCGCGGGGAATGACCTGGGTCTTTTTGCCGTCCACGTTGACGATAAACAGAGTGCTCAGGAACGAGCCCGTCTGCATCATCAACTCAAGTTCCTTGCGGGGAACGGAAATTGTTTCAGGTTCTTTTTTGTCGCCATAGATGACGGCGGGTACACGACCCTGCCTGCGCACGGCTCGAGAGGCCCCCTTGCCAACTCCTTCGCGCACAGCAGCATCGATCACTGGTGTGTCAACCATTATTCCAACTCCTTGAAAAAAAGGGAGCTTTCCAAGCGCTCCCATATCTTGACAGGCCTTCCCTCCAGGGGTGCGAAAGCCCGTTGCGCAGGCTTATACCGTCTGTTCAGCGCAAAGACAACAACCGTTGAGGCTGTGCCGATGGATGCGACGATTGGTACATGAGATGTGTTTTCGGGCGGGCCTTGCCGTTATCCAGGAAAACCGGTGTCAGTCAAACAGGCTGGAGACAGATTTTTCATCCGCTGTACGGCCGATAGCTTCGCCGATCAGGGGGGCGATCGACATGACACGGATATTGTTTGAAACGCGCACCGCTTCAGTCGCCTGGATTGAATCGGTGATCACCAGGTTCTTCAGGGATGACGATGTTATGCGGGCAACCGCACCGCCTGAAAGAACGCCATGGGTGATATAGGCCGAGACGTCGGTCGCCCCCATGTTCAGCAGGGCATCGGAGGCGTTGCACAGGGTGCCGCCGGAATCGACGATGTCGTCGACGAGGATACAGGAGCGGCCATCAACGTTACCGATGATATTCATGACTTCCGATTCGCCGGGCTGTTCGCGGCGCTTGTCGACGATGGCGAGCGGCGCGTCGATGCGTTTGGCAAGGCCGCGTGCCCGGATTACGCCGCCGACATCCGGCGACACGACGATGGCGCTCTTGGTGTCGAAGTTTTCCTCGATGTCGTGGATCATGACCGGAGCGGCAAACAGGTTGTCGGTGGGAATATCGAAGAAACCTTGTATCTGGCCGGCATGGAGGTCGAGGGTCATGACCCGGTCGGCGCCGGCCTCGGTGATCAAGTTGGCGACCAGTTTTGCAGATATCGGCGTGCGGGATCCAGACTTGCGGTCTTGGCGGGCGTAGCCGAAATAGGGCAGAACCGCCGTGATCCGCCGTGCAGAGGCCCGACGCAAAGCATCCATGATGATCAGCAATTCCATCAGGTGGTCGTTGGCTGGAAACGACGTCGACTGGATAACGAAGATATCTTCGCCGCGGACGTTCTCCTGGATTTCGACAAACACTTCCATGTCGGCAAACCGACGGACAACACATTTTGTCAGTGGAAGATTGAGGTATGCAGCAATTGCGTCAGAAAGCGCCCGGCTGCTGTTACCCGCAACAAGCTTCATCGCTGTTGTCCTCTTGGTGCCCCGGTTGCATGAGAGCTGCGCCCGAGACCTTAGTTCATCCCCAGCCACGGTGAAAACCACAATAGCTTCACCCGTGGCTCACCCAAATTTCAAGCCTGCCCTGTCGTTGGCGCCTTGTAACAAGGGGCGGGCGGCCTGTAAACACGACTCTGCACCTTAACCACAGGGCTTTCGTTGAGTGGCAAACGGCAGTACCTGCTTGGGGTCTTGAGGCGATACGGTTTTCTGTTGGGCCGGAATCATAGTTTGACGGACTCAGAAGCGTGTTCCTCACGGTGCCTACGGCAAATTTTGAAATTCTGAACTGCTCTCACAGACGTGATGGCGGTTATTTTGCCCGAAGCATCAGGTCGATGACGCTGTCGACGGCTGCATCGGCCACGGCGCCGGCGATCGGCGCCCAGCCGCGGTCGAGGGCGCGGGCGGGGATGTTGTTGTCCTGCTGGACGGTGCCGATCAATTCGCCGGCCTTGTCGAGAACCGTCCAGGCGATCGACACCGCTCGTTTGCCGGCCTTGGGCGGGGCGACCGAAATATCGCCTTTCAGACGCAATACATCGGTTTTGGAAGTTGAAGCAATCGGCACGCCGTTGCGCGACAGGGACCGCGTCATCGCGGCAACCACGTCGTCATTGGCGCGGGCGTCGAGACCATCGATCTTCTCGATGGCTATGGCCTGAACCGTGGCGGCATCGCCCGTGCTTCCCGTGATAATCGGATCTGCGGGTTGTGGCGATTGTGCAGAAGCGGACGCAATCCGGGTCTGCCTGCGCCCGGATGCGAAGGATTCCGGTGGTGGCAGGGCCACATGGCGAACATAGAAGCCTTTCTGACCCAGTATTGCAGACAACCGGTCCGCTGTATTCAACGCGATCCGGTGCATGACACGCCTGTCGACCGCGTCCCAGGGGTTCTTCGGCGACGGGCCCGGTATGGTTTCCTTCCCGGTGATGCGGCTTTTGCCAGTGCCGATCGAATCGCTCACATCCCAGACATAGACGACTACCGTGCCGTCGCGGCCGGGGGCAGCTGTCAGTGTGCCCTTCATGCGATAGCTGCGGTCGGCCGGAGGGGTTCGGCTGGCCGAGATGCCACGTTTGCCGGCTTCGGCGGTCAGCAATCGGGTAAGAGAACGCGCCTTTGCTTTGGGCAAACCCTTGGTGGCGACAATGGAGACGGGTGGGGCTTTTTCAAACAGTTCGGGAATGAGTGCGTCGGTGCCCTTGCCGAACGGGCGGCTGCGGCTTGAACATGCGGACACAGCGGCCAGTGCTAAACACACGGCCGCGACTAACGTCAGCCTGGGTACGCAGCGCCACATCGTTGGTCCCCCGACGGGTGTCGGCTTATCGAGAACTCGACCCAAATTACACACTCCGCCTCTATCGTCACTACGACAATAAAGGTTACTAAAACCTTAACGTACGTCTCCAATATGGACAGTACCACGAGGCGTCGCCATCCCGTTTCCCGGTGCGTACCGTGCAATCCGTTGTGAGACTACCTTACAACAAGATCGAGCGGTTCTGAAGACAGACATTCCGGAGCACCGTTCGTCACCACATAGGTCTGGCCCAGGGTCATGGCGTTGCCGCTGTCGCTGTCCATCAGGATCATGTGAGCAAAGAACACCATGCCGGGCACGAACACGTAGTCGTTGCCATGATAGAACATGGGCCAGTCCATCCAGCTGGGGGTGAATTTTGCTCCCAGGCTGTAACCACAGGCATTCATGCGATGGTCCCTGAGGCCGGCCTCGTCCATGACACGGGCATGGGCATCGAAGACGGCACCGGCGGTGGAACCGACGATCAGGGCGGCTTCCACAGCACCCAGGGCCTCGACGGCTGCGGTGTGCATGTGCTTGTGCTGAGGCGTCGGTTCGCCGACGATGAAAGTGCGCATGAGGGCTGCGTGGTAATGATGAAAGACGCCGGCCCACTCCAGGGTCAATTGGTCGTTGGCATCGAGTTTTCGCCGGCCGGACTTGTAGCGGCACAGGAGGGCGTCTGGACCGGATCCGATGATGAATTCATTGGCAGGATAGTCACCGCCGCCGCGAAAGATCTCGGCCTGCATCTGGGCCAGGATATCGCCCTCATCGGCCCCTGCCTTGGTGAAGTCGGCCGCCGCGCGCAGGGCGCGGTCGCCAAGATCGCCGGCCGTGCGTACATAGGCGATTTCAGCGGGACTCTTGACCACCCGGATCCGGTTTATCAGCTCGGATGCATCGGTGAGTGTGCAGAAACCTTGGAGGGCCGCGTCCACCGCCCTACCGTTCTGAGCGGTCAGTCCATAGGAGCTATACTCGATGCCCAGATGTTTGCCGGCCACACCCAGATCGGCGAGCATGTCCTTTAACTGGGTTTCCGGCCGGGCACCCTGTTCGTCTGTCCAGACGCGGATGTCTTCAAGGTTTGACGTATGGCGGGCTTGCCGCAAGTCGGGGAGGCGGGTGAGCAGAGCCAGTTTGCCGTCGCTGCCAAGATAGAGACACTGGAAAAAACAGAATCCGAAGGTGTCATATCCGCTGAGGTAATACATGGATTCCTGAGCGAACATTAAAAGGCCGTCGAGGCCGTTTTCTTCGAGACTTTTCCGGGCGGCGGTTACACGGGCGGCGAATTCCTCCGCCGCAAAATGAAGAGCCATGAGTTCTGTTCTCCGTTAGGGGGTCTCATCGATGATGAACGCATCGGGCCCAAGCGTGATGGCGGAAATCTGGCGGCCATAGTCGGGCTCTTTGCGATGGGTGGCCCGGCGGTAGCTGAAAAAGCCGGTCTCGTCAGCATAAGTGCACAGGTTCGTGTTTTCGACGCTGTGCAGGTTCAGATGCCCGAGCCGGTTTTCAAGAAACGCAGGCAAATCGAACATGAAGTGGCTGTCGCGGCTGCTGGTATCGAAATAGGCGTCGTAGGCCTGGTCTTCGGCAAGGAACGCGTCACGGAACTCCGGTCCCACTTCGTAGTTTTTATGAGAGATCGTCGGGCCGATGGCCGCGTCGATGCTTTCCGCCTTGGCGCCGAGGTCTTCCATGGCCTTGACGGTCGCCGCACAGACCCCGCCCAGAGCGCCGCGCCAGCCTGCGTGGGCCGCACCGATGACGCCGTTGTCGCGGTCGGCAAACAGGACCGGGGCGCAGTCGGCCGTGAGAATGCCCAGTGCAACCCCCGGCCTTGCCGAGACCATGGCATCGGCCTTAGGCGCGTCGTCCGGCGTCCACGGTGTATCAACCGAGACCACGTCCGGGCTGTGAACCTGATACACCGTTACCAGCCGGTCCGGTGTCAGTCCCAGGGCGCAGGCCACGTGGGTCCGGTTTCGCCTGACGCTGTCGGCATCGTCGTTCGATCCAAATCCACAGTTCAAACCATTGTAGATGCCCGACGAGACGCCGCCTTCGCGGGTGAAGAACCCGTGCCTGACGTCGGCGATGGTGTTGATGTTTGCGGCTTCAATCATGTCTCAGGGTCTCCAAAGGGAGGCGGGGTCGGCAATTCCGGTGCCGTCATAGCCAGTACCTTGAACAATTGTCCCATTTGCTGTGGTGCCGTCAAGCGCTCGACGGCGCTATCGATCTGATTTGCCTGTTTCACTGTCGCTGTCGATTTTAGCTTCTGTGCTCTTAAGTCCAACCCCAGGAAATTGAGGAACCTGCCTTGTTCCATCGGGCCATATGCTTTGGCGCCTAGGGCGCAGGCCGGTCTGGCGAGGCCTGAGAAATCAACATGAGCAGTCAGGTCGACGGTGCCGGGTTGCTCGAACACGGAGACGTATCGGTGCCGTCCCAGTGCCTGGAAGGTGTCACCGGCCGCTGGACCCCGGTAGCCATAGTCGATAATCAGGGCTGCGCCGTCGTCCCGAACGAGGCGCGCGGCGATCAGGCCCGATATCCGTGCGGCCGGCGCGCAGTATTCCACGATTGTCCCTTGCTCGGAATTCATGTCGGCAGCTTCGGGCAACTCGCCTGTCAGGGGATCGGGCGAAAGTCCGAAGGCAAGTCCGCTATCGCTTGCGTTGTCACCGAGGCCGACCAGTCGTTCGTGCCAGCCCCGCGATGTCCGCTCGATCTGCCGGATCGGCAATGCGTCGAAGAACTCGTTTGCGACCAAGACCGTGGGCCCAGGCGGCACGTCCTCCAGGCGATCATGCCATGTGGGCCTTACGCCAAAGGGGGCCAGAACGTCTGCCTGACACTGCCTAAGCACAGGGCTTGTCTCGACCAGGTGGATGTCGGCGGCGTCCATGAAACCTGGCGCGGCAGCCGCTGCCCGCAGGAGATCAGCCATCAATGTTCCACGGCCGGGTCCCAATTCGACCAACCTGACAAGCGCGGGTGACCCCATGGTGGTCCAGATGTGGGCACACCAGAGACCGATCAGTTCGCCGAACATTTGACTGATTTCCGGTGCTGTCACGAAGTCACCTCGCGCGCCGATCGGATCGCGGGTCCTGTAATAGCCGAATTGGGGGTCGCCCAGGCAGAGGTCCATGTACCGCGCTATGGTTAGGGGACCATTGTGAGCAATCTCGTTCCTGATCCGCGTCAGCAGCGGACCCGACTCAACGCCGCCGTTGTTGCCGCCCTGTCCTGTCACGGAGATTTCCGTTTTGCATTCACGACGAGCCCCAGCCCGGCGGCGACCATGGGAACCGACAGGAACATGCCCATGGTGAAGACATCGGCGTAGTAGCCCAGGTGGGAATCCGGCATACGGAAGAATTCCACCAGAATGCGGGACAGGCCATAGCCGATTGCAAAACAGCCGGCAACGAACCCCGGTGTGGCCAGCTTGCCGCGATGGTGCGTGAGAAAGCGCAGGACGAGGAACATGACGAGGCCCTCCAGGAATGCCTCGTAGAGCTGGCTGGGGTGTCTGGGTTCCGGTCCGCCCCCTGGAAACACCATGGCCCAGTACACGTCTGAGACGCGGCCAAAAAGCTCTGCGTTGATGAAGTTTGCGAGGCGGCCAAAAAACAGGCCTATAGGCACCGCGGCGGCGGCAAGGTCGAACATGGAAAGAATGCTGAGGTCGTAGCGCCGACAAAAAACAACCAGGGCGACCATGACGCCCAGGAACCCACCGTGAAACGACATGCCGCCCTGCCAGACGGCGAGGATTTCGGCTGGATGCGACAGGAAGTAGGGCAGGTTGTAGAACAGGACGTACCCTAACCGTCCGCCCAGTATCACGCCGAGGGCCACCCAGAGAAGGAGATCGTCGATCTTCTCGGGGGTTGTAACCGGATCTCCACGCCACAGGCTTCCAGTCGAGACCAGACGCTTTATGTAGAGCCAACCCAGGACAAGTCCGCCAATATATGCCAGGGAATACCAGCGAACCGCGAATGGGCCGAATTCTATGAGCACAGGGTCAATCGATGGAAAGGGCAGGACGAGCGGCATCATGATTTCTGTGCAATTCCTGTAAACTTGACGCGGTGCGACAATGTGCGGATGGGATTCTTCCTGTCAAGCGCTCAGACTTGACCCGTAGCAGATCGGCACCATACTTAGACAAATGATCTTGAACACGGTGGCCAAGTCTAGCAGAGCTGGCCTGTTTATCGCTCATACGGGAACTTTAAGAGATGACCCAGACCACAGGCAAAATATTCGATGATATTGCCAAGTTGATGACCAATGCCGCAGGTGCTGCCCAGGGTGTCCGACGCGAGGTTGACACCATGGTTCGCTCACAAGCCGAAAGAGTGCTCAACGATCTCGAAGTCGTGTCGCGTGACGAGTTTGATGTTGCCCGCGAAATGGCGGTAAAGGCACGTGAAGAAAACGAAGCTCTGGCGGCAAGAATTGACGTTCTCGAAGCAAAAATTGCAAAACTGGAGTCGTCGGCCGCTCCCAAGGCGCCAGCAAAACGATCCGCTGCGCGAAAGCCAGCCGCAGCGAAAGCTGCCAAAAAGACTCCGAATTCCGCCAAATAATGACTCGCCCGACCAAAAGTCGAGATGGTGCGTTGTGGACAGATGAGATGAGGGGTTGCGCTCGAGTCCCGGCTTAGGCAACTTAGTGTTGTTAGTTGGTCGAGTGATTCGTGCCGTGGGACAAGGTGTTAATGTAAAGTCTCCGGTTCTCCCATCAAGTTCATTTGTGAGCAATAAGCATGGCAACTGCGCAACTCGCTTTCGAACGAGCAGCACATCCCCTCGACACTATTGAACGAATTGCATCGACCCAGGACTGGTCATTTGACCGCAGTGCTGACGATGAAATCAACATCACTGTTTCGGGGCACTGGGCGGACTACCATCTTTCCTTCAACTGGCGGGATGACCTTGAAGGTCTGCACTTGGCTTGTGCGTTCGATCTGAAAATAACCAAGACCCGGCAGGATGAAATCTATCGTCTGATTGCGATCGTCAACGAGCAACTGTGGCTGGGGCACTTCGACATCTGGGCTCAAGAAGGGGTTCTCATGTTCCGCAACTGCCTGCTTCTGGCAGGCGGCGCGGAGGTGACCAACCAGCAATGCGAAGCGTTGCTGCAGGTCTCCGTCGAGACATGTGAGCGCTATTTTCCCGCATTCCAGTATGTGATCTGGGCCGGCCGAACAGCGGAAGAGGCTATCGAGGCGTCCCTGTTCGAAACCGTCGGGCACGCCTGACAGGCACTCATTGGCCGTATGGAGACGGTTCGCGGTTAACCGCGCCGGGCAAATAAACGATTGCCGGCTTTCCATCGCCGCTGGATGGTCTTATTCTCAACGCTACAGTTTTCAACGGGGCCGCGTAGTCACGGGATAACCGGGAGTTTGGAAGACCATGGCCAAAGCAAAATCCGCCAGAGACAAGATCATTGATGCAAGCCTCAAGCTTGCGGCTGAACAACCGTGGCGCGAAGTGGCCGTGACCGACATCGCCACAGCTGCCAAGGTGTCGCTTGGCACGATGTGTGGTGAGTTCGGATCGAAAACGGCCATTCTCTGTGCATTCGTGCGCCGGGTCGATTGTCATGTTCTCGACAATGCTGATCCCGAAATTCTCAAATCGACTGCCAAGGACCGCTTGTTCGATTTAATTATGCAACGGTTCGAATATCTGGAAGCACACAAGTCAGCCATCCGGCATATTGCCGGTGATTTCGACCGGGACCCGGGTGCCTGGCTCAGGCTGGCCGGTTCCATGATGGCGTCGCAGCGCTGGATGCTGCGGGCTGCCGGCATCGCCACATCGGGCCTGACAGGACGGCTACGGGTACGAGGGCTCGCCATGGTCTATGTCGCAACGTTGAAGGTCTGGCTCAAGGACGACGACCCGGGCCTTGCGAAAACCATGTCCGAATTGGACAGTCAATTGAGACGCGGCGAACAATGGTTGAACCGGCTGGAAGGTCCACTGATGTTTGCGGGCTCTCTCTTAGGGTTCGCCCGCTCCTTCACCCGGCGCAGGCCATCGTCAGGTGCTGCCGCGTCGGCTGAGTGACCATTTGCTGATGTCCCTTTAAAAAACACAGCTACAGACACAACAGGAGACATGCCGCAATGAGCGAGATTCCGGCTGATACCATTTCCTTTGACGACTTTCTCAAGGTGGACATCCGAGTCGGTACGGTTATCGAGGCTGAACCGTTTCCCGAAGCACGAAAGCCGGCCTTCCGTCTGAAAATAGATTTCGGCCCTGAGATCGGAGTTAAAAAGACGTCGGCCCAGATTACCAAGCATTATACGCTTGAGAACGTGATTGGGCGCCAGGTCGCGGCGGTGGTCAACTTTCCACCACGCCAGATTGGACCGATGATGTCAGAGGTGCTGACGCTGGGTTTCCCCGACGGTGACGGCAACGTGGTCATGATCGGTCTGGATCGGACAGTACCCAATGGTGGCCGTCTGTACTGAACATCAGGTCGAGATGGAAATTATTCTTCACCCATCAACAGGCACTAAAGTGGGATTCGGATCTGGGCACGCAGGCCGCCGAGCGCACTCTGTGACAGCCGGATGTCGCCGCCGTGGCTGCGGGCAATATCACGGGCGATGGCCAGCCCAAGACCCGTGCCGGTCTCATCCTGGTTGCGGGCATCGTCGATCCGGAAAAACGGACGAAACACATCGTCGCGCAGTTCTTCGGGGACGCCCGGGCCATCGTCGTCCACGGCAATGTTCAGATACTTTCCATCGGCCTTGGAGCTGACCGCGATCCTGGTCCCGAAACGGCAGGCGTTGGTGACAAGGTTGGAAATGCAACGCTTGAATGCGTTGGGCTTGATCGGCACGGCAATATCCACTGCGTTCAGTTCGACATTGCACTGTGACGATTTTGCTCTGCTGCAGACATCCTCGAGGAGGCCGCGGATATCGGTCTCCACGGAGGTTTCATCGCCATCGCCGCGAACGAATGCCATGTAGTCCTCGAGCATGCGTTGCATCTCGTCGACGTCGTGCTGGAGTTCAATCACATCCGGGCTGTTGCCAAGAAGAGCCAGTTGTAGCTTGAAGCGGGTCAACATGGTGCGCAGATCATGGCTGACGCCGGCAAGCATGGCTGTGCGCTGCTCGACGTGACGCTCGATGCGCTGACGCATCTGGAGGAAGGCAACCGATGCACGCTGCACCTCGATCGCGCCACGGGGCCGGAATTCCGGGTCGTCGCGTCCCAGGCCGAAACTCTGTGCTGCATCGGCCAGTTGCTGTATCGGTCTGATCTGATTTCGAAGGAAGATGATGGCAACCCACAAGAGTACCAGGGACGTGCCGATCATCCAGATTATGAAAATTTCCGAGTTGGAGGCGTAGGTGCGGCTGCGTCTGGTAATGACACGGAAAATGACTTCGTCGACCTTGATGCGGATGTCGACATATTTCGACCGGGCCACGGAGTCGATCCAAAACGGACGTCCGATTCGTTTGGTAATCTCCCGACTCAGAGTGTCATCAAGGAGTGCGAAGAACGGTTTCTGTTTGGGAGCGGGGAGCTCCTCGCCCTTGACGATGGAGAGGCTCAAGTTCAGTCGTTCGTTGGCCATACGCACCAGTTGTTCGAAATCCTTGTCCTGGGGATAGGTCTGGTAGATGTCGATCAGCATGGAGATGTCTTGCGTGGTCGCCCGCGAAAGCCGCTTGGTGACGGTCTCCCAGTGTCGCTCCATGAATATGAACGCCATCATCGACTGCAGCAGGACCATGGGAGTCACGACGATAATCAAAGACCTGGGGTAAAGGCCTTCGGGCAGATGACGCTCCAGGAATCGGGAAAACCGGCTGCGCAAACTTGGCTTGCCTTCGGTTGCCGCATCATTGTCTTCGCTCAACGCTACCATCAGCCGGAATCCAAGTTTTTTCCGTTACACGTCCAACAGATTTTAATCTGTATAAAGAATGTATCCAGCCCCGCGAACGGTCTGCAGATAGATCGGGTTCGCCGGATCGGGTTCGATTTTTCGCCTCAGGCGATTGATCTGGACATCCACGGCGCGGGCCGTACCGCCATTGCCGTCCGCAGAAAGATCACTACGGCTGATCGGTTTGCCTGGGCTTCGTGCAAACTGCCGCAAAAGATCTCTTTCACGGGTTGTCAGTCGGACTGTGGCACCGTCCTTCTTGAATTCGCCGCGCTCCACGTGAAAACTGCAACTGCCGAGCACGATCTCGGCGGGCAGGGTCTCGACCGCCTGGGTACGTTTGAGAATGTTGTTGATCCGCAGCACCAGTTCCCGCGGTTCGAAAGGTTTCGGCAGATAGTCATCGACACCCGATTCCAGGCCTGCGATCCGATCGTCGCTGTCAGATCGGGCCGTCAGCATGAGAATGGGAACGGTGGAGGTGCCGCGTAAACGGTGGGCAAACTCTAGACCGCTTTCGCCCGGCATCATGACATCGAGAATCAACAGATCGAATGCCAGGCCCTGTAGATGCTGATCTGCGGTTTTGGCGGATTCTGCCGTTGAAATGCGAAAGCCGTTGTCCGTTAGGTAGGTCTTGAGCAGTTCGCGAATCCGGCGATCATCGTCGATGACCAGAATGTGAGGTGCGTCGTCGTCGGGACGTGTGTCCTGCGACCCGGCGGTGCGGCCTGGCGTGGCATCTTGTGTCGGGCTGACATCCAGTTGCATCTTGTTCCTGCTCGCTTGTGGTCGACAGATTGCCGCCGATGGCTTCGGCAGCGTCAGCTTGAACGTGAAATCAGTGCATTGACGGTAGCTCGATCCGTTGCATTGATCAGATTATACAGAACCTTGCGATAAACAACATCAGCGTCCGGACCGGACGCCGACAGGGCCTCAGTGACCCTGTCGATCTGGGGGCGGGCCAGACGTCTTGCCAGGTCGTTACCTGTGTCCGTTAGATGGAGCAGTCGCTGGCGCCGGTCGCTGCGGCCAGCCCGTTGTTCGACGAACCCCTGTTCCACAAGCTGCTTGAGGACGCGGCCCAGACTCTGCTTGGTAATCGCCAGAATGGCCAGGAGTTCGGTGACCCGCAGGCCCGGATTCCGGCCCACGAAATGGATCACCCGGTGGTGTGCCCTTCCAAACCCGAATTCTTCCAGGATTGCGTCGGGGTCTGCTGTGAAATCGCGATAGGCGAAAAACAACAGTTCTACGAGTTCCAGAACAGCGGTTTCATCCGGTTTATCCGCCAGAACACTCTGTCTGGGGCCGGGTGCAGAAAACTTTGTTTCAAAATTTACGTCAGTCATGTTGACATATTTCGTACAGATTGTTACTGATGGCGCCACATTCACGAAAGGATCGTGCTTTTCAACCCCTTCATGCCTTCGATAATTACGCTATCCCAGTTACTTGGCCGTGATTGCCGTGGGTTTATAGGCCGACTTGGCTGAATGTGCAAAGAGTGACACCTAGGCGCCAAAGGAAATGTTCTTCACGGTGCGCCGAACAGGAGGAAGTACGATGGCCGGCCAGCCTTTCGATCAACGCGATGGTCATATCTGGTTAAATGGGGAACTTGTTCCCTGGACAGAAGCTAAACTGCATATTCTGTCCCATGCGATGCATTATGCGAGTTCTGTATTTGAAGGTGAGCGGGTGTACGGCGGCGAGATCTTCAAGCTGAACGAACACACCAGAAGGCTCCATGACTCCGCAAAACTGCTCGGATTTGAAATTCCGTACTCCGTCGAAGAGATCGACCAAGCCTGCATTGACACAGTGGCGGCACAGGGGCTGATGGACGCTTATGTGCGCCCGGTTGCCTGGCGCGGGTCAGAAATGATGGGTGTGTCGGCCCAGACAACCCGTATCAACGTCGCAATCGCTGTTTGGGAGTGGCCCTCCTATTTTGACCCGGCAGAACGTCTCAAGGGTATCAAGCTCGATCTGGCAGAGTGGCGTCGTCCTGATCCTGCAACCGCGCCGTGCAAGAGCAAGGCGGCAGGTCTCTACATGATCTGCACGCTGTCCAAACATGCAGCCGAAGACAAGGGCTATGCCGATGCGCTGATGCTCGACTATCGAGGTCGGATTGCCGAAGCGACCGGAGCGAACGTGTTTTTCGTCAAGGATGGTGAACTGCACACGCCGACCCCGGATTGCTTCCTCGACGGCATTACCCGCCGTACGGTGATCGGACTGGCCAAGGATCGCCAGATCAACGTGATCGAGCGGGCGATCATGCCCGAGGAAATGGCAGGATTCGAGCAATGCTTCATCACCGGCACAGCCGCGGAAGTGACACCGGTGTCGGAAATCGGACCCTACAAATTTGAAGTGGGAGCGATCACGCAAGCGCTGATGGAAGACTACATGGCTGCTGTACAGCCGGCAGCGCGTGCGGCGGCTGATTGATCAAGCCTTCTGAATTTTTAAGCTTCCCGCCCGTTATCCACCGGTGACGGGCGGGAAGAACGCGATTTCCCCAGCCCCTTCGATCTGAGTATCGAGGCGGGCATGAACCTGGTCGACGGCCGCACGGATGACGCGGGTATCTTCGAAGGCGTGTGCGAATTCCGGACCGCGGGTTCGAATCCAGTCGATGACATCGGCGACAGTCTTCACCGTGTCGGGAAGCTCGACAGTTTCCTGGGCGATGCCGGTCCGCTGCTTGACCCATGCAAAATACAAGATCTTCATTCCAGAGTTCTCACTGCGGCATTTTCATTTTTGAGAATCCACGACATGGTGCAATCCGGCACGAAAATAGTCGTAGCCGGTATAGAGCGTCAGCAATGCCGCGATCCACAACCCGATGACACCAACCTCCGTGCTCAGAGAGAATATTTTTTCTCCAGCCTTGCCCGCGAGCAAAAAGGCAATGGCCACCATCTGAACAGCAGTCTTCATCTTTGCAAGCTGGCTCACGGGAACCGACACCTGGAGCTCCGCCAGGAACTCCCTCAAACCTGAAACCAGAATTTCACGGCTGAGAATGATGACGGCGGCCCACAGGGAGTATCCGGAGATGGTTTCGTTTTTCACAAGCATCATCAGAGCGACGGCAACCAGTAGTTTGTCAGCAATCGGATCAAGCATCCGTCCCAGAGACGATTGCAAATTCATGATGCGGGCCAGGTAACCGTCCAGAAAATCCGTGACTCCGGCTGCAACGAATATGCCGAGGCCTATCCAACTTGCGGTGTCACCTTCGAAATAGAAACAGCCCACGAGCGCAGGCACGGCGAGGATTCGACCGTATGTCAGCAGGTTGGGCAGGCTGGTCAGCATGGCACCGCAGTATTTCTATTTTGACCATGCCTTTAAGATCATCCAAGAGCGCCCGCGTCAATTGCCTAGCGCAGATTTTTATCACGTCGCGATCGAATTGTTGGCCGTGGGCCTGGGCGTGACAGGGGCGTGATCAGGCCCCGATCCGGATTTCAATACTTCGCCAACCAACCTACTGATCGTTGACGGCGCGCCTGATGTCGAGCAGACCGTGGCCGAAGAGCGGGTCCCATCCGTCCTGCCCCAGATCGGTCGCGGTTCTGGTGAACCTGCTGACGACGTCCTCGGGATGCAGCCAGGGCATTGACTGCTTCAAAAGAGCGATCGCGCCGGTCACGTAGGCGGCGGACATGGACGTGCCTGAACTGGTTTCGTAACTTCTGCTGCGGTGTGCTGCAAGAATGTTGACGCCAGGCGCCGAAAGCGAAATGTACTTGCCCCGGTTGGCATGTTTGTACAGTCGGTTGCGGGAATCCGTCGCCGTCACCGCTATGACAGTGTCATACGCTCCGGGATAGGCGGGCGGTCCCTTGGCGCCGTGATTGCCGGCCGCAGCGACAACGATGACACCAGCCTCCGATGCAGACTTCAGCATTGCCTGAAAAATGGGGTCCGCGGGGCCTGCAAAGCTCATGTTTATCACCTGTGCGCCGCTGGCCACTGCCCAATCGACACCACGCAACAGGTTGAATGTATGTCCCGACGACTGGCGGTATTTTTTCGATCTGGCAAAGACGCGCGCTGACAACACCTTGGCGCCGGGCGCCACGCCCACCATTCCGTTTCTGGCGGCAATGACACTGGCAACGGCGGTGCCGTGGGATTCGCGAGCGTTTCGCCTTGTGCCTGTGAAATCTTCCTGATCCTTGATGACTCCCTTGAGGGAAGGGTGCTTTCTGTTCACACCGCTGTCGATGACCGCGACGATCGCGCCATCGCCGCGTGATACGGCATGGACGTCCTCGATCCCCAGTTGTCTGACCGCGTATTGCGTCTTCTTCTTTTTCTTCGCGGACAGTGTGTACAGGTAGTTGGGCTGAGCGCCGGTGATGCGGGGGTCGACGGACAACTGCAACGTCCGCTGTGGCGACAGCGGCGGACCAACACGCACCCGGATGATCCTCTGGTTAATCAGGGCTATGAGTGAATCGGCGACACGGATCAGGCCGTAGTCCTGAAGGATCTGGTTGACGCCCGCGTCGTCGGTGTCTCCGTCGACAATGATCAGCAGTTCCCTCGATATGAACTGAGGTACGGTGGTTGCCGGCCTTTGGCGGTTTCTTTGACGGGTGCTCTTGCGTTTTTTTCGTTTTTTGTTTTTCTTGCTGGCAGAAATCAGGTCATTCAAGTTTAATCGAAATCCGAAGGAAGGCTGTGTCCCGTTTCGTGCCCCGTCATTGGGCTCTCTCCCGGTCTGTTGCGCCTGAGCGCTGTCCACTACCAGTATGATCGCGACAACCAAGGCCGCCAACGCAGTTACCGTATTCGTAACATTCAAACCTGCAGCCAAACGATTTATCACGGTTTCACCTCATGAAAGAGGAATCCACTACTGTCTCATTCGCTTTGGCGTCACGATCTCCCGGCAATGAGCGTATTTACTGGCGTCCATAACCGTAATCGCCAGAAATCGACATGGTTCTCCTTGTTAACGGTTTTACGAGAGCAAGAACGTTTGGATGCCAATTTCCTTGAACCTTCAGCGGGAAGGCTTTGCTAACGGAACTGTTGCGGCGCTTTACCAACGTTTGCATCCCGGAAAAACAGACCTGCCCGATTTGGCAAGGTTAACCGATGGAATGTGTCAATAGCGTGTTCTTTTGATGTAGGTCGAATCGGTGCTCAAACAAGGTGTTTGCCGCAGAAACGCATGGTGTGGCAGGGAACTGCATGTACCGGGCCCGTCTCGCACGGCCTTCGGCGTGCGCCCGGCTTGACGGGTGAAAGCAAAAGATGTCCTCATGTTGCTCTGTTCCTGGCATGGCGTTGAGGCCGTGAATGGACAGGGGTGAAGCTGGGGGCTACAGGCGAACGAAGGGATGAAGCGTGGCGAAACCCGAGAAGACCGGTCATCAGACGACAAAGGTCTTCATCTCATACTCCCGCAGCGATCGGCACTTTGTCTCCAAGGTTGTCGGAGCCCTCGAGCAGGAGGAAGACATTGCCGTCTTTCGGGATACCGAAGACATTCTGCCGACGGAAGAATGGAAGGAACGGCTTGAGCAACTGATCCGCGAGGCCGACACGGTCGTGTTTGCGCTCAGTCCTCATTCGGCCAAGTCGGAAGTATGCCGCTGGGAGGTCGACTACGCGCAAAGCCTGAACAAACGTATCGCTCCGATTGTGATCCAGGACGTTGCCCCCGATGAAATTCCCGAGCCGCTCACCAAGTACAACTATATATTTTTTACCCAGGCAGATGATTTTGACAGGGCGACGCCGAACCTCGTCGCGGCTCTCAATACGGACATTCACTGGATACGTGAACACACGCGACTTGGCGAGATCTCCCGGCGATGGCGGGAACAGAAGAGGCTGGGCGCCCAGCCGCTTCGCGGTCGGGAACTGGAGGCGGCCGAACAATGGCTCGCCGCGCAGCCTGTCAACGCCCCTAACCCCACCGGTCTGCACCGCCAATACATAGCCGACAGCCGTGCAGCGGCAACCCGGCGCCAACGGTCCATAATGGGCGGTTCACTGGCAGCAGCCATCATTGCGGCCGGGCTCGCAGGGTTTGCATTCCTGCAACAGCAGAAAGCCGAAAGGCAACGCGCAATCGCGGAGGAGCAACGCGCCCAGGCACAACAGCAGCGGCAGATCGCTGAGCGACAGCGCAATGAGGCTCTGCGTTCGGAGTCTCTCTATCTGGCGGATCTATCGGATACCCAACTGGCCCTGGGCGATCCCGTTACTGGAATGCTGGTGGCCCTTGCGGGCCTTAAGGATGAGGCGGCTCTGCGAGAGGCGCAAAGAGAACGCCCTTATGTTGCGCCCGCGGAGGTGAGCCTTGCAAATTCCGTTATGGCGCTTAAGGAAATAGCGGTCCTGCGACGGCACGAACACGGTGTGAAAAATGCAATCTTCTCGCCGGATGGTTCGCGCGTTGTTTCAGCCTCCTATGACAAGACGGCGCGAGTATGGGATGTGGCGACCGGTGAGGAAGTCGCCGTCCTGCAGGGTCATGAGAGTACTTTGGAAGGTGCCAGTTTCTCACCGGACGGGACCCGCATCGTTACGGCGTCGCTCGACAAGTCCGCCCGGATATGGGATGCCGCCACAGGCGCACAAGTCGCCGTTCTGCTGGGACACGATCACTGGGTCAAATCGGCTGTTTTTTCGCCAGATGGTTTGCGCATTATCACGGCCTCTTCCGACAAGACAGCCGGGCTCTGGGATGCGGCATCGGGGCGTAAACTCACAGTGCTCGGCGGACATGCAGGCAATGTGGAAAGTGCCCTTTTTTCTCCCGATGGCTCCCGCATCGCTACGGCCTCTTTTGACAAGACGGCACGGGTCTGGGAAGCTTCGACGGGGTCGGAAGTTGCTGTCCTCAACGGTCATGAGGGTAATGTGGAAAGTGTGGCGTTTTCACCGGACGGGTCACGCATTGTTACAGCGTCTTCAGACAACACCGCCCGGTTGTGGGATACGGAGACAGGGGGACAAGTCGCTGTGCTCAAAGGTCATGAAGACAATGTGCAGGGCGCGACTTTCTCTCCGGACGGGTCCCATGTTGTGACGGCGTCGTGGGACAAGACCGCGCGGGTGTGGGATGTGGTGACGGGCAGGCAGGTAGCGGTCCTCACCGGCCATGAGGACAATGTGGTCAGTGCGGTCTTCTCGCCTGACGGTCTGCGCGTTGTAACCGCGTCTCACGACAATACGGCGCGTCTTTGGGATGCCAAGACAGGCGCTGTATTGATTGTCTACCGAGGCCACGATGACAGGGTCGAGAATGCGGACTTTTCGCCGGGGGGATCGAGTATTGTCACGGCGTCGTATGACCGGACCGCAAGGTTATGGGACGCGTCGATCGGGACACAACTCGCTGTATATGCCGGGCATGAGGTCGACGTGAACAGCGCTGCTTTCTCATCGGACGGGAGCCTTCTGGTCACGTCTTCGTATGACAAGACCGCGCGACTTTGGGATGCGGCCGCCGGCTCGCAGATTGCCGTTCTTGCGGGACACGAGGACAACGTTCAAAGCGCCAAGTTCTCGCCGGACGGATCTCGGGTTGTGACGGCCTCATGGGACAAGACCGCACGGGTGTGGGATGTTGCGACCCGGCGTCAGGTTGGGCTTCTCGCCGGCCATGAGGATAGCGTCAACAGTGCGGTTTTCTCGCCCGACGGATCGCGGATCGTCACGGGCTCGTGGGACCGGACAGCCCGGGTTTGGGATGCGACGACAGGCGAGGAACTCGTGGTTCTCACCGGCCATCAGGGAAAGGTCGGAAGCGCTGTCTTTTCACCGGACGGGTCTCGCGTTGTCACGACTTCGGGCGGCGTTGGGACCGATGACAGAACAGCGCGTTTGTGGGACGCCGTGACCGGCGCACAGATCGTGGTCCTTGCGGAGCATGAGGGCAATGTGAACAGTGCGATCTTCTCGCCCGACGGATTGCGGATCGTGACGACTTCTGGTGGCTTTGGTTCTGAGGACAACACGGTGCGCCTGTGGAACGCCACGACGGGCAAGCAGATGTCTGTTCTTGCCGGCCATGAGGACGGGGTCTGGAGCGCCGCATTTTCAAATGACGGATCGCGGATCGTTACGGCCTCTTCGGACAACACGGGCAGGATTTGGGACGCTGTCACCGGGAACCAGATTGCGGTGCTCACCGGACATAGGGACAAAGTTGAAAGTGCTATGTTTTCACCGGACAGTTCTCGTGTGGTGACAGCCTCGTGGGACCGGACGGCACGCGTGTGGGATGCGGCTACAGGGGCACTCGTGGCGATTGCTGCAGGACATGACGGTGAGGTTTGGGGCGCGTCCTTCTCACCGGACGGACTGCGCGTGGTCACCGCCTCTTCGGATGCGACCGCGCGGTTGTGGCGTGTCTTCCCTTCGACCGGGGACTTGATGAAACACGCAAAAGAACGGGTTGCACGGTGTCTGGTTACAGCAGAGCAGATCCGGTTCCACCTTCCCGTCGACCCCCCCAGTTGGTGTATCGAGAAAGGGAAGTGGCCCTATAACACCGAAGAATGGCGGTCATGGCTTGCCGCAAAACGGAAAGGTGGCAATCCTGACATGCCGAATTGACCCGTGCCGTCCGGGCCGTAACTTCAGGTATGGAAATGATTGTGGATCTGGCGGGCGATGGTCTTGTTGATCCCGTCCACCGCTTCAAGGTCGTTGAGCCCGGCGCGGCTGACGGCTCTGGCGGAACCGAAGTGGCGCAGGAGCGCGCGTTTGCGTCCCGGACCGACGCCTGAAATTTCGTCTAGCGGCGATGTCCCAATGGCCTTTTTGCGCCGGGCACGGTGAGTGCCAATGGCAAATCGGTGGGCTTCATCCCGGAGTCTCTGCAGGTAATAGAGCACCGGATCACGAGCTTCCAACATGAAAGGAGCGCGGCCGGACATGAAAAACCGTTCCCGGCCCGCGTCCCGGTCGGGGCCCTTGGCAATACCGACCAAAGTCACACGTGAGATGCCGAGATCGTCGAGGACTTCCCTTACGACAGACAACTGACCGGCGCCGCCATCAATGAAGATGATATCAGGCCAGGGCGATATTCTGGTTTGTTCATCATCACCGTTTGCGCCATCTTCGGCGGCTTGTCCTTCGGGGATGGCGCCCCGGACTTCTGCCTCTCTGGCCTCGTCTTCATCAGCCTTGAGAAGGCGGGTGAAGCGGCGTGTTAGCACCTCGCGCATCATGCCGTAATCGTCGCCCGCAATCGTTTCCTGGGACTTGATGTTGAATTTTCGGTACTGGTTCTTCAGGAAACCTTCCGCGCCCGCCACGATCATGGCGCCGACCGGATGCGCCCCCTGAATATGGCTGTTGTCGTAGACCTCGATCCTCTTGGGTGGAGAGTCCAGCCCGAATTTTTCCGCAATGCCCTCCAGCAGCGTGTTCTGCGATCTGGTTTCCGCAAGCCGCCGGCCGAGAGCTTCGCGGGCATTTGACAGGGCATGGTCAACAAGTTCGAGTTTTTCGCCCCTGCGGGGAACGGACACAGTGATTCTGCGTTCTGCGCGGACGCTCAAGGCGTCGGCCAGAATGTTGCGGCCCTTGACGTCTTCGCTCAACAGGACAAGTTTGGGAATGGGTTTATCGTCGTAAAACTGGGCAAGAAACGCTTCCAGGACTTCGGACGACTCAAATGACTTATCGGCCCGGGGGAAATAAGCACGGTTGCCCCAGTTCTGGCCGGCACGGAAAAAGAACACCTGTACGCATGTCTGTCCGCCATCCTGGGCAACGGCGAAAACGTCGCCTTCTAGGACGGTACCGGGGTTGATGCCCTGATGGGCCTGGACGTGGCTCAGGGCGGCAATCCGGTCGCGGTAGATTGCGGCGCGCTCGAAGTCGAGATCCGCACTCGCTTTCTCCATGAGCTTCAGCAGACCATCTTTGACCGACTGGCTACGGCCGGCGAGGAAGCCAAGGGCTTCCACTACCAGTTCATCATAATCCTCACGGGCGATTTCACCGGTGCACGGCGCGCTGCAACGTTTGATCTGATAGAGCAGGCACGGTCGCGTACGGCTTTCGTAGACGGAATCGGTACATGAGCGCAGCAGAAAGGCGCGTTGAAGCGCGTTGAGCGTGCGGTTGACGGCACCGGCCGAAGCGAAGGGTCCGAAATAGTCTCCCTTGCGCGACCGGGCACCGCGATGCTTTACGACCTGGGCCACGTCATGGTCGCGCGCCAGCAGGATATAGGGGAAGGATTTGTCGTCACGCATCAGCACGTTGAACGGCGGCTTGAAGCGTTTGATCAGATTGGCTTCAAGCAAAAGGGCTTCGGCTTCAGACGCGGTCGTGACGAATTCCATGTTGACCGTGCCGGATATCATGCGCGCAATCCGGTTCGTGTGGCCCATCATCCGGGTGTAACTCTGCACCCGCTTCTTCAGATTTCGGGCCTTGCCGACATAGAGCACATCGCCGTCGGCGTTCATCATGCGATAGACGCCCGGCCGATTGGGCAGGTTCTTCACGTAAGCGCGAATGACATCCGTGCCGGAGGCCGGTTTGGCCTCTTCGGTGACGATGTTCTGTTGTTCGTCGCTGGATGGCATGCGGTTTCCAGGGGCTTCGGCGTTGCAGGGACGTCATTTTACGTCAGATTCGCCGTTGAAGCACAGGTGTTCGATGCCGCGACCCCGTGTTTTCCCAAATCAGTGAGGGCATTCCATTATTCGCCGCTACCAGTCTCGCTCCACAACGAGGGTATCAGCAAACGTCAGCGCCTCTAGCTAGAAGACTTGGCGAACTTTTTCACTTCATGCGTTGCTTCTGACGCGGCGGTTTTGACTGATTAGCCACAGGAGGGCTGCACCGGCAAGCAGCAGGAAAGGGATCATGGCGTAATTTACGGCGTTCCAGCCATCCACCGGTGTCCCGCCGGAGCAGTTCATCAGGCCGCCTGAGGCTAGGCTCGCCAAGGTCACACAGCCGAAGACCATCATGTCGTTCAGACCCTGCACACGTCCACGCTCATGCGGGGCATGGGCAGATGCCAAAAGGCTGGTTGCGCCGACGAAGCCGAAATTCCAGCCAAGGCCCAGGAAAATCAAGGCGATATAGAAATTCGTGAGCGTCACGCCGGCAAGCGCGACGATGCCGGCAAGTCCCAGAATCAAAAGTCCAGCGGACATAATCTTGGGCGCCCCGAAACGCACAATGAGGTGACCGGTGAAAAACGCTGGAATGAACATTGCCAGGACATGTGCTGAGACAATGTCGTTTGCATCTTCGGTCGAAAACCCACAGGCGACGACTGCGAGAGGTGTTGATGTCATCACAAGGTTCATGAGCGAATAACTGACCATTGCGCAGACGATTGCCACAAGGACGGTTGGGTTGCGCAGAAGTTCCAAACGGGATCTGCCGTTCTGTGCCGCCTCTTTCGCTGTTCTGTTTTCCTTCTCATGGGGCAGATCGAGAAGAAAAAACAGGAGCATGCCAAGGAGGTTTATGACGACAATGGCCAGATATGTGCCGAAGAACGGAAGGACCGTTGCGTCGTAAACCAGCTTGTTCAGTTGTGGCCCGAAGACTGCCGCAAAAAGCCCCCCCGCCATGACATAAGATATCGCCTTGGGCTTGAATGCTTCTGGGGCCGTGTCGGCCGCCGCGAACCTGTAGAAACCCTGCGACGACATATATATGCCGGTGAAGTACGAGCCCATCAGCAACACTTCAAAGGAACCGATGTACAGACCACAGGCGGCAACCGCGGCGCCGACCGCGCCGCAGATGGCGCCAATGAAAAACCCGAATCTGCGTCCCCGGCGCTGCATGAGGGGAGAGATCCAGGGTGCCGTCGTCATCGATCCGAACACAATCATTGAAATGGGAAGTGTCGCGAAACATGGATTGCCGGCCAGCATCCCGCCAGCAAGTCCACCGACCACAAAAATCATCGGCATCTGCGCGCCAAGAATTGCCTGCGCGGCCACGAGAACCGCAACATTCCGCTTTACGCGAGCATCATCTGAATATGTCATCGGGCCTGAACCTTTGAAAACGCGCTGATGCGTCATGAGACATCCGACGTCGCGAAAAGTGCCGGTTTTCCAGGCGGCTGGCTATTGCTGCAATCTGGATGATTTGCTCTAATTGGAAAATTGAATTGATACGAATGATGTCATGTATAAGACAGAATGGCCATTCACCGATAGTTATCTCCTCAGAACCTTTGTCGAGATCGCAGATTGCGGAATCCCGACCTTTTCTGCATCTCGGTTGAACCGTAGCCAGTAGTCCTGATGTGAGCGGGCTGGCGTCCAACCGGAAATCAAAATTCCAGTGGTGCGTTGTCTATGACTTCTTTCATGACGAAGAAGGTACGGGTTTGGCGGACGCCGGGCAGGGCAATCAACTGTTCACCGTGAAGGCGATTGAAGTCTGCGATGTCCTGAACCCTGATTTTCAGGAAGTAGTCAAAATCACCGGCTACCAGATGGCAGTCGAGGATGAAGGGAAGTTCGACGATCGCCGCTTCGAAGGCGCCAAAGCTCTCCGGCGTCGACCGGTCGAGAACAACCCCGACAACGACAAGGGCGCCCCGATCCACCCGCTTGGGCACAACCTCGGCGCGCACCGAACGGATGTAGCCGTCGTCAAACAAACGCTGAGTCCGGCGATGGCAGGTTGCCGGGCTGACATTCACGGTTTTGGCCAGTTCCGCATTTGTCAGGCGGCCGTCGCGCTGCAAGTGTCTGAGAATCCTGCGATCAATTTTGTCGAGTTGTTCTTCCATGAAAGATTCTTTCAACATAGGGATAGGAACTGTCATTTCATACCATAATATCCTTTTCACATCGGTATCACATGACGGAGTGGCGGATAATTTGAGAACACCTTTCATTTCGCTTTGATTATTATCGAACCAGGAAGAACACTTGAAGAAAGACAATTCCATGCTCTCAAAATTTGAACGCTACCCGCTGACCTTCGGTCCGACACCTATTGAGAAACTGAGCCGTCTGTCGGAGCATCTGGGCGGCGGCGTCGAGCTTTTTGCCAAGCGTGAGGACTGCAATTCCGGACTGGCGTTTGGTGGCAACAAGATCCGCAAGCTCGAGTACATCGTGCCTGATGCCATCGCCTCGAATGCCGATACGCTAGTGACCATCGGCGGCGTGCAATCCAACCACACACGCCAGGTGGCCGCTGTAGCCGCCAAAATCGGCATGAAGTGCCGGTTGGTCCAGGAAAGCTGGGTGCCGTTCCAGGACGCTGTCTACGACCGGGTCGGCAACATTCTCATGAGCCGGGTGATGGGAGCGGAAATCGAACTGGTGGATGAGGGTTTTGACATCGGCATCCGGGAAAGCTGGGAGAATGCGCTGGCGGATGTTAAAGCGAAAGGCGGGAACCCCTATGCAATTCCGGCGGGGGCCTCGGTTCACAAATTTGGCGGCCTGGGGTTTGTCGGATTTGCCGAAGAAGTGCGTGCCCAGGAAGCGGACATGGGAATCCGGTTCGACTACGTCATCGTCTGCACGGTGACCGGCTCGACGCATGCGGGAATGCTGGTCGGGTTCGCCGCAGATGGCCGGGCGCGCAACGTCATCGGGATCGATGCCTCCGCGACACCGGACCAGACACGGCAACAAGTTCTGGAGATCGCCCGAAACACGGCGGATCTGGTTCAACTCGGTCATGACATCACAACCGACGATGTAATCCTGAACGAAGACTATGCCTATCCGTTGTACGGGGTGCCATCCGAAGAAACCAATGAGGCGATCAGGCTGTGCGCGCGCATGGAAGGCATGATGACCGACCCGGTCTACGAGGGGAAGTCGATGCAGGGCATGATCGATCTGGTGCAGAAGGGCTTCTTCCCTGCAGGCTCAAAAGTGCTTTACGCCCATCTTGGCGGCGTGCCTGCCATCAACGGATACAGCTACGTTTACCGGAACGGGTAGGGGCCGGATTAGTTGCCTTAGTTTTAGATTTTTTGGATTGCAATGGAAGTTCTGGTTTCCACGAGTTTGAAGCGATACGGTTTGTACCGGGTATCGATGTTCGGACGGAGAGCGTACCATGCAGCGGGATCATGACGTTACCATTGCGATGGGCAGACGTGGACAGATCTGTTCGGGGATGGGGCTTGGAATTCTGCTCGTGGACGATGAGTATCCCGGGTTTCCCGGCGACGTGCGCAATCCCAGCGGGTTTCCCTATCCTATCCAGTACGAGATTGTCGAAGGCGTGAATATAAAGCTCCTGAACTATTCAGGAGATGACCGCGAACGTGCGTTCGATCCGATCCTTAACGCGGCGCAACGGTTGAAACGCGTTGGTGCGCGGGCGATCATCGGCGAGTGCGGTCACTTTTCTTATTTTCAGAAACGGCTTGCCGATGCCATCGACATCCCGGTCTTCATCTCGAGCCTGCTGCAGGTTTCCTGGGCCACGCAGGTGATCGGCCGTGACTGCATTGTTGGCGTCGTGGTGTCCCACACCGAACCTGTTACCGATGCTCATCTGGATGCGGTCGGTGTGGTTCGCGATGAACGGGTGGTCATTCGAGGGGCGCGAAACGATGGCAAATGCCCAGCGTTCGACGGGCTTTGGCATGCGGAGAAACGGGCCGATCCACCGCGTGCGGTCTTTGCCGAAGCCGAAGCGCAGTTTGTCAGGGTTTGTGTCGATTTCGCTGCGGAACACCCGAACATGGGGGCGATGGTGCTCGAGTGCACGGGGTTTCCTCCGTTTGCCCAATCGGTTCAGCGGGCTATCGACATGCCGGTCTTCAGTTATGCAACGTTGATGGATTTTGCCTACTCGGCTGTTGTCCACCGTGGGTTCTCCGGGCACGTCTGAAGTCAGGGCATCAATTTCATGAAATCGATGAAGGCACGAAGGACCTCTATCTTTCCATTGGCCTTCGGATAGTAAAGAAAGTGCCCGGGGTCCTGAACGGCGAATGTGTCCAGGACGCTTTCCAACCGCCCGTTGGCTATGTCGTCTTCGACATTGGGGCGGAACAGCCAGCCGATCCCAAGGCCGTCCCGTGATGCACTGAGGAGGGCACTGGTGCTGTTGACGATCAGGCGGCCCTTGACATCAACCGTGGTCACACCATCCGGCCCGTTGAATTCCCATTCGGCGATCCTTTTGGAAGCAATAAAGCGATAGCGAATGCAATTGTGCTGCAACAGGTCTTCGGGGCGTTCGGGCCGGCCATGTTTGTCGAAATAGTCCGGGCTGGCAAAAAAGGCCTGTTTCAATGGCGGTGTCAGCCGCACGGCGATCATGTCTTCGCGAATGTGCCCGCCCGATCGTACACCGGCGTGAAAGCCTTCGGCGGCGATGTCCTCGAAGGCTTCGTTGAACGACAGTTCAAGTTCAATCTCGGGGTAGGCTTCCTGAAAGGCCGACAGTTTTTTCGCGATGGTGAGTTCATAGGCGAAGTAGGGCAGGGTGATTTTCACCGCCCCTTTTCTGACTTTGCTTGAGGCGCGTGCTTCTTCGACTGCTTCTTCCAGTTGCGTCACCGCCGGTTGCGCCCGCGACAGCAGTGCGCGTCCGGCATCGGTTAACTGTACCGACCGGGTCGTCCTGAGAAACAGGGTTGTGCCCAGACGGTCTTCAAGTGCTTTCAGTTGGTAGCTGATCGCAGGTGCGCGAACCCCAAGGGCTTCAGAGGCCCGTTTCAGGTTGCCATGCCTGGCGACCGCCAGAAACACTTCGATGCCGCCAATCGGAAGTTTCGACATTATACAATTTTTCTTATTTCTATCGTTAAATTATATCGCCTACACGAAACTATCTTCCTGGCTTATACCGGTCAATTCGAATGGTGCGACGAGGACGCATACCCGTCGTGATGCAGAGGATTGAGAATATTGGCAGATAGAGCCACGGGCGGTGGCAACCGCGATGAAATCACTGCAGACCCCGCCGGCGACAACACGAAACTGGCGGTGTCGGCCATCGTCATTGCAGTTTTTGCCCTGTCGCTTGGTGATGCCTCCATCAAGCAGATCAGCACGAGCTTTACCCTCTGGCAGATCTTCGTTGTCCGCTCCGTGCTGGCCGTTCCTGTCCTGATCGCTGTCATCAAGTTCAGATATCCGTCCGTGTCTCTTCTGCCGGACAATGTCGGCTGGACGGCCGTGCGGAGCGCGATGCTCGCCTTCATGTGGCTTGCCTACTACATCGCCCTGCCGCATCTGGCGTTATCGATTGCAGCCTCTGTTTATTATGTGCTGCCCTTGTTCATCACCCTGTTTGCAGCCTTGTTTATCGGTGACCGGATCGGCAGGATCGGCTGGTTTTCAGTGTTTCTCGGGTTCAGTGGTGTGCTGGTCATCCTTCGGCCGCAAGTGGGCGATTTCAATCTCTACGCCCTATTGCCATTGGCTTCGGCAATTCTCTATGCCCTGGCGATGATTCTGACACGCACCAAATGCAGGACCGAACATCCCCTGATCCTGGCGTTGTCGCTGAACCTCTGCTTTGTCCTTGTCGGCCTGTTGGCAACAGCCATGGTTGGGTTTCTGAGCCCGTCGGAATCGATGACCGAACTCTACCCGTTCCTGCTGGGTGAATGGAGCATCATGGGGAGGGACGAATTTGTGGCTTTGGGGCTCTTGGCAACCGCAATCATCATCGGCAGCGTGGCGTCCGCGATAGCCTATCAGTCGGGTCCGTCGTCAACGGTTGCCACGTTTGACTTTTCCTACCTGGTGTTCGCGGCGACCTGGGGGTTCCTGTTTTTCGGGGAAGTGCCGGATGCGCTGACCCTCATCGGGATGGCCATGATTTTCACAGCAGGCGTCCTTGCGGTCCGGCGCTGAGACCAAACGGCCACGTTTATGTGAACGCCGAACCGCTTCTCCACTGGTGGCATTGTGTCATATGATTGGTTATCTGCCGCAACACCTTTGGGAGGTATCACCATGCGTACGATGTTTGCCGGTCTGATTCTGGCTCTGTCACTTTCCGTCATCTCCGTGGTTTCTGTTGGACCCGTTCACGCGCAGGATGCGAAGCGGTCGATCACCCAGATCAAGGGAGACGTGTACCGGTTTCAGAACAACTTTCATTATTCCGTATTTTACGTGACCCCCGACGGTGTGATTGTCACCGACCCGATCAATGCCGAGGCCGCCGCATGGCTGAAGGCGCAGATCAAGAAGCGTTTCGACAAACCAATAAGATATGTGGTCTACAGTCACGATCACCGCGACCATATTGCCGGCGGCGAGGTCTTTGCCGACGATGGCGCTGTGGTCATTTCCCACCGCAAGGCCAAGAAGGTCATTAAGGGCGAGAAACGGCCGACGGCCGTGCCGAACATCACCTTCAAGCGAAAGCTTGATCTCGAGCTTGGCGGCAAGCTGGTCGAACTGCGTTATGTGGGCAAGAACCACTCCAACAACATGATCGTCATGCGGTTTCCAGCCGAAGGCGTGTTGTTCGCGGTTGATTTCATTCCGGTGAAGACGGTCGCCTTCAAGAACTTCCCGGACGCCTATCTGCCGCAATGGATCCGATCGCTCAAGCGTGTCGAGGATATGGAATTCGACATTCTGGCACCCGGACATGGACAACTGGGGACCAAGGCGGATGTTACGTTGTTCCGGAACTACATGACCGACCTGTACGACCAGGTTCTGGCTGCAGCCCGTGCAGGAAAATCGCTTGAGGAAACCAAGGCTTCGGTCGACCTGTCCAAGTACAAGGACATGGCGATGTTCGACAAATGGGGACCGCTCAACATCGACGGCGCCTACACGCTCATTCAGCTAAACCGGCGGGGGAACTGATCGGGACGGCGTATTGCCAATGTGCCGGTCCTTTTCAATTTCCGCGACGAGCCAACTCTGAAAAAGCGCTATGTGATTCTGGCGTCGCGCATGTTTCAAAGTCGCGAAATGCCACGAGCCGGGTTCAGGTGCTGCAAGTTCGAAGGGCTGAGCCAGCTGCCCGGACTCGATGTCCCTGTGGGCAAATGGACGTCTGGCAAGCGCCACGCCGGCATCGTTAAGGACTGCTTCGAGGACAATGGGATAGTTGTCAAAAATGGGCCCGAACGTCATTGCTCCGACATCCAGATTTGCTGCCTGGAGCCAGACAAGCCAGTCCTCCGGTTCGTTCTCGCTCGAGGGAACGCTCAGCAATGTGTGGTTCACCAGGTCTTCGGGGCATTCCAATGGGGGTCCCCGTTTGAGACGTTCCGGTGAGCAGATGACAATGAGCTCCGTTGAGAACAGTTCGGAATAATCCATTCTGTCATCGAATGGCGGTCCCTTGAATATGCCGATATCCATGTTGCGGTGCCCGGTATCCTGGTAGGACGTGTTAACCCGGATTCGGAGGTTCGGATGCGAGTTCTGAAAATCCGCCAACCGGGGAATGAGCCACATATTGGCAAAAGAACTGTAGGTCTGAAGTGTGAGCGTTTTGCTCGGATGATCCGACCGCAATCTGTCGGTGGCGGTTTCGATCGCCGAAAGGCTGTTGTGCACGACCGGGAAATAGTTTTTCCCTTCTTTTGTCAGGGTGACGTTTCTGCTGGTTCTTGTGAACAACGTCAGGCCGATTTCCGCCTCAAGTGACTTGATCTGGTGGCTGACTGCGGCGTGAGTGACGTTGAGTTCGTCTGCGGCTCAGCGAAAACTCAGGTTTCTGGCCACCGAGTCGAAGGCCCGAAGAGCTGTTATTGAAGGAATTCGCGCCAAAACTATCTCCATCCGCAGCTACAGGCGGTGGTTTGCGGAACATCTTTATCTTTCAATGTCTTAAGGCGATA
Source organism: Hyphomicrobiales bacterium (assembly GCA_021775835.1). The sequence goes on along the minus strand of JAJFHC010000020.1, from coordinate 2,014 downwards.
TCAAAAATCTTGCGGGCTGATCTACGCTATTTATTGGTTAGATAATCTAACAGATAAATCAGAATCTTTCAATTTTCGATGATCGTCGTGGCGTGCATCTTCCTTGTTGGAGACCGGCAACGAGAAACACCTGTTGAACCAAATACCGGAAATGCAATGGAGGGAAGAATGAAGGACAGATTTATCGATAACCAGACCCAGAAGTACGCGGCCGGTCAGATCGACCGGCGACAGTTCGTGACATCGCTGGTCGCTGCCGGTGTCGTGTTGCCGGCAGCATTGTCACTGTCAGATAGCGTGCTGGCAGCCACACCGAAAAGAGGCGGACGATTGAGACAGGGGTTCTCGGCAGGATCGACCAGTGACAACCTGGACGCCCTGAAGAATACCGGTGCGGTCGTTGAAATCTCCAACAACTGGTGCTGGGGGAGCAACCTGACGGAAGTGCAGCCTGACGGTTCGATCGCGCCGGAGTTGGCAGAAAGCATGGAACCCAGTGACTCCGGAAAGACCTGGATTTTCAAGTTGCGCAAGGGGGTCGAATTCCACAACGGCAAGTCATTGACACCGGAAGACGTTATCCAATCGATCAACCGACATCGCAGCGAAGAGTCGAAATCTGCCATCAAATCATTGTTCAAACCCGTCAAAGATATTCGAAAGGACGGCGACGATACGGTCGTCTTCGAACTGGAGGGCGCCAATGCGGACTTTCCGTTTGTGCTCAGCGACTATCACGCCGTCATTATGGCTTCGGATTCGAGCGGTAAGATCGATGTCACGACAGGCAACGGTACCGGTCCTTATGCCATCAAGAGTTTCGAGCCTGGTGTGCGGGCCCTCTTCACGCGCAACCCGAACTACTTCAAACAAGACAGAGCCCACTTTGATGAAGTTGAGTCGCTGGTCCTGGTTGATCCGGCCGCACGGCAATCTGCACTGCTGACCAATGAAGTGGACGTCATCGACAATGTCGACCCCAAAACCGCCAAACGGCTTGGCGCTGCGCAGGGCGTTCGTGTGCAGGAAGTAACGGGCACCCAACACCGCACGATGGTCATGCGGCTGGACACGCCTCCCTTTGACAGTTTCGACCTGCGCATGGCAGTCAAACTTTCGATCAAGCGCCAGGAAATGATCGACAAGATCGAAGGCGGTCACGGTGTCATCGGCAACGACCACCATATCTCGCCTGCCCAGCAATACTTCAACACCGAATTGCCGCAGCGCGAGTACGACCCTGACAAGGCAAAGTTCCACCTCAAGAAGGCCGGAATGGAGGGCGCCAAGATCGAGTTGATTGCGTCCCCCGCAGCCCTTGATGGTGCAGCGGATGCAGGTGTCTTGCTGCAGGCATCGGCCAAGCCTGTTGGTCTCGACGTGAACGTGAAACGTGTGCCTTCAGACGGCTTCTGGTCCGATGTATGGAATAAACCCGGAAACGGTTTTACGACGTCCTATTGGGGCGGGCGGCCTACCAACGACTGGATGTTCTCGACGTGCTGTGTCAAGGACTCCTCCTGGAACGACACCGCTTGGAAGAACACCGAGGCGTCTGATCGTTTCAATGAACTTGTGGTTGCCGCGCGTAGCGAGCTTGATACAGCAAAACGCAAGGATATGTACTGGGAGTGCCAGCGCCTGTTGCATGAAGATGGTGGCATCGTTGTCTGGGGATTCACAAATTACCTCCACGGGCTGCGCGACAATGTCATGCATCCCGAGAAGGTTGCCGGCAACTGGACGCTTGACGGCTGCAAGAGCGCCGAGCGGTGGTGGTTTGCTTGACCCTGGCAGATCCGGCTAGACACATCAGGCAGGACGAAGTACCGGTGGCGCGCTGCCGCCGGTTCTTTTCTCCTGTGAACGTGGCGGATTATTGCGGTTCCAATCTGGTGCAGTCTCTTCGAATTGCGCCGGCAAGAAAAGGCGTTACCCGTGGCAGAGATGTCCTTGATCGTGGATCTGGTCAAACAGATCAAAGCGCATATGGAGGCCCGTGTTGCGCGGGACC
>JAJFHC010000190.1 GCA_021775835.1 Hyphomicrobiales bacterium | reverse complement strand
GACCTGCAAGGGTGCGGAAATCGATTCACCCGTAACAACACCCCGAGGTCCTGACATAAAATCCGCCTAATGAATTGATTTGCTTAAACAAACCAGAATCCATTAGGTCGATCCTGTCAACCCATCTGGGGGATAGGGGTTTAAAGAACGGGGCGGCGGCTATCTCGACTTGCGGCTTTTTGGGTGTCAGTTCGTTACCCGCTCGTGCGAGTGTTTTTGGGCTGTTCGCAAGTGTCTTTAATCTAAGCAAAACTATTCTAGGCATGACTGGAAAACCGTTCCGGTCAAATGCACCTGCTGGTAAACAAGGCCCAGATCCGTACATGGTCGCATTGCGCGAGAACCGGCGAGTAATGCGTTCGGTTCACAATCGACTGGACGGTGTGAATACAGCACTCACGGCCATTATGGTTCAGAATAAACTGTTGCCTGAGCAAATAGACCAGGCTGTGGCAAACCGCATTCGCGAAATGGTTCCGGACATTGTTAGAGCTGAACTGGGACGTCATACAAATGAATCCTATGCAACCGATCTGAATGCCGCACTGAATACATTCTTGGAAGAAGTTGAGTTAGGCATTCCGCGTGACCGTCTGAATCGACGCCTTGACCAAATAAGGGAGTATAGAAACCGCGTGATCGCAAGCCATTCATATTCAGCACTCACTCTTTGTGCTGCGATGGACATTGAACTAGCAGCCATGAAGGTTCTCGATTATTCACAAGATCAAGCTGTGATTGTGAGCAATGTTTACAGGCAGGAGTTCAATAGTAAAGGTAGAGAGTTGGTAAAAATTCAAAAAGATACAACACGACAGTACGAAATTCGTGCGATTGAACGATATCCAAGCGAAATTATACAGGCACCCGGTACCATTGTTTACAGGCGAAATGACGGAAATGTGTGTGACGGTACTCCCAAATTCTCTGAAAAAGAACGTTTTTTCGCCGTTTCACCAGAACTGGGCAGTTTTCCTTACAGGGATTTTTCAGTAGCGGATTATCCGACTATGAGCGAAAACGGGTCATGTAAGAAGTCCAATGGATGCACAAGATGTTACACAAATCCAGTTGACCTGCGACGTGCACAAGAACTGTGGGCCACCAAAGTCCTGAATTATAGAAGCTTTCTGAACAATATCTTGGGCATGAGAGCAAGTGTAGCGCAATTGGCATATACTATTTTTGTTACACGTAAACGCCTTGAGAGGGAAATAGCCCGATGGGATGCGTAGTGAGGTCTTTGGTTGCGGCACTTATTTTGTTCTTTGCAACTTCACCGAGAGTTCACGCAGACAATCGACCATTGCGAACCGACGCGTTAGACATACTCAGAGCGGCGGATGTTCATCGTCAGTCGATTCTGAATTCCATTTATGTTTCTAGAGAGGTTCTTCTGGTCGTGGATCGCGATAGAGCGCAACAGAATTTGCCGGAACTCAACCGAGCACAAAGAACAGAAATAGAAATTATTGTTTCTCAGCTCAACGAAGGCCGAAAAAATGCCTACCGCATTCTGGATGAAGGCGAAGCAAACATCCGTAAAGCGATAGAGTTGGCAGCCAGAGAGGCTGCGACCCGCGCTGAGTTTGAAAGAAAACGAAAACGGGAAAAATTGTATCTGGATCTGTTCCAGGGCGTGCTGTCTGTCGCTCAGTCTGCAAAGTCAATTTATCTGCAACGTAGAATACATCAGCTTAGAGGCGCCCCAAAAGACGCAAGAAAAGATATGCATGCCGCGTATTCTGGCAGAGGTATTGCGTCAACTGACGACTTTGTATCCAAGGACTCCGGCCTGCCGGTGGAGGAGATTTTCAATCCGCTAAGAGGTGAGCCTGACGACTTAGATTTTTTCGACGCTCTTCCCTCCACCTACGAGAATTGTCTCACCGGAAGCATAGAGTGGTTTGATAATCAATTTCCGACGTGGGAAGGCAGACTCGCACAAGCAAGTGGTCTGGACAGTGGTTTGGACGGAGCTCAGCTTGGCACACAAATAGGGATTCACTGGGACTGCGGCGTCAAAGGTTTGCCGAAATCCAGATATGTGCCATAGGTGTTTGACTCTGGCGCAATAAATGAGGCCATTTGGAACTCTTGGAGTATCGGCTGGTGACATGCTGATTGCTGAACAAAATAGATGATCGCAGCTCGCAGTCTAATTGTTTCTCATGGATAAGGAGTCTTTTGGACTTCGCCATACATGGCCGTACAGCTTGACGCGATGGGCATCCGCATCCTTTAGGCTCTTGCGCCAGCGGGAAACATGTTGCTGGGAAATGTTGGTGTGCTTTTCAGCGTCGGAAACCGAAAACTCAGACCTGCGTTTTCGGTCGTGAGATCTGTTCGGAGTTACGGCCCCATTCCACCACGCTACAAAGGCGGCTTGCTCGGCGACAAGACTATCAACAGCCCCCTCAAGTTCCGTCCAGTCACGAATGCCTCCCCACTGCCACCGGAGAGGCGATTAGCGGCATGCAGGTCAAGTGCGGCGCGCATTATCCCGCACGAAACTGCGGTAAATTTACGTGTTTCGCCCTAAAGTTCTATTTCAGAATGTACTGTACGGCACTCAAAATCAAAAATGTCAGCCACAGCCCATAGAGCGTTACTGGGACGTAGTGCGTTCTTATTCTCTTTGAGAATGTGCTAGGTGAGTAAGCGGTCATGTATTCACTAAACACTTCATCATCCATCAGGTATTTTTTTTGAAGATGAATAATTCTCTGCGATACGCTCCTTATTCTCGACAATTGAAAGTAGCTATAAAATGTTCCAAAAAGGCATATAAGTATCTCAGCGATTGGCGTGAAATTGCTTTGGTTGGAATTCGAAAGTAACGTCACAAACGATAACATCAGCATCGATTGAGCAACCATGCCGTAGTTCATACGGTCTGCCAATATTTTCTCTGCATAGTCGTGGACTTCCCAAGCGCGTGCGTACGAACTTTTTTCGTTCTGAGTCATCTGATTCTCCTCGATGCGCTCGACTGTTCAAGTTCATCATAGCCTGATTTGTCGGACTGTTGAGCGAATTCACTCCTAATTTTCATGAGTGTTGCAACACGGGGCGCAATCCCTGTTTCGCATGCAAAAGATTTTGATTCAGAAATGATTTTGTGGTATCATAATACCACATTTAGTACGACAGGATTCCGCACCAATGCGCAATCAGATTTACGGCGAAGTCACCCGTTTCCGCCGCCCTGAAGGAATGCTTGAGCAGGCCAAACAGGCCGCTAACGAGCGTGCTCAAACCTTGTCGGAATTCATTCGGCAAAGTGTGATTGCTCAACTTGGCAGCAACAAACAGGCAGGTGCCTGACACATGCAACCCGACGTTGCCATATTCACGTCGCCTGACAGCGTTGAACAGATCGAAAAGATTGCGAATGCGGCTGCGTCGGGCAAGCGTGTTCAAACGGTGATACTCAACCTATGGGTTGCGCATCAGATTTCGTCAGGAGAAGTAGTTGAGTAGGCTAAATCCAGCAAGGCAGGCCATGACGATTAGCGTGCCCAGGAAAGTGAGGTGCAGAAGCATCGGGCGGGCTTCGCTGTGTGCCCAAGCCCGGCGCATTGCAGGCCACTTGTCCAAGAACTTGTACTCAGAATACGCATCTGAATACAGCAGCCAGTACCCAATGGCGAAAAAGGCCACAACGGCAAATATGGTAGCGAGAACATCAGCCATGAGACCAAACATAGTTGCGCAACCCCATTTCTGCAAGATACCGCAGATTCCCCTACGGACTCAGGGACGCCGCAGACGCCAGTTTCAATGCATAGTGACACCCCAAACCACAAAACCCGCTGTACGGGCCAATTTGGGACTCCTGGACGCTATCGACATGCTGGCAATTCGGGCGTCTCGGATTGTGAGGACGGCGACGAAGAGGCAAATAGCATGACAAAACCCAAGCCCGCCAAAGTAGAACATACCGACGATCCAAGGGTGAAGAAAGTCAAGGTCAAGCGCGACAGGCTTTCACGTGCGTCCGGTTCTGAGAGCGAGGAATTCGGCAATCTCATTCCCGCACAGGCCATGCACGCGTTTTGGCACGCTCCAGATTCGACTGATAAGGATTTTGAAAACACCATCGGCACCTGCATGGCCTCCATGGAAGGCATTGCACCACAGGGTGAAATCGAAGGCATGTTTGCAGCCCAGATTATTGCCTGCCATCAAGCAGCAATGGAGTGCATGCGCCGGGCCATGATTCCTGAAATCAACTCCGATAGCCGCTCCTACAACCTCACCCAGGCAAATCGCCTCATGCGGTCTTATGCAACCCTTGTAGGCGCACTGGACAAACACAGAGGCAAGGGACAGCAGAAGGTGATTGTCGAGCATGTCCACGTCCATGAAGGCGGACAGGCCATTGTCGGCAACATTGAACAGACCGGGGGGGCCAAAAGAAATGGAGCACAACAAAGCCATGCACAAACAACCGTTACCCATGCACCTGAGCCCGAGATGCGGAGCGCATTCGAGAAGGTCGGGGAAACCGTGCCGCTCACCTGCAATGGCTAATGGTCGGTGCCGTATGCATGGGGGGAAAAATACCGGTGCACCGAAGGGCAATAAGAACGCACTCAAACATGGCCGCTATTCCCGTGAAACCCGTGAATGGAAAAAGCAACTTCAGGGTATCTTGAACGGGGTGAGTGACTGTCTTGGAGCCTAAGAGTAACGATTGTGACGGTTGGACAGGAAGAGCAAACTGCTTGTCAGAGAACAAAATCTTCTGAGTTTTCGGAACAGTACGTACGCGTGAGTTGAGTGGTTTTCCAGCATCATCACACCAGCGAATTCGAGTCCACCAGCAGGCGTTCTACAATTTCATCCACTTGACACTGCAAATCAATCACTTTGCCGAAGACTGTGGGATGTTGTTATTCTCAGTTGTCAGTGTAACGCACAGGCATATACACCCCCCCAAGCGCCGGAAGATGACGCAGGCTACCTAATCAACGTGTATTGAAATAGGTCAAATTACCGGCGCCCCTTCCAGAGAGGGTCATCTGGTCGCCGCCGGTTTTGAATGTTATCCATCATATCGGAATGATCAGACTGTCTGACATCAACGCTTGTGGGACAGGTTGCAGGATTGCACTAAGGAGGATTTCTGGCTCATCGTAACCACCAAGGAGTGAAGATGAGACATAAATCCGGGCCACGGGGCACGAGCTCAGAGAAGGCCATCAAAGATATCCGCCGTGCGACGCGCAGGCACTTTTCGGCTGAAGACAAGATCCGCATTGTTCTGGATGGTTTGCGCGGCGAAGAGACCATCGCCGAGCTTTGCCGGCGTGAAGGGATTGCTCAGAGCCTGTATTATAAATGGTCGAAGGAGTTCCTGGAAGCGGGCAAGAAACGGCTTGCCGGCGATACGGCTCGCGCGGCCACGACAGATGAGGTCAAGGGTCTGCGCCATGAAGCCCACGAACTGAAGGAGGTTGTGGCCGAGCAGGCGCTTGAGTTACGGCTACTTAAAAAAAGCATGATCGCAGATGGGGGAGACGAGGAATGAGATATCCTGCATCTGAGAAACTTGAGATCATTAATCTGGTTGAACGGTCTCATCTGCCGGCCAAACGAACCCTGGCGATGCTGGGTATTTCCAGAACCAGTTTCTATCGGTGGTATGACCGGTATCAGACCGGTGGCCCGGAGGCTCTGGAAGACCGACCGTCCAGACCGTCTCGCGTCTGGAACCGCATCCCCGACGATGTCCGTGACGCTGTAGTCGACCTGGCGCTGGAGGAACCTGACCTGTCGCCACGGGAACTCGCGGTACGGTTCACCGATACGCAAAAGTATTATGTCTCAGAAGCTTCCGTCTATCGGCTGCTCAAGGCCCATGATCTGATCACCAGCCCCGCCTTCGTGGTTATCAAAGCTGCCAAAGAGTTCAAGGACAAGACAACGCGGCCAAACCAGCTGTGGCAAACCGACTTCACATATCTGAAGGTCATCAGCTGGGGCCAGTATTATCTATCGACGATCCTCGATGACTTCTCCCGATACATCATCGCCTGGAAGCTGTGCACTTCAATGAAGGTTGGCGATGTCACCGATACCCTGGAATTGGCGTTGCAAGCCTCCGGCTGTGATCAGGCCACTGTTGTCCACAAGCCCAGATTGTTATCTGACAAAGGCCCCAGTTATATCGCAGGCGATCTGGCCGAATGGTTGAACGATCGGGACATGGAGCACGTTCGCGGCGCCCCGTATCATCCGCAAACTCAGGGCAAGATCGAGCGATGGCACCAGACCTTGAAGAACCGTATTCTCCTGGAGAACTACTACTTCCCGGGTGACCTTGAGGCGCAGATCGAAGCCTTCGTCGATCATTACAATCATCATCGATACCACGAGAGCCTGCGCAACCTCACGCCCGCCGATGTCTACTTCGGACGGGGACAAACCATTTTATTGCAAAGAGAAAGGATCAAACGACAGACAATCGAGACACGGCGTTTGCAATACCGCAAATCCGCCGCGTAGAATGAAAACCCGGATGAGCCAGATACTCAATTCGCTCAGCCTGCAAGATGTCCCACTTCATATGATGACGGACACCGCGACAAGCTTGCATACTACAGAGCCGTTGATGAAATCTATCCGCCTGAAGTCGTCAAGGGTTGGCGATAGTGTGATGCAGGTAAGGGTGGTTGAGCAGATAGCGCATCCACTAAAAACGGTTCCCCCGGCGTAGTAATTCGACTGGTCCGTGCAGGTTATTTATCGAGACAAGCCGCCAATCAGAAAGTGTTCGTTCACAGTTTTGTCTGATCAAGCCGAAGCCATAACGTGCACAGAATAAAATGACTCTGCAGCGGTCAGATTCTCCTGTAGCCTTATTCTCAAAATACTAAGAGGCAGCAACAAACGGGGTTGGCAAGCGTGCGTTATTTCGCTTGGGGGATAATTGCCAGTGTTCTGGCATGGTCGGCATTGCGTTCAGATGTCCTGGCCCAGACCGTTCCGTCGAGGGACGATCCAGGCCGCATTGAGCAACGCTTCGAACCCCCGCGCGCGCCAACATCTACTTTCACCAAACGACGCGGCCTTGAGACCACAATGGCCCCCGATCAAGCCGAGAAGATAGTTCTTTTTCTGAAGGACATCCGACTCGACGGCAACACGGTCCTTTCGGACGCCGAACTTCAATCTCTAACCTCATCTCTTGTTGGCAAGAAGGTGACGCTCAAACAGGTGTTCGATCTCGCCGCTGAGATCACTGTGCGATACGGACAGTCTGGATACGCGCTGTCACGTGTGATTGTACCGCCGCAGGAACTGGATGAGAAAGGTGCTGTCATTCGTTTGCAGGCATTGGAAGGCTATGTCGACCGGGTTGTCTGGCCGGAGGGGCTTGATCGCTATCGAGACTTCTTTACTGACTACGCCGCCAGCATCACCAACGAACGTCCAATCCGCGCCCAGACCATGGAGCGGTATCTTTTGCTCGCCAACGATCTGCCGGGCCTCGCGTTCAAGTCGAGCCTTTCGGCATCGAAGACGAATGCACTGGCATCGACCATGACGTTGATGGTGGAAGAGGACCCCTGGGACATTTATCTCAACGTCGACAACCGGGGCACAGCGGGTACCGGTCCGGTCCAACCCACAATCATCGGCACCCTCAACAATGCGCTTGGCGTTCACGAAGCGATCAAGGTCGGATATTCAACGGCGGGGCCAGAGCAAGGCAAGATCAGGCCAGAACTTCATTACCTCGTCTTCGGCTATCGGCAAGTGCTCACATCGGACGGACTGGCCTTCGATCTCTCCGGCAATGCCAGTTGGGGCGATCCCGGCAGTCGGGCATTGAAGGCTATCGACTACGAGACCGAGGGCTTCAACATCTCAGGTGCCCTGTCCTATCCCTTCATTCGCACACGTTCTCAAAACCTCACCGGCACCGCCGCCTTTGACTGGAAGGAGTCCGAAGGTCGTCTCCTTGCTGGTACGTTCAGTCGTGACCGCTTGCGGATCATTCGTGGCGAACTCGCGTGGGACAAAGCAGACGAACTCAACGGCGTCAATCAGATCGTTGGTTCCATTAGTCAGGGCATTGAAGGACTGGGCAGTACCAAGAACGGCAACACGGTCGCTTCACGGTCGAACGGCAAAGTCGATTTCTTCAAGGCCACGATATCTGCGTCTAGAACCCAACGGCTGCCGGAGGGTTTTTCGATATTCGCGGCACTAAACGGTCAGTGGACCGACGACCCGCTTCTCTCTTCACAGGAGTGCGGATACGGGGGAGCACAATTCGGGCGTGCCTATGATCCATCGGTCATCACCGGCGACACATGCGTTTCCCTCCTTGGCGAGTTACGCCATGACCTGAATATTGCGCCAACGGCATTCACACAGATCTTCGACTACGTGCAAGTCTACGCGTTTGGAGACTACGGCCATATCTGGAACCTGAAGGCCCCACTTGGGACGGCCCGCAAAGACGAGGCAGCATCCGCAGGTGGTGGCATCAGGTTCGGCAAGGACTGGTTCAGCGCCGACTTGCAGGCAGCACGGACCGTCGACAAACCGAGCAGCATTGCGATTGATGAAGAATGGCAGGGTTTCTTCAAGTTCACGGCACAGTTTTGAGGGTCAGGAGAAATAGTCCATGAACCAAACAAGACGGCTAAAGAAAGCGCTTAAGGCAACCACTGCGTTAACGGCGCTTCCGCTGGCGCTCATCTCAATTACTCATAACGGCTTCGCAAATCCAAAGGGCGGAAAGGTCGTCGGCGGACAGGCACAGATTTCTGAACCCGATGCCTCCACGCTTCATGTTCACCAATCGACCGAAAAGGCCATTATCGACTGGCAGAGTTTCAACATTGGGGTCAACGAAACCACGCAGTTCTTCCAACCGGGCACCAATTCGATCACGCTGAACCGGGTTGTGGGGAGTCAGGACCCGTCTCGTATTCTCGGAACATTAAAAGCTAACGGGACGGTCATGGTCGTGAACCCTGATGGGGTACTCTTTGGTCCCAATTCGAAGATTGATGTGGGCGGGCTGGTTGCCACGACGCATGACATCTCAAACGAAGACTTTATGCAGGGCCGGTACCAGTTCAACATTCCCGGCAATCCTGGTGCTTCCGTCGTGAACCTGGGCGACATATCAATTGCTGACTACGGCATCGGGGCGTTCGTCGCGCCGGGAGTGCGCAACAACGGTGTCATCACTGCACGACTGGGATCGGTCGGATTGTCTGCGGCAAACGGGTTCACTCTCGACATGTATGGCGACGGCCTCATTCATCTGGACCTGACCGATGAGTTGTCGGGCGAAGTAATTGACGTTGCCACCGGCAAGGCTCTTGCCGACCGTGTGAAGAACGAAGGCACCATCAAGGCCGATGGTGGCATTGTAGCACTGACCGCAGCTACAGCGCGTAAGGTGGTCAACTCGGTGGTGAACAACACCGGCGTCATCGAAGCGAACACTGTCGCCAAACGTGGCGGCAAGATTGTTCTGGGTGCGCCGACTAAGAAGACCAAGCAAGCGAAAGCACCGGCACAGATCGTGAAGGCGTCGGGTACTCTCAAAGCTTCAGGCACTAAGGCTGCTGAAAAAGGCGGCAAGGTCAAGATCACTGGCGAGGTTATCTATCTTGACACGATTGTCATCAACACGGACGGAGACGCAGGTGGTGGGACGGTGCTTGTCGGCGGCGACTACAAGGGCGGCAATGCTGATGCGAATGCACTCGCCCGCTATGGCATCAAACTGGAAGACGAACCTGTTCCGACTGCAACAAACGTCGATCTCAGCGAGAACGTATCGATCAGCGCAAACGCGACGAAGAACGGTGACGGAGGAAAGGTCATCGTCTGGTCTGATGACTCCACTCATACGGACGCAGTAATCTCCGCGCGGGGCGGACAGGACGGTGGTGATGGTGGGTTCATCGAAACATCAGGTGCAATAACCCTCGACGTGACGAAGGCTGCGGATGCTTCGTCGCCACTGGGCGATGCTGGTTGGTGGCTGTTGGACCCAGAGAATGTTCTGTTTACAGAAGATACCCTAATCACAACTTTCCCCGGCTTTTTGACTTTCTCAATTGTGCGGCCAAGTCTTGTACAATCGGCGCTCAACAATGGAACCAACCAGAGCATTGAAGCCGACAGAGATATCGCCAGCGATTCCTCTGGTTCCGTCGCAATGGATGCAAATTCACCGTTTGCACCAACGCTAAGCCTGACGGCGGGCGGGCATCTGGACCTAAGCAATTTGCCAATTACGACACGTGGCGATGTTGTTCTGGAAGGCAATCGAATAACTGCAAACGGCATTACCAGCAATTCTGGCAAGTTCAACTTAGGTCCTGGAGGCTTTACGCTTGACCCCTTGCCCACGAACTCGCTCATAATTCGACTCACGGGAGATACGGTTCCGTATTCTGGGGGGTTTGGTAACGGTCGATCGAGAATTTCGTCTACGGATGGCTTTGCAACATATCGAATCGAAAGAGGCGACAATATCAGGGGGAGGCTTTCACTTGCAATTAGTTTCGGCGGTTCAAGTGGCGCGCAAATTACGCTTGACCCAGAAAACGTCGTAATTGGCAAAGCGGTTCATGCTGGTGAGTTTCTCGGTAATTTTCCCGATGCATCTTATGAGTGTGTAATTGCAGTTTGCGGTCTGCCTGGAACGTTTGTTGGAAATGAGTTTCAACCGTTTGATTTCTTTCCGTCGCTCGGGTTTTCTCGCGAGCGTGGCTTTGGCGGGTTGGCATTTGATGATGGAGCCTTACTCGGATTTACCGCAAAATTCCAAATTGATGCGAATGGTGGTGGCCTACGTTTTGATACTGCCAATCCATTTCACCGCGGAAACGACGGCACATTAGTTGAGTTTCAGAACGTCGCGAATTTGAATGGTGATCCTTCGGCTGATCCGTCAACATTTCCCTACAACGGCAATGGCACCCGTTTTACGGGCAATGGCACGGTTAGATTTGTGAATTTTGGCGGGGACGGAAGCGCGGGATCAAACAATACCGATGACAATTTTGACGAAGAAATCTCATCCGGGGATGAGAACGGGGGATCGGGAGTCGGTGTTGGTGACGACGAAATACCGGGGCAAGAAATCGGCTGGTTCCGACAGAGACATCACGTCGCTGTAGAATACGTTAAAGATAATCAAAAAGTTAAGGATGAGATCTCGTCTCTAATGTATAAAGGAGCATTATACTCTAGTTTAGATCCCGCATCTGCGTCGGCTGCAAGCAAGGCCTTAACATATATAATGGGATCCATTAAGGTAGAAGAACTGTATTCCGAAAAAAATTACTATTTGATGTCTCTGAAATTGGTTGAAATGATATCTCAAGCGATTTTGGATGTGTTTGGTGCGGGAGGTGTCTCTATGTTAATAAAACTTCCAGCAGCAATTGCCACCGCGTATCTGTACGGATTTTTCTCTGGGACATGAATTTGGATTGAGGCCCAAGCGAGAATACTTACTTTTCAATCCCATTTGCTATTTAATGAGCGGCACTTATCGCCGGTTGGGCTTGCAAATTGTGGCTGGAGCACTATTAAGGCATCGAGTTGCGCTCCGTTTTCTCGATCTTTCATCACCAGCGAATCCGACTCACCCAACAAGTGTTCCCCCAGTGCGTTTGCGTGCCGCTCAATTCAATGCGGACATCAGATGTTTCCAATATGTTCTTGCGCACGCGAGTGATGTTTGATAAGATAATACTTGTTATATCGTCATAACGCAAGGACACCTCAGACCATGCCAAAACAGGTTGAATATGACGCCCTGGCGCAATTCAAAGCGCCGTCGGCCCTCCTTGAACAAGTGAGGGTAGCCGCTAGCGAGCGTTGCATTACGTTCTCAGGTAGTGTCAAAGATCTTTCGCACATTTCATCAGGCGACGGCTCCGTGGGTTGATGTTTGCTCCTCGTAGAGCGGTTTCATATTCATGTATTTGCGGGTGGCCCATTTTCCGGCCGCGATGTGTCTGAGTCTTGCAGCCGC
>JAJFHC010000189.1 GCA_021775835.1 Hyphomicrobiales bacterium | reverse complement strand
CTCCTCCATGATGTCACCGGCCTTGCGAAGATAGTCGTTACCTTCGGTCTTGAGCACAAGGCAGCCGCAGTTGACATAGCGGGCATGGCCGCGCTCGTCTTCGGCACCCAGGAAATCCGACCAGTTCTTCCAGTAGTAGTGGGATTCATAAGCAACGGCGGATCCGTCGACGGTTGAATAGTAGGGCCTGATGATTGCACAGGAGCCCGACGTGGAGCCGTAACCGGATGCCGGCAGTTTGTCGACGCATAGGACGCTACGGCCCTTTCTGGCAAGCGCCAGCGCCGTGGCCGCTCCGATTACCCCTGCCCCGATGACAACCGCATCGTACCTGTCCGACATAACAACCTCCCTGGTATCCAAGGTGCAAACACAATTCCCTTTTGGGAGGCTGCGCAAGTGTTTTCTGCCGCGGCTCAAACCGCTGCAGTTGCCAACACCCGCAAAGTTCTGACAATGGCCGGCTGTATCAACAGGTGCGACAGGCGAACAGATATCCCGACTTCCTGAGTGTGAAGTCCCAGGTTACCTCGGATTCGGCAAACACTGCTTCGAAGGCGGCGATGTTCGATCTTTCGTCGGCGATAAGAACGGCAGCATTCGAGGTTGTACAGTCAAGCAGTCTTCGCAGAACGTCTGTACGTTCGTGCTTCTGAAGCATGTGCAGGGTTCTGTCGATAACGATCACATCGTAGTTCCGTGACGGCACAAAAGTGCGAATGTCCGCAACCTCGGCCTCGATATCGAGACCTTCCTTCGATGCGTCCTCGAGCAGATGCCTGATCCCCGTCGCAGCAAGGTCCACACCCAAGACACGATGGCCCAGGCGGGCAATGTGCAGGGCGTCGCGTCCCTGACCGCAGCCGATGTCCAGCACCCATGCATTTGGCACATCGAAAGTCCTGAAAAAATCGACGAACTCTTTGGTTGGCGCCCCCAGGGCGTTTCTCTTATCCCGGTAGTATTCTTCATAATCGGTCGCCATCGTCGAAAAGTGGCACAGCGGTCGATTGCTGGCCAACTGAATCGTCGACTCCTTCAGGGTTGTACCGGCACCATCACAAGAACATTCGGCGTGGGTTTCCCGTCAACCAAAGGCATGACCGATGAGGGCGTATTTCTGGAACGACGGGTTGCCTTGAGGCAACGGTCCGTTTGCCATGACAACGACACCGCTGACCCGCGGCATTCCAAGCCGTGTGAGCCAATCCTCGCTGAGCGTACCTTCAGGGGTATCCACCCGCACGAACTGATCGGGCTTGTCCTTGAGCAAACGGGATATGAGATCATGGGCGTCTTGCCGGTTTCCGGCGATTACCGGACCGATGGCATAGCCTTGGCCGAACCGGCGACAAAGGCCATATCCCGTCGCCACGCCGCTGCTTTCGAGCACGACACCAGTTGAATCCACGAGGATCGGGTCAAGCAGCACGGCGCGATCGATACCCAGTGTGGTGCGATCGAGTGCGGTAATCGCTTCGTGATCGGCCGGACCCGAAAACCGTAGGCGGCTGTCCCCGTGCGCGGACACACCGGCAGACCCGCTGGAAGTCCCGGCCACTACCCCCTGGCATTGCGCAACCCGGCCGATTGGCACAAAACCCTCAGACTGGTAGAGCTCGACACCCTCGTCGGTCGCATGAAGAACAATCGTAAAACCGCGCATCGCGTCGAGGCAGGCCCGCAACACCTTTCGGCCAATTCCCCGGCCTTGTTGATCAGGGGCCACCATGAGCAAACCCAGGGTGGCTATCTTCTGACCAAGAACCCACGTCAGACCCGTCGCGACCAACCGGCCGTTTTCCCGGACGGCGATGCCTGCGCCCACCGACGCGGCGAATTGCCAGTCGGAAACTGTGTGCGGCCAATTGAAAATTGTGCTGATCTTTCGCGCCTCTTCAATGTCACTTGCCTGAAAGGGCTCCAGAACTACAGTCAACCTTCTTGCCTCGCCTTCCGCCGCTTGGCATGTCTTGCACGGCGGGTTAATGGATCAGTCCGTTCAATCAAATCAGAGTCCTCTCCATGTCAACACCGAAGTTCATTACGTTTGATTGCTATGGCACGCTGACGTTTTTCGACATTCCTTCGGTTACGCGCAAATTCATGGCCGACCGACTGGACCCATCGCAGATGGACGCCTTCCTGACCGACTTCTCGGCATATCGGCGCGACGAGGTTATCGGGGCCTGGAAACCGTACGATCAGGTGCTTAACGACGCCCTGGCGCGAACCTGTGAACTCTGGAATGTCGTGTTCAAACCCGAAGATGCCCGAACCCTTTATGACGCCGTACCCTCTTGGGGCCCGCACCCTGATGTCCCTGAACCATTGGCGGCGGTGGCGAAGGAGTTTCCCCTGGTCATATTTTCAAACGCGTCCGACGATCAGATCATGCACAACGTTGAAAAGCTGGGCGCACCGTTTCATGCCGTCTTCACCGCCCAACAGGCCGGCGCCTACAAACCCCGTCTCCGGGCCTTCGAGTTCATGTTCGATCAGTTGGGTTGCGCGCCGGAAGACGTGGCCCACGTGTCGTCCAGCCTGCGTTACGACCTGATCCCCGCCTGCGACTTGAGAATTCCCAGGCGAATTTATGTCAATCGTGGTTATGAACCCTCAAACAGGTACTACGCGACGGATGAGGTTAGTGATCTAGGCGGACTGCCAGCGGCCTTGGGTTTGCAACCGCCCTACCCTTCGAGCGCATCATTCTGATTGGCAGCAATTGAAGGGTGTATGTCATTGCGGCCGCCTCCGGCGTCTGTCGTAATCCGTGTCCTGTTCTGACGGTACGGAGTTCTGGCGGCGTACTGATTTTAGGGAAGAGTGTTGCTTCGCTGGAAGCAAACTGCGTCCATACTCCGCACAAGATTCCACACCCCTCAGATCTGTCAGGTCGGAGAAACCACGCCGTCTCCGAACGTTAACTCTGGTCCCCCAACGCCTCGCGTACAAGTTTCTGGAAATAAATCGTGCCAACCTCTTCGCTCGGCGCCATACGGCCGGTCTGGTAGATGCCGGCTGAGAGGTTTCGCTGGACGTCTTCGCAGATACCGAGATCCTCGCCCATGACTTTCCGGCCGCTGTCCATGGCCTCCTCCGCGGTCACGCCCAGAGCCTGCGCCTTGCGGTCGTCGCACCAGTACCAACGGACCAGCTTCACGCCCTCCGGCCCTACCGGTTTGACCCTTTCGCAGTTGAACGAATATTCCGCAAAATGCAGCAACAGACCCGGGAACTTGTAGATCCAGAACCCCTTGCCCTGCCGGGTGCTGTCGGCTTCGGAAGCGGTGTAGGTTACATCGAAGCCTACAAACTGCCCGTTGTCATAAGGCCTGATGTCAATTTCTTCCTTGCCGATGGTCTTCCCCAGGCTCTTGTGGACGAAGCCTACGTGATAACCTTCGCAGGAATTATCGGAGTAGTTTTTCCAGTTGGCATTGCCGCTCTCGAGAACTTCCCCCTTGTAAGTCATGTCCTCATTTGCCGGAAACCGTTCAGCGATCTCCACGATGTCGCCAAGCCAGTCTTGAAGTGACGGTGCGTCGGCATCAAGGCATCCGAACACGAGCCCGTTCCAGGTCTCTATACGGACCGGGAACAGACCGAATTTTTCTGGGTCGATGTCTCGGCCGAGTTCAAGGCCCGGCGCGCGGCGCAAGGCACCGTCGATGTCATAAAGCCAACCGTGATAACGGCACCGAAGCGTTGAACACCGGCCTGCACCATCCTTTACCAGCGGTCCTGCACGGTGACGGCAGACGTTGTGGTACCCCTTCAACTCGCCCTCTTTGCCTCGTATGACAAACACAGGCAGATCGGCAATGTCATCGGCCACATAGGCACCGGGCGTCTGCAATTGTTCCTCGCGCGCCAGCAAAGTCCAGTGCTTGCGGAATATGAGATTGCGCTCGCGATCATAAACCTCACGATCGTGATACCACGACGCCGGGAGCGTCTCGGGTGGAGCTGTAACGACGGTGGTTTCGCGTACATTCATGGCTAGTGTCCTGAGCAGGGCGCGGGCAAGGATTGCCGTTTGACCTGGCACAACTCTATCTTAAACGCCGAATTCCGGTAATACCACGAACGAGGTATCAGGCGGTGGGCCCGTCATATGGGGGGTGGACTTCCAGTCGCCGATGCATCTGCCTTGTCGTGCGTTTCGTCACGGGTACGGGACTTCTGGCCTCGACGCACCACCGCCCGTCCGGTCCCACGTAACCCCAGCCAGACAAGAAGTGCCGTGAAAAAACCTCCCGCTGCGAACAAGCCGCCTTCCATGGTGAGCGGAACGGCCGGTTCAAAATCGTCAAACGTCTTGTGTGCGATATCCGAATCGACCTTTTCGAGGAAGGCAACCACGCGCCCGACCGGTCCGGACTTGTCGATCACGAGCTTCTGGGCAAACAACCTCTCGTAGCGCCGAATCGTCTGCACGACGCTTTCGCCGCGTTTGTCGAGGAACACGCTGTCTGGCTTTTCGTATTCCTTCAGTGCTTCGTCCCGGGTCAGCCCGGCGGAGGTTGCATCGCGGTCAAATTGTTCGACGAAGTTCCGGAGTTCGTCGACCGCGCCTCCAAGTCTTTGAGTATATTGCTGAACGTACTCGGGAAACTGCGATCCCGTTGCGCCGAAAACCAGGGCAAACAGGATGATGGGTAGACGAAACAAGAGTTGCATACCGAATGATCTCCAGTCCGTTGGCTTGTCTGCGGACGCCGTCTCACAAGGGTTTGCCCGAGTTTACACCCATGGACAGACCATTGCCCAACACCGGTTTCGATAATTTTGCGAAAGGCTTGCAAAATGCTCCGGATACATAAACAGTTTCAACTATCATAGTTCTGCGAATACCTCTCGATGTCCCGGTTCGAATGAGAAGATACTATTGAATGATTCCACGAATTTTCTTTGCCCTGGCACTAAATGCCTCAGTCAGTTCAACCGCGCTGGCTTTTGAGCCTTTCATTGGTCAGATTGAGGCCTTCGGCATGACATTCTGTCCGCGCGGCTGGGCTGAGACAAAAGGCCAGTTGCTGCCGATCAGTTCAAATTCGGCGCTTTTCTCTCTTCTGGGCACGATTTACGGCGGCGACGGCCGAACGACTTTTGCACTGCCGAAGTTCAAGGCGAACGGGCCTGGCGATAATCCAAAGACGATTGTCTGTATTGCCCTGATCGGCCTCTATCCATCGCGCAACTGAAAGGCCACCGAGAGGCAGCATGACGATTATACGGAACAGAAGCATGACCGGACAGCTCAGGACAACACTGCTGTGGACCACGATTTGTGCAACCGTTACAGGGGCATTGGTTCTCGGCCTCCAGACACCGGCCCGGGCGTTCGAACCCTTTGTCGGGCAAGTCGCCATATTCGCCTTCAAATTCTGCCCGAGAGGCTGGACAAAGGCCGACGGCAGGTTGTTGGCCGTCTCCAGCAACGATGCGCTGTTTTCGCTCTACGGAACAAATTATGGTGGTGACGGACAAACCACGTTTGCGCTGCCCAAGCTAAACACCGGCTTCACGACCGATACGGATGCGCCGACCGTATGCGTGGCGCTGGTGGGCAGATACCCCTCGAGGAACTGAACCAGTCATGAAACGCCCTCTCCGCATATTCATCTGTCTTGTTCTGGGGTTGTTCGCATGGTTTGCCGACACGCGCGCGACCTATGCCCTTGAACCGATGATCTCCCAGATTGCCGTCTTCGGTTCAAACTTTTGTCCCAAAGGCTGGATGGAGGCAAAGGGGCAGATCCTCAGGATAAACGAGCACCAGGCGCTTTATTCACTACTGGGGACGAACTACGGCGGTGACGGCCGCACCAGTTTCGCGTTACCCAACCTGCCGTCCAACCAGACCGGATCCGGTGCGCCTGTGATATGCATCGCAATGACAGGGCTGTTTCCCTCACGAAACTGATCGTCGGCCATGTTCAGCCAAGAGTAATGATCGCCATGCACGACCCGATACACTTCACCTATCTGTCTGGCCCCGATGTGGCCGCGCTGGAAATGAGCGACACGGAGATCCTGGACGCGATCACCAGCCAGTTGCGTATTCAGGGCGAAGGCGGCACTGTGATCGAACCGCGCATGCACATTCGACCCAAGGACGCTACCGGTCATTTCAACGTGCTGCGTGGGGTACTGCCCTGGTCCGGCAACAATGGTTATGCCGGGGTCAAGGTGGTCGGCGATTTCGTCGACAACTACAAACTTGGCCTGCCGTCCGAGTTCGGCATGCTCTTGTTGTTCGACCCGCAAACCGGCACACCGCGTGCACTGATCGACGCCACGGATATCACGGAAATGCGGACCGGGGCCCTGACGGCGGTTGGCGCAAAATACCTGGCCAGAAAGAATTCCAAAATCCTGGGCCATATCGGCGCGCGGGCCACCAGCTACTGGAACGTCCGCCTGCTCGACGGGATCTTTGATTTCGACGAGATCAGGGTTCATTCACGTCGTGCGGAAAGCCGCGAAGCCTTTGCCGAGAAACTGACTGCGGATCTGAACAAACCGGTTGTGGTGACCGAGGATTGGCGCAGTTGCCTGGAAGGCGCCGACATCATGGTCGAAGCCTCCCGGTTGCCCGAACCCCACCCCCACTTCAAGACCGACTGGATCAAGCCTGGTGCCCTTGTCATCCCCTACGGCACCATGAGTGCGGTGGAGCTGTCACTGACGGATGTCATGGACAAGGTTGTCGTCGACGATTGGGGCCAGGCCGGCGCCGGGCCGTTCGGCGCCCTGCGGCGGCACGTGGACGACGGCCTGATTACGGCTGAAACCCTGCATGGAGAACTCGGCGAGATCGTCGCGGGCAAGAAGCCCGGACGGGAAAGCGATGATGAAACCATCCTGTTCTGGCATCGGGGCCTGTCGCTATCCGACATTGCCCTGGGCGCTGCCATGCTCGACAAGGCACAGAAGCTGGGACTGGGCCAGGAACTGCGGTACTCATGACCATCGTCGCACCGTGAGTACGCGTCAATTGCGTTCCAGGCCAATCAATGCATGGTGGCCCTCGACGCTGTCGTGCCAACCGATTTCATGGAATCAAAGATGCTCGATCACGCCTTCCAGCGCGCTTTGCGTCCGCCGATACTGCACCGCTCGCTGAAGCTCGCCCTGGTTGTCGGCACCTTGCTTAATCTCAGCAATCAGGGAGACCGGCTGTTTGGTTCAGGCGACGTCAATTGGATCAAGCTCGTGCTGACATTTCTCGTGCCGTTCTGTGTGGCGACTTCCGGCGCCTGGGCGGCATTGAAGGATGGCCACGACAATCCACCGATTTGATGATCTAACCCTTGCCGCGCCATGGAATGGTCTTGTCGATCAGATCGGCACGTCGTGTTCAGCTGCCGATTAACGCCAGAGCTTTTTCAGCCAGATCGATATTTGTCGCGGAACCTGTGACCGCTGCTTCGGCATCCGTGCGGATGATCTCGAGTTTACTGATCACATCGTCGCACTGGTCGACGATCAAATGTGTCGTTTGCTCGCTCTGGCGTGTCGACTCGGTCGCTGTGTCGATCACGGTGACGATGGCGTCGACAATACTTGCCAGGTCATCCCGGTTTTCTGCAGCCCCGTTGATCAGTTGAGTCAGGCTGTCGATGCTGCCTTCCAGATCTGAAACGTGGACGCCAAGCGGTTCGAGAGATTCGTTGATCCCCTTGCTGGAAGTCTCGGTATTCTCGGAAAGTCGCTTTACTTCATTGGCAACAACAGAAAACCCGCGTCCATGCTCCGCCGCACGGGCGGCCTCGATCGTCGCGTTGAGAGCCAGAAGCCTTGTTTGGCGCGAGATTGCGGTGATCCCATCTGCCAGCTTGTTGATCGTCTGAAACTCTCCAGTCAGCGCCGTCAGACGTTCGCGAGACTGGGAGGTGATGTTCGCTTCTTCCCGGGCGTCGGCGGCCGACTGATCGGTGAGCGATTTGATGGTTGCAAACTGGTCGACGGCGTCCGTCAGGCTCGAACAGGCGACGGTTACCTGGCCATTGGCATCACACAATTTCGCCTTGACGTCATGTGTGGATGCGATCAGATCGTCGATAAACGCCAGACGTTCCTTGGATGCCTCATTCACTTTTGAGGCGTTGCCACGGATTGTGGAGATAACGCCCCTGAGTTCGCTGTCGGTGTCTGAATATGCGACTTGCCCCATGCCACACTGGTCTTTCGAAATTGATGCTTCTGATTCTCGCGAGCCGGATACTGACACCGACGTATACGTTAGTCAGGCCCTGGTTAATTAAGAGAGAATTTCTTCAGGTTTGAACCAGGATTTGTTGAGGTCAAGGGTTGTCGCTTCGGCGTGGCTCTCCCCCCGACCATTGCCTGCCGTTAGGATCACTGGCAGCAATGGCCGGAGGAATTGACGCTCCAGCGAAACCTTTTACCGGGTCAATCTGAGATCCTGAACACCCGCTGCGATGGTACGAAAAGCGGCGATCAGGTCGGCGCCCGACTCAGCATCGAAGTAGTGTGTATCCGCATCGGTCGAACATTCAGACAACAGGCGTTCAGCACTAGCAGGCGCTCTGAAGGCGACAGCATAGACGACCACACCGTCTTCCTTCATGTTTTCGCACGTTTCCTCGGCTTGCTGCGAAGAGTCGCCATTCCGGCGTATGTATTCTGTGTTGAACTTGCCGTCGGTCATCAGAACGGCAACCTTGACCGTGCCATCCTCACCGTAATTGACGGGTGTGCTTTCAGCGGGCCAAACCGATGACCATGAAGGTGACAGTGTGTACCAGGCCCAGGAGATGCCCAGATGTCCGGCCGTGGAACCGGCGGCTGGCAGATCCCTGATCTTGTCGAGCAGCGCGTCGCGGGATTCGGTCAGCGGCTCGACAGAGATATCGGGACATCTGTCGGTTGCCTGCTTCAACACGCGGCGGCGCTCCGGTGAGCGGTCGGTAAAGGCGTTGCGGCCGCCGCGTTCCGTGACGCACAGGTTGCCGGTGCTCTCACCCGTTACCGCTTCCGTGTAGTCGCCCGCATTGACGGCGGAGCTGTACGGCACCAGCGAAATTTTTACCTTGCCGTCGGTTGAACGACCTTCCGGCAGCAGCATGTCGACTACCTCTTCGGCGGCATTCCGCAGATCTTCGATCTTGCTGCCGCTCATGGAGCCGGTCGTGTCCAGCATCAGCGCCATTTCAACCGGACGTGTCTTGTATATGGCCGTGGTATCGACACCGACGGTCAGTACGTCGTAGCCGGCGAGTTGCATGAAACTCGTGGGCAATGTGGCGTCAGCAGAGATGTCAACGCTGCCAGCCTCTTCGTCACGCGTGAGCGCGAAATTCGTTACCGACACACCGTTGATATCAAATCCGGCGAGGTTGGCTTCGAAATACTCACGCGCCAATGCCGTGGCATCGTCAGCGGATTCACCGTCAGCCATGTGCTTGGCCGCTGCCAGTGCCGCTGCGTCGATGGCATTGGCCATGACCGCCTTGACATTATTGGCGCGGGAGAAATCAATCGCCATGCCGGTTGCCAGCACGATGACGGGGAAAACCAACCCGAAGATGATGGCAACAGAGCCCTTGCGGTCTTTGCTGAAACGGTTGCAGATGCGGTTGTCGAGAAATTTGTGGCCTGTGGACATTGGGGTGTGTCCTCGATTCAAGTTGTGATCCTGTGCATTGATGAGCAAGTCTCCTGCCACTTGAAAATTCAGTTCCGCCCTTTGGCCTATTTCTTTGTTTTTCCACGGGTACTCTTGAATTCAAGACCTGCACACATGGAAACTTGATCCCGGATAAGGGGCGTATCATCCCCATTCAGGACAAACGTCCCAAATCAGGACACCCACCCAGAGATGCGGGCGTGGAAACGAACCGTTAGAATTTTAGTCAAACCTGTCGGGGGAAGTTGCATCTCCTTTAAGGCGAAGATGGTCAAATGCTGCCGTAACCCGTCGGTTAATCGGTGAGGACAGATGCAAAGCAGCAGTTATCGTGGATCGTCAGTCGTGCGAAAACACAAACCCAGATTGAGAGTCATCCGAACAATGCTATCGTTAGGGTTGATCGTTGCCGCGAGCGGTTCGTTCGTCTACGGCGTGACGCTATTGCCGTCCAGCCCGATGGGAGCCTATCCGGTGCCTGACTTCAAAGTTCGAGACTGGGAAAACAAGCGCGCGAGTTCGGTTCATTATCAGCCGGATCAATCCAAAATCGATGCCCTGACACGTCAAGGATACAGCGGGGCTCTTGAGTTTGACTCGTCCGCAGGTGCGCTCATGATGGATATCCGGGACAAGAACGGCGATCATTTGAACGGCATCCATGTCGTGGCGCGTCTTTCAGGACCGGATCGGACCGGTCAATCGCAGCTCCTGATGCAACAGGGGAATGACGCCAAGTACGCCGCCGACATCGGCCGTATGGAAAGTGGCGACTGGACCGTGTCGGTGACGGCGGTCAACCCGAGAGAACGGACAAACCCTCCGTTCCTGTTTCACATTGACAAGGTTATCAGTGTGAACTGACCGGCCTGGCTGCTGCCGGCTACTGTCGGCTCTCCACTCAGATTAACGGATCTTTTCGAACGCCGCCGTGAACCCGACCAGTGTGACGGGCACGGCGATTGGTTTTCTGGCAAGATTCTGAAAGGTCACGATCAGGTTTGCGCCGCGCATCAAGGCGGTCAGCAATTCAGTGTCGGCCGGCATGTTGGCGTAACATCCCTTTTGATCACAGGTTTCAATTTCCAGCGCGAAGGGCGCCGATTTATCGATCTGGATCGTGGTGCCCGCCGGCAAGTACAAGCCGTGTGGAAGGTTGAAAACCAGGGCCGGCTGGCGCGTAAGCGTTGGCATTCGCACCATGACGCTCAACAAACGCTGTTTGGTCTTTGTCAACTGGATGTTCTGCACGACGCGGCAGTCTACGCTGGCGCCCTGTTCGTCATTGACGCACTTGGCCTTCCAATTGGTTTCAGGCGGTTTCTTTTCAGCAACGAGGTTGGTGGGATCGCGGTTTTCCTCGATCTTGATTGAACCGCCCGCCGTGGTCGACTGTCCGCTGTTCTGAGCATATCGGAAGTTCATCGACTCCCGCGGCGACTCCCCGGCAGCAGCCGGCAAGATGCCAGCGGCACCAATCAACACGCAGGAAAGATGGGCAAGCTTGATCACCTGGCCTCACTGGATTGGAAAACGGAGTCGGGACGCAGAAATATCATAGAACATGTTACATGATATCTGGTGCCGGATTGAACCCCATTCCACTGAATATCCCTAATCCTTTGTCAACACTGGCAATCACTATCCGGTTACGGCACAGACGACTTACTACGTGTTATGTCCAATGACGTTTTCAACGGCGTTTGCGACTGAAAACAGGTGCCGGTCCTGGCCGTTCGCCGCCATGAGCATGAGGCCGACCGACGCGTTGCCTGGTTCGTGGCATGGCATCGTGATCGCACACCCGTCGAGAAAATTGCCCACAGACGTGTTTCGCAACATGCGCATGTTGTTGTGAACGTAATTCTCGAGTGTCCCGGAAATTATTGGCTCGATGGCAGGCGCGATCTGGGCTGCGGTAGGCAGGACGTAGGCGTCGAAACCTGCGGCTGCTTTCTGGAATATCCCGATCAGGCGGGACCGGGCAGTCAATGTGTCGATATAGTCTGCCGCCGACTGGTTGTCCCCGCCCATGATCCGTCCACGGACCCGCTGATCATACCCGTCCCCATCGCTCGCCAGCAACGGCTGGTGCAAGGCGAAAGCCTCGGCGGCGGCAATTCCGCCTTTGGCATTGATCGTCGGCAACTCTGCCCACTCCTTGCAGTCGACCTCTTCCAGGATCACCCCGGCCAGGGCCAGCCGGCTGAGTGCCTGTTCGAAACACCTTGAGACATCGTCATCAAGGTCATCGAGCACCAGGGTCTGTGGCACGGCAAGCCGCAGCCCTTTCGGATTGATCGATGCGGGGGCTTCGATTGGCTCTCCCGCGAGGGCGGCGTCAACCATGGCGCAACAGGCAGCGGTCCTGGCCATGGGACCAACCGAGTCTAGCGACGACGACAAGGGATAGACCCCGTCCCGCGGGACCCGCCATGACGACGGCTTGTAGCCGGCCACCCCGCAACAATGGGCGGGGATACGGCAGGAACCACCTGTGTCCGTCCCCATGCCGACAGCGGCCATGCCGTCAGCGACTGAAACCGCCGCACCTGATGAAGACCCACCAGGAATGCGTCCGGTTTCGCGGTCCCAGGGACTGGAAGGCGTTCCATAGTGCGGGTTGATCCCCAGACCGGAAAAGGCAAACTCGGTCATGTTCGTGCGGCCCATGATGATCATGCCGGCTGCCCGCAACCGGGCAATCGAGGTCGCGTCAGCATGTGCCGGCCCGTCGTCGACCACTCTGGAACCCGCCCGGGTTACCTGACCTGCCACGTCGAAGAGATCCTTGACCGAAACCGGAATACCCGCCAGGGGCGATACTCTTACACCCCGACCTTTCAGGGCATCCACGTGATCTGCCGCTGCTCGTGCGCCGTCTGCATCGACCTGAATGAACGTACGGGCGCCCTCGCCTGCTGGATCTGCAATGCGATCCAGGCATTCGTCGACCAGCGCACGCGAAGACGTGCGGCCAGCAGCAAGGTCTTCGCTCAGGGCGAGGATCGGCTTGAGAGACATGAGCGGGTTCCTTCTTGGCGATTACGATTGAGCGGCGACTATGCCTCAAAGGCGTGTTCCATGGAAACCCGGAGACACAGGAATTTCACAGTGCGGCGACAATGGCACTTTGTTACCGTAATCGTGCTTCCTGCGAATCGGCCCATATTACCGATCTTCCCGGTGGCCAGACCGGACAACCAAGGGCTTTCTGCACCATGTCCCACACGCAATTCGATGTGCTCAGGAAACGCCGTTTCCTGCCGCTCTTCATCACCCAGGCAATGGGTGCCTTCAACGACAATATCTTCAAGAATGCCCTCGTCATTCTGGTGACGTATGTGCTTGCGGAACGCGCCGGCCTGGATGCAAAGCTGCTTGTCAATGTGGCTGCCGGCCTGTTCATACTGCCATTCTTCCTGTTCTCGGCGACCGCCGGTCAGATTGCCGAGAAGTACGAAAAATCCCGACTGATCCGGATCATCAAACTTGCGGAAATCGGACTTGCGGGCTTTGCGACAGTCGCCCTGTTCCTGCAGAACATCCCTCTCCTCCTGTTCGTACTGTTTCTCCTGGGCACCCAGTCGACCTTCTTCGGGCCGCTCAAATACTCGATACTGCCGCAACACCTAGAAGAGTGCGAACTGATCGGCGGCAATGCGCTGATCGAAACCGCTACCTTTCTGGCGATCCTGCTCGGCACGATTACCGGCGGCCTGCTTATTCTTACCGACTTCGGCCTGACCATCATTTCTGTCCTCGTCCTGGCGGTGGCTGTGGTGGGGTATGGCGCAAGCCGGTTCATTCCGCAGGCGAACCCGACGGCGCCTGGCCTGAAGATCAACTGGAACCTGTTCACGGAAACAACCGCAATCCTGCGCCACGCTTCGAGCCAGGTTGGCATATTCCGTG
This sequence comes from Hyphomicrobiales bacterium, assembly GCA_021775835.1. Next base: position 21,398 of record JAJFHC010000189.1, on the reverse strand, counting down.
CCATATTGGGGATCTCGTGGTTCTGGCTGTTCGGCGGCATTTTCCTGGCGCAGTTTCCGACCTACGCCAAGGAGACGCTCGGCGCAGACGAGACCGTCGTTACCTTGTTCCTGACGGTCTTTTCAGTCGGCATCGGTGTCGGCTCACTGTTGTGCAACAAACTGCTTGCCGGTGAAGTATCCGCGAAATTCGTTCCCCTTGCCGCCATCGGCATGTCGGTGTTCTGCATCGACCTCTATTTCGCAAGCGTGCGCATGTCGCCGGATACGGAACTCCTCAACGCCCTTGCCTTCCCCGCACAAGCGGGTGGGCTGCGGGTGCTGTTCGATCTCGCCATGGTCTCGATATTCGGCGGCATCTACATTGTTCCGCTTTACACCATTCTTCAGGACTGGAGCGAACCAGCACACCGTTCACGCACCATTGCCAGCAACAACGTGATGAACGCGGCCTTCCTGGTCCTGTCGGCCCTGGCCACAATCGCGATGCTATCGATGGGTTTTACCATCCCGCAGATTTTTCTCTGTGCAGCGTTGGGCAACACGGTCGTCGCGATCTACATCTGCAAGCTTCTGCCGGAGGAGACCGTGAAGGGTTTTGTCGCGGCATATTTCCGGGTCATGCACCGTGTTGAAGTGCGCGGGCTTGAGAACTATCGCAAGGCGGGTGAAAGGGTGGTGATCGTTGCCAATCACACCTCCCTGCTCGACGGTCCCCTGCTAGGGGCGTTCCTGCCTGACAAGGCGGTCTTTGCCATCAACACCCATATTGCGAAATCCTGGTGGGTCAAACCGGCCTTTCTCTTTTTCGACCTGTTGCCGATCGACCCGACAAATCCGTTTGCCGCCCGCACCATGGCAAAGGCCGTCAAGGAAGGCCGCAAATGCGTGATCTTTCCCGAAGGCCGGATTACCGTGACCGGCGCCCTGATGAAGGTCTACGAGGGTCCGGGCGCTATCGCCAATCTGGCCGACGCCAGCTTGTTGCCAATCCGCATAGACGGCGCCCAGTACTCAAAATTCTCCCGTCTCAAGGGAAAGCTCCGGCTGCGCTGGTTCCCGAAGCTGACGATCACCTTCCTGGAACCCCGGCGCTTCGACATTCCTGACGAGACCCGGGGGCGGGCGCGGCGCCAGCTGATCGGCGCCAAACTTTACGATGTCATGGCCGACATGATTTTCGAGACCAGCGACAGGGATCGCACCTTGTTTCAAGCCCTGCTCGAAGCCCGTAAGATTCACGGATCGAAGCACCTGGTCATCGAGGATATCGAACGTGCGCCGGCTCACTACAAGAAGATCATCCTGGGCGCCTTTGTCCTTGGCCGGAAGATCGCGGCAACGACCGAACCGGGCGAACGGGTAGGTGTGCTGCTGCCGAATTCGCTGGGCGGCGTGGTGACTTTCTTTGCCCTGCAGGCGTTCGGCCGGGTACCGGCAATGCTCAATTTCTCAACTGGTTCCAGGAACATGGTCGCGGCTTGCGAAACAGCGCAAATCAAAACCGTGCTGACCTCGCGCCGATTTGTCGAGTTGGGCAAGTTGCAGGATCAGGTGGACGCCATTAGCGCGGGCCGCAGCGTGGTCATGCTGGAAGACCTTCGCGATACCATTGGGACGGCGGCAAAAATCCGTGGACTAATCGATACGTTCTTTGCCGATTTTACCCACCGCCGTGCTGCCCGAGGGTTGGGACCATCGGACCCGGCGGTTGTTCTCTTCACTTCAGGCTCCGAAGGCGTCCCCAAAGGAGTCGTACTCAGCCACGGAAACATCCAGGCAAACCGCTACCAGTTGTCGGCGCGGGTTGATTTCAACCCCACGGACACGGTGTTCAATGCGCTACCGATCTTTCATTCGTTCGGGCTTACGGGCGGGCTGATCCTGCCAATCCTGTCGGGGATCCGGACCTTCCTCTACCCCTCTCCGCTGCACTACCGAATTGTACCGGAACTGGTTTACGACACCAATGCGACCATCATGTTCGGGACCGACACTTTCCTGGCGGGCTATGCACGGGCTAGCCACCCTTATGATTTCTATTCCCTGCGTTACATTTTTGCAGGCGCCGAAAGGCTTAAACCGGAGACCAGACAGACCTGGTCAGAAAGGTTCGGCTTAAGGATTTTCGAAGGCTATGGCGCCACGGAAACAGCGCCCGCCATCTCCACCAACACACCGATGCAGTTCAAGGCAGGCACTGTCGGGCGGATCCTGCCGGGCATCGATTTCCGGCTCGAGCCTGTACCTGGCATAGAAAAAGGCGGGCGACTGTCGGTTTCCGGACCGAACATCATGCTGGGTTACCTGCGCCACGAAAACCCGGGCGTGATCGAACCGCCGCAAGACGGCTGGTACGATACCGGCGATATCGTCGAGATTGACGAAGAAGGTTTCGTGACGATTGCCGGCCGCGCCAAGCGGTTCGCAAAGATTGCCGGGGAAATGGTATCACTGACGGCGGTCGAGGCACACGCAGCACAAGCCTGGCCGGACCATGCCCATGCCGCGGTCGCCATTCCGGACGCCCGTAAAGGCGAGCAGGTGGTGCTGGTATCGACCAAGCCCGATGCCGACCGCAAGGACCTGCTGGCCGACGGACAGGCGCGAGGCATTTCGGAACTGATGATCCCGCGCACCATAGTTGTCGTCGATGCGATCCCTGTGCTGGGGACAGGAAAGACAGACTATGTGGAAGTCCAGGCCCTGGTTGACGGCCAGTAACGCAAACAGAGTTGATGGTCAGGAACGAGGGCTGCGTTTCATACCGGTCATCATCTCTCGCTTGCGTCCAAAACCAGGCTTTTTTGTAATGTCGAATCCGGCAGCTTGAAGATTGCGCCGCACCCAGCCGGCGACGGTGTAGGTTGCAAAAGTGCCCTCTGGTTTGGTTTGCTCATATACGAGATGCATCAGAGTCGCCGACCACATGTCTGGATTTTTTGCCGGCGAGAACCCATCAAGGTACCAGGCGTCGGCCTGTCCTTCCCAGCATTGAACGCCATCAAGGGCGGGGGCGTGAACGACTGACAGCGTGGTTTGTCCGTCCATCGCCCAGGATGTCGGCCCTTCGCCCAGATCCGGCCAGCACTCCAGCAGACGACCGGACAGCAGTGACAGATCCGGCCAAACGGATAACGCCCGCCTGATGTCTTGTGTCTCCAGCGGGAAGGCTTCGAAGGAGGTGAAGGTCAGATGCTGACCGTCCCGGCGTGCCTTTATCCAGTGCCGCCAGGTTTCAAGAAAATTCAACCCGGTACCAAAGCCAAGTTCGGCAATGGAAAACACACTCTTCCCCACCCAACGGTCCGGCAGACCATTGCCGTCCAGAAACACATGGCGACACTCTTCAAGGCCGCCGTCTGCCGAAAAGAAGTGATCGCCGAACTCTTCGGAAAACGGAGAACTGGCAGCATCCCAGGCTACTGCGTGGAGCTCCCGGCCGGATATCTTCGAGGGTCTGTTCTCAGGGTCAACGATCGTCAGTTCTCTCTTGCGAAATCCAACACTGAATCGCATGATAACAGACGCCCGATGTCGTTTCGCAATTTTCAGGAAACCGACAATTGAGGGCGGAAACGGCAATTTGGGAGATTGCAAATGTTGCAACAGGATATTCTCGCTCATCCACCGAAGATCCTCACCCAGGACCAGCGCAATCAGTATTTCGAGCAGGGTTTCGTGCTGTGCAAAGGACTGCTTGACGACACCTGGCTGAAGACGACCCGCGACGCCTACACCGCCGCAATTGACCGCAGCCGTCCGCTTACAAAATCGAACCAGTGGTTTTCGGTTCACAAGGACCACACCGCGGCCCACCCGCGTGTTCTTAGGGTGGAGCGTCTTCCTGACCAGGACCCGACATTCTGGAGTGTCGCCCGGGAGTCCAGCATCGCCGACTTGGCGTCCGATATTTTGGGTCCGGACGTCAAATATCGCGACTCGATGATCAACGTGAAGCCACCGGGGTCCGCCGGCAAGGTTGCCTGGCATCAGGATCTGGCCTTCTACCCGCACACCAATGTGGGCACTATCCAGCTGCTGGCATCGCTTTATGAAGTGACTGAGGCTCTTGGCCCCTTGAAGGTCGTACCCGGCAGCCACCGCCGCGAGATCTTTGAGCACTATGACAAGGACGATGTGTGGACAGGAGAGATCAGCGAGGACGATCTTTCAAGAGCCGGGACAGAAAACACGATTTCGATCCCGATGGACGCCGGCGACGTGATCGCCCTCCACCCCCTGACCGTGCACAGTTCCAGCCCAAACCTGTCGGACGAAAGCCGGCCATTGCTGATACACGGCATGTCCGCGGCCGATTCCATGTCCTATACGGCGATGACCTGGGGCAATTCCTACACGGGCACGATCTTGCGTGGATCGCCCGCGCGATATGCCCAGCACGACGACCTGCACCTGCGGTTGCCGCCGGACTGGTCGAAGGGCTACACGTCGATTTTCGAACATCAGGATACCGAAGACGCGGTGGCATAAGGTCAGCACGCCCTTCCCCGATGCTCACCGGCTCCGTTTGCATCTTTGTTCTTCGGCATTCTCGACCGCCAGTGAAACATGATGGGCATAGAGTTGACCGAATCGTGTCGCCCCCATGGGCTCATCTACGCGCTGCACGATATCGACGCAGGGTGAACCGTTGCCTTCCACGACAACCGGACCGTCGGCGGTCAATGCGATGTCCCATCCAACTGTCACCTTGTAAGGGAAAGCGGCGTGCGCTTTGCGGGCCAGTTCAACAAGAACCGGCCAATCCGGCAAGACCCTTCCGGCAATCTGTACACCCGTAACCGGGTTGCGTTCGCACCAGCCGACTTGCGGCGTGAAACCCAGATCGGTGGCTGGCCCGAGTTCACCGGTTTCCACATCGACCCGGGATACAATGCCGCCACGGTGCAGACCATCGACAACAGTGTCATTGCGCAGAGCCATCCGAAATACGGCGTTAGTCACCTCAAACCCACCGTTTTCGTTCCGGCAGGACATTGTTCTGACACATGACAGAGCATTGCCGCTCAGATCGAGAATGTCGGGGTGGTTGGTCAGGGAATGCTGAACAATGTACGGCTTCTCCCTCGAAAGACCCTCCAGATATTCCAGCAGTTCCGCTGCGGACCGGTTGAAACCGTCACTGTCTGTATAGCGATTGCTTCCACTATGCTTGAAGCGCAACGCGCCTCTGCCCCCTTTGCCTCGGAGAGGTTTGACGAACAGGTCGACCTCAGGAACCCCTGTTTCCCCGGGGCATCGGCAGCCGGATGTCGCGAACTGAAATCGACCATCCTCGACGATGCCCACGATCGGCGGCGTCGGGATGCCGTTGTCCCGGCATATGGCGGCAAACTCCGCCTTGTTGTTCAATAGCTCACCGCTCGTCCCCTCCACATAACGCTTCAACAGCTCGGACAGATTGTACTTGGTCTCGTAGCGGCTCAAATAATCCCGCGCCCGCCTCCGGTTTGAGTCACGGTAAAGCTCGAACATGTAGTACCAAGGCGGAAATACTCCGTGGCAAGCTGCCAGCCGAAACTGATCGGCGATCTGCTGCAAGACTCCGCGCCCGGACCGCCGCGCGATTTCCCGGCCATTCTTAGCTGTAAAATAGACCACCGCCAGCAAGACGATGAACGGCCAGGTAACAAACCGGAGCAAGACAACAAGGCGTTGTAGGAAGGAGCGTTCCCTCCAGAATTCACGGGCATAGGCCTTGTGCACAATGCTTGCCGGCGAACCGTCGCCGGGGTGCTCTGCCCACAACAAATAGGATGCCGGGCAGTACAGCGAATCGTCAGTAATCTTCATGTCGCATACAAACAGTTCGAAGTTCCTCCGGGCTCTCCCGCACCCCGATCGCAGCAACGTTACAACATTCGCTTACAGCAACAAAGATTTCTCTCGCTCAATCCTGCAATTGTGTCAGCCAAACGGTCCCTTGAGCCCCAGTTCGTTCATAACCGTCGCGTAGCGGTTGGAGCTGAGAACCAGTTGCTCGCCGTAGCCGTCAAGCAGTTCCTGTCGCCTGTCGGGGTCGTCCGTGGCTGAAATTGCTCCCCAGACAGCGGCCATGTACTCTGTAAGCTCTCTCAATTCACCGGCAATGTCGCGTTCGTCGGCACACCGCCCCAGGTTGTTTTTGGTCACCTTGCCGACACCATTGACCGTAATTGCGCCACTATTGGCATACCCATCCGGCAGGTCGCCCTTGAGGTTGGTGACACCCTTGTAGCGGATGGCTTCGCAGATCTGGTCGACGGCCTGTTTGGCGCCTTCCACCCGTGACACGTGCTCGGTATCGGCCGCGGCGTGCGGCAACAGTTCCATCCGGCCGCGATGACGGGCCTCGAGGGCCAGGTAGGGCACCATCGGACCGGACAATTCACCACTTTCCGAATTCTGGAAGATGTCGGCATCAATGCAGGCATAGCGCACCTTGCCGCTTTCAAGCGCACGGTCGAGGGCTTCCGCGTCGATGACCTCACCGCGATCGAAATTGACGACAATTGCACCATCGTTCAGACGGTTCAGAATGGCATCGTTGATGATGCCGGCGTTCGCGAAAGTGCCGGTTGTCGCATCGAGGGCACCCAGACCTGTATGTGGGCTGATAACATCGGCGCCGTCTGCTGCGGTTTCCAGGCACGGTGCGTATTCAAAACCTTCCGACTCTATCCATTTCTGATGATTTGGCCGGGCATGGACCCGCACGGTCATGTTGAAGGTCTTGGCCAGAACGGCGACTTCGCGCCCAATGTTGCCGAATCCGATCACGGCCATGGTCTTGCCTTCGAGCTTCTCGGTGGGGAAGTCACGCAGGTTCTTTCCGGTGTCGAAGCTGTTGGCGACGACCCGCTCGTGCAGGGTATCCACCGGCAGATCCGGCGCCACCCGCAGGAGTGACTTGAAGACCATATGGGCGGTCGCCCGGCTGTTGAAGCTTGGTGTGTTCATCAGCGGTGCTTCACCGCCGACACCATTGCCGCCACCCCAGGACTTTGATCCCATATTGCCGGTGCCGGCACCGATCCGGACGCCACCCTGCGCAAACTGCGACGCCTCGGGCAGGAACGTGGCCGCGGCGATGACGGCATCGAATTGCCCCTGGTCGGTAATCGGCGTCAATTCTTCCGCCGTGCTCAGATCAGGCTGATAGGAAAAATGGATCTTGCCCTTGGCCAAGGTGTCCGCGTTTTCAAACGGGCCGTCATGGAAGACACCGCCCACGGCCTCCACATGGGCGTTGAACTGGCTGCAGTCGGGCCGTCCGTCGGGGCCAAACTTGAGCCCCACGAGGTCGGCGACCAGGACCTTGTACGCGCGGTCGGCATCGTCCTTGCGCTCTCTTTCAGCGGAGTCCAGAGCGGCCTCGAACGTATTGCCGTCCTTCTCCAGTTCCTCTTCCAGCACGACAATCTTGGCGCGATGGTAGGCATACTTCAGGTTCTCGAGCAACGCGACCACGTCCGTCTGCGGCCTGATGCCGCCGATCCAGGCGCGATAGTCGCCGGGGGTGCCGGGGAAAGCGTTGACATAGCGAGCCACATCGAGGCCCGCCTCATGTTCACCGTTGGGATGGGTGATGCCTTCATAGCCCAGGATCTGCTTGGAACGGGCAATGATGCGCGCATGGATATCCGGGTCAGTAATGCCGGGGTCGTTGACTTTCAGCAGGGTTACTGCGGCACCGCGCCGTTCGGGCTCGGCCACGCCCAGTTCTATCATCGGGTTGGCGTGGACCCAGTCATTGATAGCCTGACGATTGGCAATCGAGCGCTTGTTGAGTTCTGAAACCGGCCCGATGTTCTTCTCCGACCGCAGCAGGCCGAATGTGGTTTCTGCGAATGCGAGCGCGCTGTAGGTATTGATGATACCGCCCAGCATCTGGTTCTTTGCCGGATCGTAGATCGGTCCGAGGCTGGCGGTTTTCTCGCCGCTCAACGGCATTTTGGGATCGACCGGGACCACAATCTTGAGCTGGCGCGGGATCGCCCAGGCCGGATCTTTCTGATTGGCTTCAACAAGGTCGAGGGCTTCCGGTGTAAACGAGGCAACGAAGTAGCCTGAAATACCGCCGACCGCTTTCTGGAACGGCATGAACATGCAGCACTTGTCGATCACCTGGCGGACCACATCCTGCGGCCAGGGCATGGCGCCCAGCATCGACGTGGAGTCGATGATGGCATGGTGTTCACCGGGCGCACGGTCGATCCATTCCAGCAGGTTGGCGATATCGGTATCGGCGTAAGTTGTGGCGCCGGTGGTTTCATGGCCCACGCCGACGAAGATCTTGACGCCCATCCGCACAAGTTCATCGGCGGACGGGATCGTTCCTTCGGCATCGGTGAAGTGGATGCGTCTTTCGTCACCGTTGCCGGCAAAGCGCTGCAATTCGATCATTTGCGCGCCCCAGGACTGGCGGAAGAAACCGCCGGCTTTTGCCGCATCGGATTCAGGCGCCGGCGTATCCACGAATATATGCTGGCTTGGATCATTGGCGTTCATCAGATGCATGATGCAAACCGTGAACCCGCTGTGACCGCCCCCAAGGCCGACGGCCATCTTGTTCTTCTTGGGGAATTCGAAATACCGGTGGATTTCATGCATCATGTCGAGCAGGATCTTGTCGGCCGGGTAGCCACGATGCATGCTGCGACCGATTTCGGCGGCTGTGAATGGACCGATATCGTTGCCCTTGTCGTCGAGCTTGCGATAATTCTCCTCCAGCCAGGCATCGAACTCAAACCGGAGCAGACGGCTTGCCGCCTCATCGGACGTCATGTCGGTAATCGGGCCGACGCCAAAGAACTGATTCTCGGTGCGGGCCGGAGGGCCATCGGCAGTGAGGTCGAGAGAAGCGTTGCGTTGTGTCAGGCGATCGTCAATCGTCAACATGGTCCGTGGTCCCCTAATCTGACTTGTGCGACGGCGGCACGCCCCCATGCGCCTCGCCACACCAAAAATCTGTTTTCAAAAGAGAAGGGGTGCAAACTTGTTCCGCTTACTCGATCAGCGGTTCCTCAGCGTCCTTCTCCGAGGACGCACAATATTTGCCGCCGGCCCAAACAAAATCCCCAAAAACGTCACTTGAGTGGGCAGATACGTCTAGTCACCGCCGCAAGCGGGGAAGAACCCGGCCCCCTTCGTGAGGAAAATGTCTATCCGTCGGCATTTTCTGAACAGTTATCATCCATGAAAAGCCTTTGATGGGTTGCGCAATGTCAGGAAAAATGTGACCTGACGTCTCCAAATCAGCAACGGACCTTGAAGATGCATTGTGGACTGGACTTTGGCACCAGCAACTCGACTCTGGGCGTGGTGCGTCACGGACAGGCGGCGCTCGTTCCGTTGCAAAACCGGAACGTCACCCTGCCCAGTGCCCTGTTCTATCACGAGGACACACGGGCCATAGATTTTGGCCGTGATGCCATCACGACCTATCTGGACGGCGGCGATGGGCGTCTCATGCGGTCCATCAAGTCCGTGCTCGGAACAAGTCTGGCGAAGGAAAGCACGCAGATCGGCAACCGCCGGTTGCCTCTGAAGTCGGTGATTGCCGATTTCATAGGCGAGATCAAGCGCCGGGCGGAACAGCATCTGGGTGCCGAACTCGACAGCATCGTCCAGGGTCGTCCGGTTCACTTCGTCGACGGCAACAACAAAGCAGACACGGAGGCCGAAAACGCGTTGCGGGACATTCTGTCGTCTGCAGGCTTCAGGAATATCGAATTTCAGTTCGAACCGGTCGCTGCCGCCCGCCACTTCAAACGAGAATCGGCGGTTGAACAACTGGTTATGGTCGCCGACATCGGCGGCGGCACGTCGGATTTCTCTGTCATAAGAATCGCGGCCGAGGACGACGTTCTGGGGACCTACGGCATCAGGCTCGGAGGGACTGGCTTTGACCAGAAACTGAATTTCTGGCGGATCATGCCGCTGCTGGGCCGAGGCGCGATGCTCCAGAAGGAACGCATGGCCGCGCCAAACTGGATTTTCCACGACCTGGCGACTTGGTCTCAGATCAACATGCTTTATCAGACACAAGCCATGCGCGACGTGCGTTGGGCTATTGATGCAGGGGGTGACGACATTCGCTTCCAACGCCTGGAAAAAACCATCGACCAGCGTCTGGGCCATCATATTGCAGCGGATGTGGAGGCGGCGAAAATTACGCTATCGGAGAACGATGCCGTCAACATCGACCTGAACTACGTTGCTCCCGGATTGAACCACGACCTGACACTGGCTGATCTTCACGAAGTTCTGGACGACAGCATGGACAAGTTGGCAGCGGCCGTAGACGAGTGCCTGACTATGAGCGGTGTCGCACGGGAGGCGGTCGACCTTGTGGTCCTCACCGGCGGTTCCACCGAGATGCCCCTGGTCCAGGAGGCCATCCGCCAGGCGCTTCCAAACTCCGTGATCGAACCGTGCGACAAGTTTGGGGCGGTTGGCAGCGGTCTCGCCCTGGAAGCCGCCGCAGTGTTCGATTGACAGAATAGATCTGCGATTGCTCGAGGCTTTGCAAAACCGACGGGAAAACCGACTTTCCCAATCTGTTTCAGCCGCCTGATTTGAGGTTGTCGCCCACATTGTCGAGCATCGGTCTCGACGGATAGTCGATAACCATCATGCCGCCGTCGACAATCAGCGTCTGGCCCGTGACGAAGGAGGCCTCGTCGGACGCCAGGAAAACAACCGCGCTCGCTATTTCCGCCGGTGTGCCCATGCGTCCGAGCAGCGACGGCGGCATATCCCAGGTGCCGTCTTGCGAACCTGACGCGGTGGCTTCCATGGCAGGGTCGGTGGCAATCCATCCCGGGCTCACGCCGTTTACGCGAATGCCGAAGGGCCCGGCTTCCGCGGCAAACGCCCGGGTCATGCCCTCAACGCCCGCCTTGGCGATGCAATAGAGGCCCCAGTTGCCGTGCCATGTTGCCGTCGACGAGATGTTTACTATCGCCTGGCCGCCCGATTTCCTGAGCAACGGCAGAGCGTGAGCGCTGACGAAGAAGCCGGAATCGAGGTTGCCACCGCGCATGATGTTCCACCGCTTGCCGGGATCATCGCCGTCGCTGATGCCACTGCGGCGTCCGCCAAACCCTGCATTGTTCACCACCACGTGCAGCGCGCCAAACCGGTTGTCGACCTTGGCAAGGAGATCTTCGACTGCGGCCTCCTCTGAAAGGTCGACGGAGAAAAACGCCCCGTCGCCACCGGCCTCTTCGACTTCGGCCAGAACTGCAGCCCCTTTTCCAGGATCCCGGCCGGCAAATGCCACCTTCGCCCCTTCGGCGACAAACCGGTGAACGATGCCCCGTCCAATGCCCGAATTGCCACCGGTCACCAGAACCACCTTGCCCGTCATGCTCATGGCTTCAATGCCCTCCGCCGGTCTCGTTCATGATTTCTGCAAACTGGTCGCGGTCGGCGTTGGCGCCGGTGAGGATGGCCGCGGCTTTCAGTCCGCGCATCCGGTCCTTTTCCTGAAGCAGGGCCGCCAGGGGGGCGGCCCCCGCCCCTTCGGCGACGTTGTGGGTGTCGGAGAAATAGGCGCGCATAGCAGCCTTGATCTCGTCATCGGTCACCACAACGATGCGGGCGGCACCCTTGCAGATGGTTTCCACGGCTTCCTGGACCGGCACCCGACAGGCGACACCGGCGGCAAAGGTATCGCACCGGTTTGAGGACACGCATTCACCGGCGTCGAAGCTGAGCTTGTAGGTAGGCGCCCCTTCTGCCACGACGCCGATCACTTCAGCCTTCGAGCCGGTGGCATCACGCGCGGAGATGACACCGCAAATTCCCGACCCCAGCCCGATGGGCACGTAGACGGCGTCAAGATCAGGCACCTGGCGGAACAGTTCCAGCCCGTAGGTGCCCACACCCTTGACCAACGTCTCATCGAAACTGGGCATCATGAAAAGATCTTCGGCAGCAGCAAGGTCGCGGGCATGTTCGTAGGCTGCCTGAAAGTCCCAGCCGTGGACCACGAGTTCAGCCCCTTGGGCCTTCATGAGTGCGTTCTTTTCCGGGCTGTTGCCTTCCGGCACGACAATCACGGGCCGGATGCCGTACCGGGTTGCTGCCACGGCAATGCTCTGGCCATGATTGCCCGTGGAGGCGGCGATGACACCGCCGGTCATGCCGGCCGCTGCCCGTTCGGCCATGTAGACCAGACCACCCCTGATCTTGAAGGCACCTGTCGGGGTGTGGTTTTCGTGCTTGACCCAGGTTTCGCATCCTGACCGCGCACTCAGCAACGGCCAGTGATATTGAGGCGTCGGCCCGAAGGTTGCGTGGACGACTTCGGCTGCCTGTTCCAGTTCCTGCAATGTTGCCGTGCTCACATCCAACCTCCCGATCTGCACCAGAGGCCAGCATCCACATCAGCCGTTGCCATGCAAGAGGGAAGTTTCGGGACGGGACAATCCTTCCCCGATTTTGATTCCGCGCCTGACGGATATTGGGGAGAATCCCGGAACCGGGAGTTGGATCCGGACGCAAGGCCGGGAAACGGACTGCATTTGCCGTTCTGGTGCCGGTCAGGCCAATGCAGGCCTTGAGGTCATGGAATTCTGGCCCCGGTCGGGGTTTGGTTCGATGTCCATGCCGAGCGCACGACCAAGTTCATCGGCACCACCGACATATTTTCCATCCAGCCAGATCTGGGGCACCGTGATCGGGGTTTTCGGGCCAACGATCGGCTTGACCCGTCCAAGCATTTCATAAAGTGCGCGCGGATTCTTCACCACATCATGGTAGTTGAAATCCACGTTGGCAGCTTCAAGATAGCCTTTGGCGCGGACACAGTGCGGGCACGTTGCCTTGCCATACAGGTGGTTGCCGGTGACACCGCTGCGGGCAACATGGGCTGCGATGATCGCTTCGGTGAGCACACCCCGATTGAGAGCATGTCCCTGGCTGACCACCTTGCCTTCGACCAGCACGATCGGCGCATGCCAACCGCCGGCCATCAACGGACGCCACCACTCGTCGAGCCAGTCGCGGGTTTCCATTTCAACCGGGATACCGTCGAGTTCAGTGGCCAGCGTGTCCTTGATGACGTCGACCGTGAGAGAACATTCACCGCAAGGGATTTTAACCGAAAACGGTCCCCACTCGCCTGCCCATCTGTAAAGCGTCAGTTTTACCGGTTCTGTCATGATTTTTCCCTCGGATATTGCGATGTGCGGCAGGCCATTCAGCCTGTTATCCGAGATGTGGGAAAAAAAGAGACAATTGCGAAGAACAGTTTCGTGAACCGGTCGTGATCGGCATCGTTACCGGTATTGCTGAACCACGCGGAACCGAACGAGATCACCCTCGCCCATCCAGTGGATGGTGTCCGGGCCGGCAGCCCGCAGGCTGAACCAGTAGAACTCCTCAGGGATACCCATCTGGCGGTAATAGTTCAGATATCGCACATGCGCTTCGTCGCTGACCTGAAGCTGCGCGCCAATGCCTTCATCGGTTTTCCACGAATGAACGCCGATCTGGGCGCCGCGTTCGGCAATACGGGTAATTCCGGCGATGAAAAACTCCGTGCCGCCGCCGGAAATCCGTCCTAGTGCGGGCACATACGTGGTCAGGCCGCGTTCCCGGACGGTAGCGGCCACCGTGAGGAGGGCCTCGTCGTCAATCGATCCTGGCACATTCTGCAGGACGATGGTGTTGACTTCGGGGTTTTCGTCGAGAACTTCATCAAGTTCGTCGGGCGTGTCGTCGTCAATCACGCCTTTCATGATGGCCCGGTTACCCGACACTTCGAATGACGCTGAATCGTTTTCAACATCGTCGTCATCGCCGCCGAAAACGGTCACGCCACAGCCCGACAGCATGCCGGCCACAAGCGCGATGGCGAAAACAGAACGTATCGAGCGCAACACACGATTCTCCAAGACTCAACAACCGCCCCCCAACGGCTGGTCCAACCGATCAGCCGTTCACAAGGCGATGATACATATTAAGCCACTAACAAAGCCAACCAATTCATGTCGACTTTATGGCGATTCCCGCATTTTCCTGAAGTGGCTAATAGATCACACATACACGCAAATCCACCAAATTCGGTGATTTTTCGACGGAATTGGTAAAGAGTCCAAATCAGAAAATAACACCGTTCGGCCCGAAAGGCTTCCAATACCGTATGATCAAGCGGCCCTCAACTCAGTCAACGAGCGGCGCTGACGGCCGTCGGAATCGAAGTTTTTCGACGAAAGCCAGGCCTCAAAGCCAGCCTTCAGTTCCGGCCATTCCTTGTCCGTAACCGAGTACCAGGCCGTGTCACGGTTGCGCCCCTTGTAAAGTGTTACCTGCCGGAATGTGCCTTCATAGACGAAACCCAGTCGCTCGGCCGCCCGGCGTGATCGGGCGTTGAGTGAGTCGCATTTCCATTCGTAACGCCGGTATCCCAATTCGTCGAAGACACGGCGCATCATGAGATACATGGCCTCGGTTGCGGCCGGCGAGCGCTGCAGCAAGGGGGAGTAGTTAATATGGCCGGTTTCAATGACACCGACCGCCGGCTCGATTCGCAGGTAACTGGCAATGCCGACGGCCTTGCCGGTCGATTTCGCGACAATGGCGTGAAACAGCGGATCATCGCCAAGGCAGGTTGACTCCATCCAGGTGCGATACTCATTCAGGCTTTCAAACGGCCCATATGCCAGATAAGTCCAGATACGGTGTTCCTGATCGGTCAGATTTGCTTCGTTTAGATCAGCAGAATGGGCGGCAAGGCTGACCGGCTCAACGGAACAAAATCGACCGTCCATAACGGTCCTCGGCAGAGGCTCGCAAGGCGTCCAGCCTTCAACCGGAAAACCGATCGGCAGTCCAAGCGTGTCGAAATATTCCGTCATGAGAGGCCTCACCGGGTAAGGGAATATATGCGATCCAGTCACTTAGACCGTATCTGGTCTTTATTGAATCATTTGACCGGAATTTCGCGTCTGCTGGCAAGGCGCGGTTTGCGCTGTGGTCTGGCTGACCACAAGCAGACCGCAACGCTGTCCAGCGGTCGCGAAATTCAGGCCTTCGGTGGGCCAAATCAGCCCATCGCCGGCGTTGCGAAGCTTGTCCGATGTCCCACATCGCACGGCGTTTCGCGCCTTGGCGAGTGAGCTGATTTGACTCCATCAAATGTTTCAATAAAGACCAGATACGGTCTAACAGCGGGGGCATTGTCCTCCAAGTGCCATTTGGCTGCATTCAAGGCGGGCCAATTGGGGTGAACGAACCGCCCGGTCTCTGCATTATCGGCTTCACGGTGCGCGGCCGGGTTGCGATTTCCGCGTGCCCGGCGCTATGGTGCCGCAACAGTTACTTTGAGGTATCGGAAAGTGGAAACAGACGTTCAGGTCACCGGCCGGACAAGAATAGGCGTGCTCGAAACCGGCCGCAACCGTCCGGAACTCGAGCAGCGTTTCGGGACATTTGCCGACTCGTTTCGGGTCTTTCTGGACCCGCACGAGCAAAAGGCGGAGTTTCAGGCTTTTATGGCCTGCGACGGCGAATTACCGGACAATCCGGGATCCTGCGACAGCTACATCATCACCGGCAGTGCCGCCAGCGTCTATGAGGAGCTGCCGTGGATCGCGCCACTGGAATCCTTTGTCCGGGATGCCGCCCGGACCGTGCCGGTTGTAGGAATATGTTTCGGTCACCAACTCATTGCCCAGGCCTTTGGCGGCAAGGTTGAAAAGGCCCAGGCAGGATGGGGGGTCGGCGCGCACTTCTACGATGTGGCCGAGCAGCCTTCCTGGATGTCGCCACCGGCCGGGCGTTTCGGGCTCATCGTCTCCCATCAGGATCAGGTCGTGGTTCCGCCGGATGACGCCCAAATTCTGGCAAGCAGCGCCTTCTGTCCATTTGCCATGATGCAGATCGGTCCTAACATCATGTCGATGCAACCGCACCCCGAAGCGCCGCGGGACTATGCCGAGGCGATTTATCGCCGCCGTGAAGACATCCTCGGGTCGGACACGGTCGCAGACGCTGTAGCGAGCATGCACCAGGAAACCCACGAAGATGACGCGCGCACCTGGATGATGAATTTCTTGTGCAGAGGCCGGGTGCCTAACACTTGAAGATTTTGACAATCGATGGACAATCGCGTCTGTCGCAGCAAGTCCATTGGAGATCTCTCATGACAATGCCAGCCGAGGCACACAATCGATCCCCACTCATTGATGAAAGCCTTCAGGAGGCGCGGACAAGGTTCGCCGCGGGCCGTCCGAACGCCCGGGCGGCGTATGAGAAAGCTTGCGATGTCATGCCCGGCGGCAACACCCGAACGGTTCTGTTTCACGGACCGTTTCCAATCCGCGTGGTCCGGGGCGAAGGCGCCTATCTGTTCGACGCCGACGACTATCACTATCTCGACTTGCTCGGCGAATACACGGCCGCAATCTTTGGGCATTCCAATCCGCAGATCAGGGCGGCGATTGACAAAGCCCTTGATCAGGGGTGGAATTTCGGCGCGCACAACAACTATGAAATCGAACTCGCAGAACTGGTGTGCGCGCGTTTTCCCTCCATCGACCGTGTCCGGTTCACCAATTCCGGTACCGAGGCCAACCTGCTGGCCTTGGGCGCGGCGCGGTGCTTTACAGGTCGGGACAAGGTCATGGTCTTTGACGGTGGGTACCATGGCGGCGTGCTCTATTTCGGGCATGGCGGCTCGCCGATCAACGCCCCTTACCCGACCGTACTCGCACCGTATAATGACGTTGAAGGCGTTACCGCCCTGTTCGAGAAACACCGCGGCGAACTGGCCTGCGTCCTGGTCGAACCCATGATGGGATCGGGCGGCTGCATTGTCGGGGATGATGCCTTTCTGCAGACCTTGAGGATATTGTGCAGCGACACTGGCACTGTCCTGATCTTCGACGAAGTCATGACATCAAGGTCGGCAGGCGGCGGCTACCAGTCTGCCTGCGGTGTTATTCCGGATATGACGACCCTTGGCAAATATGTCGGCGGCGGCATGTCCTTTGGTGCGTTCGGCGGCCGGGCCGACATCATGGAACAGTTCGACCCGACCTCCCCTGACGCCCTGCCCCACGCCGGAACCTTCAACAACAACGTCGTGACCATGGCTGCCGGGATTGTGGCCATGCGCGACATCTACACACCCGAGCGCGCGGAACAATTGTTTGCGCTGGGCGAAGGGTTGCGCGATCAGCTGAACGCGGTCTTCCAGGCTCAGGATGTCCAGTTTCAGGCGACTGGCCTGGGATCGATCATCGGTATTCACCCGACAACTGCCGCCAAGACGTCACCAGATAGCGACGCTGGCGATGACAGGTTGATGGAATTGCTGTTCCTGAATCTGCTTGAGCGTGGATACTACATTGCCAGGCGCGGGTTCATCGCCCTTAACCTGGAGATCACCCAAGCGGAACTTGATGGGTTCGTGACGAGTGTCGAGGACATTGTGAAGGCGTATCCGGTGGAGTTCGCCGCGCGATAATCCTAGACCGTGCTACCGAAGGACTCCGCCAATGCCCGGGCGACGTAGAGATCGAGGTGGCCGCCACCGGAGTTCTTGAAGAAAGTGATTTCATCCGCCGACGTGCGGCCGGGATGGCTGCCCTGGCTCAACTCGTAGAGATCCGCCACAAGGTCGGTCTCTGCAATCGCGCCCGATGCCAACGGGCCATCGATATCGCCAGTCTCTCCTATCGTCTTCCAACGGGTGTCGACGAAGATCGTCGACCGTGCTGCTGCTTCATCATCGGCCTCGCGCATGTCGGAGGTAAAACTGCCGACGAGGTCAAGATGTGCGCCAGGCTGCAGCCACTTGCCCTGGACCAGGGGCTCGAAGGTCGCGGTGGCGCAGGAGATGACGTCAGCCTCACCGGTTGCCCGCTCGAGATCGGTAACAGCCGATGCCTCAAAGCCAGACGACGACAGCTTTTCGGCAAGGGCCTGACTTCGCCGTTCGGTCCGGTTCCAGATCAGGACCCGGTCGATCGACGGACGCACGGTGCAATGGGCCTCGATCAGGTGGGGACCGAGGCCGCCGGCCCCGACCATCAACAGGGTACGGGCGTCTTCACGGGCCAGGAAGGTTGCTGCCAAGGCTGAGTCCGCTGCCGTCTTGACGTATGTCAGTGCCGTTCCGTCGATGGCGACCGTGGGCCGGCCATTGGCGCCATCAAACAGTTGGTAGGCTGCCTGAATGTTCGGCAGGCCGTGACGGTCCTCGTTGCCGGGAAGGACGTTGACCATCTTCACGCCCATGATCTCGCCGGGCAGCCAGGCCGGCAGGGCCAGAAACGACTGACGCGCCTCGCCTTCGCCGTGCTGGAGCAGTGCTGTTTCGGTGATCGGGACAGCGCCGCGATGGGATTCTTTCAGGGCCTCGACGACAGCCGCGTAGCCAACGCCATAAACCTGTTCCGCAGATATGTATTTCATAGGAAAAGTGTGACCAAGTTTGGGAAAAAGGCAAATGGATTTGTGGTTGAACTGGTCGGTCAGCCGTCGCGCTGGCTATCCAGAAGTTCCCTAACATGTGAAAGTTGAGGCAGGATAGCGGCAATATCGACGTCACGAACAAGGGCTTCGATTTCACTCATCAACGGTGCTGCCGCCGCCACGGCATCCTCGCGTGCCGCTTGGCCGGCCTCCGTGATGTCGACCAGCTTGGCACGCCCGTCGGCAGGATCGGGCTCAACGGTCACGAAACCCTTGGCCTGAAGTTTCTGAAGCGTGTTGGTCATGGCGCCCTTTGACACCTGAAACGACCGCGCCAGTTCGAGCGGGCTTCGAGGCCCGCCCAAACGGACAAAGTGGTTGAGCACCGAGAACTGGGAGATCTTCAGACCATGGGGCATGACCCGCTCGAAGGCGTTACGGGAGAGTTGCTCGATGATTCCGATCTCGTTGAAGAACCTGAAAAGTGGCGGATCGTTGGGCGGCGTCGGTGTCATGCAGACCTGATTTTCGATTGATAGGGCCAGCGTGGACTGGGCGCGATGTCAGGACCATATCCCAGCCTGGCAAACATCTGCAATCGTGCCGGCGCCTCGACACCCAACCGGGCATACAGGGCCTTGTAGTGATCCGCCATTTCCTCGTACTCCTGAAGCGCCTGGCTCAAGGGATGCATGCCGACGCCAAGTCGCGTTGCTTCCAGGTTGGCACGTACATAGGCGCGTCCCACATCAAGTTGTTCGGCACGAGTGTTGCCCGCCGAAACGATCCAGAAATATCCCATCGCGGTGCCTGTTATGTCCCGGTACATGTCGAGGCCCTGCTGAAAGGCGTCGCTTGCCGGGTCGGCCAGTGATTCCCGGTTCAGTACGCCGACGAGTTTCAGCGCTTCCAGGAACGGCCCGCCCAGGTCGATACCGTCCGGCTGGCTTTCAATTTCTGCCTTGCCGATGCGCATCAGGCGCACGCTCTCAAGATAGGTATGCGGTGTCCGGACTTCGGTTTCGAAGGCCTTCCAGGTGAGCGCCCGCATCTCTTCGATCTGCGCATTTTCGATTGTTCCCGCACTCCGCCCTTGTGTCATGGAGGCAGCGTCCGTCAGACGTGAAACAACGTCAGGGGCGACTGAACGGCTTGTATCAAACGGCTCCTTGTTGGACCGGCGCGCTGCAACATGGGCGAAGAGCGGGTCTTTTTGAACGGCCGCATCCCTGGTGAACCGGACACGGGCAATCGGCCTGTTGTCCAGACGGGGCTCCGGTTCGCTGTCTGGAAACGGCGTGATGTCTGCACGGTAACCTTCCTCGGCCGCCGCCTGACGCAGGACTTCAAGGAAACACCCCAGACCGATCGTGATCTGGCGGTCGAAGGGATCGGTCTCGGGCAATCGCCGTTCGGGATCACAGTAAAGAGTGGCTTCACCGTCGGTCGCGAGGTCGACGACCCAGGGTTGGCGATTGTGAGGATTGGGCGCAAGGATCGCCCATGACAGGGCCCGGTGCCGGATGTCTGTATTCTGCGCACCCGCCGTTTTCCATGGAGCCAAAGCCATAGTTGGCTCGCGGGTCGCAACAAATGCGCCGGTGCCGGCCGCCAGGATGACGGCCGACGACCCGGCAATTTTTAGAAAACCTCTTCGTGTGATCGGCATCTGAAATCCTCCATTTGGTTCAATATCAAACTATATAGTTCAACGCTAAACCAAATCAAGTCTTTTCAGATGCCAGCCTTCAGTTCGTCAGATTGGCGCGCCTGAAATCTGGAAGGCAAAGCCCGATAGCGTCGCACCGATGACGCCCAGGACAACATAGAAGGCAAAGACCGGTTTGCGCACCAGAGCGAAAACGGCGATTGCGGCCGGGATTGACGATACCGCTCCCGCTGTCATGAAAGCCATGGCAGCGCCCGGCGCCATTCCCAGTTCGAGTAGCCCTGAGACCAGCGGGATAGCAGCGTAGCCGTTCAGGTAGGACGGGATACCGACCAGAACCGCGAGTGGGACGGCCAAAGCATTGGATTCACCCAAGGCTCCTACAATCCAGCCGTTGGGGACGTAGGCAACCATCAGACTTTCCAGCAAAAAAGCGAAGGTCAGCCATTTGCCCAGGAACCAGCCAGTGGTGGCCAATTCGCCCGTGAACGTTTCAAGACGCGCGGGATCCCGCCAGAAGGCCCAATGGATTTTCGTGTTGGCCGATGCATCGAAGGACGGCGCGCAGCCACCACACGTGGACAGCTCCGCCTTGAGGGGTGCCTGCAGGTACCCGCGGTTAACGAACACGAGCGTCGTGAAGCCGGCAAACAGTCCCATGCCAAACGTGGCGATGGTTTTTGCTATGGCAAAGTCCGTTCCGATGCCGGCACTCGTCAGCACGAACATTTCCGGGTCCATGATCGGGGACGCAATCCAGAAAGCCATGATCGGAGCAAGCGGCACGCCCGAGGCCATCATGGCGGCAATCAGGGGAATGACCCCGCAAGAACAGAACGGCGAGATGGCGCCAACCAGAGAGGCTGCCAGAATGGCCCGCATCGGGTTGCCCGAAAACGCCCTGGCGATCAGGGCATCACAACCGCTGGCCTTGGCAAAACCTGCAAAGGCAAGAGCCATCGCGAAAAATGGCGCCATGTATACCAGCGCATCGCCCATGAATATGAGACTTTTCAGGACTTGCGGCGGATCGGCGACAAGAACGATCGCCAGTACCGTCAGCACAGCCAGAATGACCCGGTCACGAAACAACTTGAGAGTCGTCTCGCCAAAACGTCCGTTGCGGATAATGTTCACCAGTTGTGACACGGATTGTCCTTTCATTCGTTATTTCCAGAATTATGGAAATATATTCGCAAAAAAAACGAAACCCGGGTCGTCGACTTTCAGACCACGGTTTCCAATTCAACTTCGGTCGCCGGTACACCGGCGCAGCAGTTTTCGGTAAGCACCGC
>JAJFHC010000188.1 GCA_021775835.1 Hyphomicrobiales bacterium | reverse complement strand
CTGATGAGGAAAGGCCACGCCCCATGAACACACCAGAGAACACCACAGCGAACACCACAGACTCCAACACCGGAAAAAACCACCCGACCGCAGACCAGAACCATACCGGCCAGTGCCTGTGCGGTGCGGTGCGCTTCGAGATCGCCGGTCCCCTGGCCACGCCCCATGCCTGCCACTGCGGCCAGTGCCGGCGCCAGAGCGGTCATTTTACGGTGTCGACCCATGTGGCCCGTGACAAGCTCACCAGGACCGAGACCCGGGGCCTGCAATGGTACCCGTCCTCGGCCTTCGCCCGGCGGGGTTTCTGCAACGAATGCGGGACGTCGATGTTCTGGGACGGCGTCGGTGAGGCCGACGACGGCAATATCTATATCTCCGTGGGCTGCCTTGACGAGCCCACCGGTCTCACGCTCGAACGTCACATCTTTGCCGACGAAAAGGGCGACTATTACGAAATCGACGACGCCCTGCCGAAGTTCGCCAGCTACGACGAGCCCATGCCCTGAAGCCTGGTGCGGCCAGGTGTCACCAGACCGCCGTTGACACAAGTGTGATCTACAGCGGCTGCAATTCCGGGTGACGAGTGATACCGTCGAGACTCTGGATACACTATTGCCAACACCAATCAGAGACCCGGGGAACACCATGAACTCGAAGACCTTCCTGACAGCACTGCTTGCCGCCCTCGCCTTCACTCTCGCCGCGCCGTCCGCCAAGGCTCAATCGGAGCCGTTCCTCGGCGAGATCAAGATGGTCGGATTTACATTTTGCCCGCGCGGATGGGCCCACGCCGATGGCAACTTGCTGCCGATTGCCCAGTACTCGGCGCTGTTCTCGCTTTACGGCACGACGTATGGCGGCGATGGCCGCACGACCTTTGCCCTACCCGATCTGCGTGGGCGCGTGCCGATGCATTTTGGCGAAGCCGCCGGTCTGTCCGCGCGCCGTCAGGGCGACAGGAGCGGCCAGGAGAGCGTTACTCTGACACGCGCGCATATGCCCGCCCACAATCACCAGATCAACACCACCAACAAGGCGCGCAACGCCCCCGATCCCAAGGGCGCGCTGCTGGTCAAATTGCCGAAGAAGAACGATATCTACTCGACAACAGGCCCGGCTAACGGGCAGATGCGCCAGGACATGGTAACGGTCGAGGGCGGCGGTCAGCCGGTCAACAACATGCAACCCTTTTTGGTGGTGCGCTTCTGCGTGGCGGTCACCGGCATTTTCCCGTCGCGGAGCTGACGGGCGGGCTCAGGGGCCGAAAATGGTTCTTCGAATTCGTCGAAGTGGCGTCGCGAATTGAACAAATCAATTGTGAAAACAGCAACTAATGTCAAGAAGGCCGATGGCTGGCCTTGATAGGATTCCTCAAGAAGCCGGCTTGAGGTTTCCCTGAGGATCATGCGTTGAAAATTGCATTATTCGGAGTCGTGATGATGGAATTTTTTCAACAACAAACGTCAAACATGATCCGATTGTTTGCATGCGTGGCCAGAGTGCTGACTCTGATTAATCCATCACATGGCCGACGAATCAAGGAGGATTCGATGAAAGTGCGAAAGATCGCTGCATTTTTGATCGCTGCCCTGTTCTTTGCTCCAACAGGGGTTGAAGCCCAGACCAACACTTATGCCGGCAACTATACAGGAACTGAAATTCTCGGCGGTACATCGTTGCCAATCAGGGTCCGGATCCAAGAGGACGGGTGGATCACAATTACCGACGATGACAACATTCGGGGGTCTGCCAAAATGAAGGGGAACAGCTTCCACATCAAACGCGCCAGCCCCTACCAGGTCTTTAAAGGCCAGGTCAAAGGCAATAAAATTACCGGCATTACCTACGGCAACAGAACTTTCGGTGACGGCACTTTCTCGGCGACCAAAAGATAGTTTTTACGGTGCTCTTCGCGGTTGCTGACGGGGCAGTTGCCGTGCAGAGGCCGCGAAGGCAACGTCCACGCAGAGAAAGCCACTCCCTCACCCTTCTGCATAAACATCACCCTCCAGGTCATCGAGCTTGCCCCG
This sequence comes from Hyphomicrobiales bacterium, assembly GCA_021775835.1. Next base: position 5,179 of record JAJFHC010000188.1, on the reverse strand, counting down.
CAGATGCGCCCGCACATCCTGCACCGCCTGATTGTAGACCGCAGGCCCCAGCGTGGTCAGGACCAGCTTGAGGACTTCGTCGGCACGGAAGTCGGACAGGGGTTCGTCGAACTCTTCGCGGAAAAGTGCCTGGAGTTGGGTCTTGAAATCGGTCTGACGGTCGTCGGAGAGGTTGATTTTCATGGTTGATGCATTGATCCGTGAAACATGGCGTATTCTATACTCTGTCTTGCGCCCATAGATCGATGTCGATTGCCGGCCCGGGTCACAATATCACGAAGCCGTGAATGCGATTATCGCGTCTTCTGCCTGCTCCATCTCGGAATTTTTTGCAACCGTGCTATAATTCATCCTCTGTACCGTCCGGCCCTGCCGGCTCGGCCGAGCAGCCGCACGCCCGATAGGAGAGTTCTCTATGCCTACCGTCCTGTTCACCCGTCGTTCTCTCCTCGCCGCAGGCGGCGCTGTCCTGGCGGCCGGCGTTTCCGGGCACCTTGTCCCCGCCCGCGCGCAGGGCCTTGCACCGACGCCTTCGATGCGCGGCGGGTCCAACAACTACCGCCCCGGCGCGCCGATCGTGGAGCGGATTGGCGGAGGTGGCTTTTGGACGTCGGGCACCGTACGCCGCGCGGGCGATGGCGCGCCGCTTGCGGGCCAACGAATTCAAATTTGGGCGCACACAACCGAAGGGCGCGAGCGCGACCCGCAAAGCCATGGGGCCACGCTCACCGACGCGAACGGGAAGTTCCGCCTGGAGATGCCGCAGATCGTCCCCGCCTTCGGCCAGGCACATGGCCACCTCGCCTATGACGATGATGACTTCGAAACCGTCTTCCTGCGCCCGGTAATGCCAAGTTCAAAAGATACCAGCCTGAGCGCACACTTCGTCCTTCAGCCTGTCTGACCCAAGTAGGCTCGAAAAGATGAGCTGGGCCCGCGCGATATTGATCTGGGCCGCCCTGGTGACTGCGGTTGTTGTCCCAATCGCCGCGGCGGCGGCGAGCCCGCTGCTCGCCTGGCGCGACCCGGTCTACATTGCGGCCGGGTTTGCCGGGGTGATCGCGATGGCACTGATGGTCGTTCAGCCTTTGCTGGCAGGCGGGTATTTGCCGGGTCTGCCGGGTCAACGCGGGCGGAGCGTCCATCGCTGTATCGGCGGCATTCTGGTCGCGGCCGTGGTGATCCACGTCGCGGCCCTCTGGATCACCAGTCCGCCGGACGTGGTCGACGCCCTTCTCTTTGCATCGCCGACGCCGTTTTCCGCCTGGGGCGTGATCGCCATGTGGGCAGTCTTCGCGGCCGCACTTCTGGCCGCGCTCCGCCGACGGTTGCGCCTGCGACCGCGCACGTGGCGCGTCGCTCACACGGCCCTCGCGACAGTGGTCGTGGTGGGGAGCGCTGTCCATGCCATGCTGATCGAGGGAACAATGGAGACGGTCTCGAAAGCCGTGCTCTGTGCGCTGGTCCTCATTGCGACCGGGAAGGTTGTGGCTGACCTGCGGGTGTGGGCGCTCCGAACGCGTTGAGGATAGCCATTGCGTCCTTCTCGCGGTCGCGCCCCTGTGATACTGCACGGTTGCGCCAACCGCCCGAACCGCCCGAACCGGCCCAGGAGAATTTTCGTGATCAGTTTCTTGACACAAGGCGAATACTTTTTGTTCTTTGCGGTTCTGGCCGCGTTGATCATGTCGCTGAGCTTCCACGAGTTCGGGCATGCGTTTGCGGCCAAGCGGTTCGGCGACGACACCGCCGAGCGCCTGGGCCGCCTGACGATCAACCCCATCGCCCATATCGATCCCATGGGGCTCCTGATGGTGGTGCTGATCGGCTTCGGCTACGCCAAGCCGGTGCCGACCGATCCGCGGAATTTCAATTCATTCTGGGCACAGCTCGTCGTGGCCGCCGCCGGCCCGATCGCCAACCTGATCATCGCGGTGGTGGCCTACAACCTGTTCCTCTACGGCGCGCAGGCGGGCTGGCAGAGCTTTGCCGATCCCAGCATCCGGCAGGTTTTCAACATTGTCGTGATCGTCAATCTTGTCCTCATGGTGTTCAACCTGATCCCGCTCGGGCCGCTCGACGGGCATTACATCCTGCCCTACCTGCTGCCACGCGCGCTCGCCCAGCACTACCGCGTGCTCAACGCGCGGTATGGCAGTTACCTGTTTCTGGGACTGGTGCTGTTGTCGGTCGCGGGCCTGCCGATATTCCGGTTTGTCTTCAGCGTCGGCGCCAGCCTGTTGCCCTATATCCGGTTCGTCTGATCGCAGCCGGCGGTGACACAATCTCCGATTGATCCACGTCAACGCCCTGCATGAGCCATACAGTCTACAATCAGGATTAGTGGAGTTGTTCTCGTCGACCATGCGTCGCGTCGATCTCAGGCCATTTCCGTTGGAAGCGGCGTGACCGGCAGGTCGGACAGAGCAAAGGACGACCGACACCAAACCGCCCAGCAAAGGAGACCCCCAATGATCCGGACCATTGTGACACCGATCGACGGCTCAGTGCATGCGCAGATGGCCCTGGACATGAGCACGGACCTGGCCGCGAGATACGATGCCGAGCTGGTTCTGGTGAACATCGGTGTTCGCGACGACAATGTGCCCGAGGAGCTTTACAACGCTGCGGCACGCGAGCTCAAGGAAACCGAGAGCAGCGGCCAGGAGACAGGCGTGCCGCCGCACCGGTCGCCGCGCCTTCGGGTGCTGGGGTACCTGGGGCACATGCTCCTGGGCCAGGCCCGGCAGCAAGCCGAAAGCCGGGGCGTGAAACGGGTCGAGACCGTCATCGATCTTGGCGACGCGGGCGAGCGGATTCTCCATCATGCAAAAGAACGATCTGCGGATCTCATCATCATGGGCAGCCGCGGCTTCGGCGAACTCAAGGGGCTCGTTCTGGGCAGCGTCTCGCACAAGGTGTTCCACCTCGCAACCTGTTCCTGCGTGACGGTGCACCGCAAGGAAGGGCAACCGGCTCTGGAAGGGATCAAGACCATCCTGGTGCCAACCGACGGTTCGGACCAGGCCGACAAGGCGGTCAACCTCGCGAGCGACATCGCCGCCAAAACCGGGGCCAAGCTGCGTCTCATGTACGTGATGTGGCGCGGTCCGTCGCTTGAAAAGCTCCGCGCCTCGATCGACATGGATCAGCTCAGCGAGAGCACGCGCAAGGAGCTCGACCCGGCGCTGCACCCGATTGCCGAGCATGTGAGCAGCGCTTTCATTCCACCGGTCGTCGCGAAGGACGCGCTCAAGGAAATCGGCGAACAGGTTCTCGCACGCGGGAAAAAAACCGCCGAGGCAAAAGGTGTTGAAGTTGCCGACCTGATCGTGATCGACGGCGATCCGGCGCGCAAGATCGTCCAGGTCGCCAGTCACGAGAAAGTGGATCTGATCGCCATAGGCAGTCGCGGCCTCGGAGGGGCCGAAGGGCTGCTCGCCGGCAGTGTGTCGTACAAGGTGAACCACACGAGCCCCTGCAGTTGCATGGTGGTTCGCTGACGCCCCGCCGTGGCCGGACGCAGCGGCAACGTCGACAGATTGACCTGCTCAATGAGTCAACAAGCCTACTGAATATACTGCAATTGCTTGATTTTTCGTCTTTCAAGGAGAGCGTGATGAGCAGAATTTTCCTGATAGCGGCTGTTTTCCTGTTCCTCGCCGCACCTGCGGGCGCGCAGGACAAGAAGGAACGGCTCGACTTCGGCGGTGACAGTTTTCTGGCGGGCGGCACGGTGGTTTTCGACGCGGACGGCGTCGACGACCTGTTCATGGCAGGCGAAACCGTGCGCGGCAAAAGCCCGATCACAGGCTCCGCCCATCTGGCCGGGCGCAAGGTCTCGATGACCGGCGCTGTCGGCGGCGATGCCTATCTGGCAGGCATGGACCTGGCGCTGGAGGGCCGGGTCGCCGGCGATGCGACGCTTGCGGGCTACTATGTCCGTGTCGGCGAAGTTGCCGGTGACCTGCGGGTCTCGGGCGCCAACCTGATTCTGGCCGGGCCGGTCGCGGGCTATGCGCTGGTGGCCGGCGACGAGGTGAGCTTCGAGTCCACCATCGCCGGCGACGTCAGCCTCACCGCCCGGGAGGTGACGTTTGCCGAAGGCGCCCGGATCGGCGGCAAGCTGACACTCTACGAGGAGAAACCGGGCGCGCTTGACGTCCCCGCCCGCGTGGTGCCCGAGGATCGCATTGAACGGCGCAAGGCCTCGGAATGGTCGAAAGCCACCCAGGACCTGGAAGTCTGGAGTTTCCGCCGGGCTTTCGTCCGGTTCCTGATCGGCATCGTCATCGTCGCCGGGATCGCAGCGGCCATCGCGGCGGTCATCCCGCAGAAACTCGCAGACCTGCGCCGGGGCATTCTCGACCGGCCGTGGCGCAGCCTCTTCGTCGGGTTCCTGGCGCAATCGGCGGTCATCGGGTCGACCGTCATCCTGATGCTGACGATTGTCGGCCTGCTGCTGGCGCCGGCGGCGGTCCTGGTGGCCCTGGTCGCTGCGTTCGCGGGTTATGTGGTCGCGGCTTACGCCGTGGGCGTGGGCCTGTTGCTGCTCATCGGACGGTCTGAGCCCGACAGCATCGCCACCAGGGCCCTGGCCGCTGGCACGGGCGCCCTGGTGGTCGGGGTCGTTGCCCTGATCCCGTTTCTCGGTTGGCTGGTCGTTCTGGCGCTCGCGCTGACGGGGATCGGTTCGATTGTCATCAGGGTGTTTCGGCCGAGGTTGTTTGCGGTGGGGTAGTCGGGAAAGTCACATCGATTCGGTAGTGCCAAAGATCTTTCGCACATTTTGCCATGCAACGGCTCCGTGGGTTGACGTTTGCTCCTCGAAGAGCGGTTTCATATTCATGTATTTTCGGGTGGCCCATTTGCTTGCCGCGATGTGTCTGAGAGCCTTGCGGCCGCCAGGTTGAGGCACGACTGAACATCAGGGAATGTGGTTGCGGCTATAACGCAAGGGACAGGAGGCAGAAGGCGTCCGAACATTGGCCGGACATGGGGTCGGAGTATAACTGAATATCAAGTCTGGATTTCCACGTGGACATCTCGAATTACCTCGTCAAATCGGCTGTGATTTGATTCACTACCGTTATCGCTGATGACGGAGTTTGATGATGAGCATTCAGGCCGGTTTCTGGGATCTTGATGAGCGTTATGTTCGGTTGAGTGAGGTCGGCGA
>JAJFHC010000187.1 GCA_021775835.1 Hyphomicrobiales bacterium | reverse complement strand
TGCAACTGTTCAGGTTTAAACGTCAAGAACGGGTGGGGAACCGAGCCGGATCACGGTCTTGCAAGTCAGAGGACCGGGGACCTAACGGTCTCCCACCCAACTCTATAATGACAGAAACCGCACACACAGGGACCTACTCGCTTCTGACACGGGCACACCGCATGTGACACGGGCACCAGTTCGGCCCTGCTGGTTGATAGGGAACGAGATCTCCGTGTCGACGCACGAGGACGACAGGGGGTGGAGGGAGAGTGGGGCATTACCCCAACGCCGTGGTTGACGGGGCATCACTTCGGGTCCAGAAGACAATGGTACTCTTGGCCAAACCGGGTCACCGTTTTGCACCGGCCCGAACGTGCACTCGCAAAATCCTCAACGGATACCCGACCCCATGCCTCTCGAACATGATCATTCCGTCGCCGGCATCGGCAAGCGCCTGGCCCAGGGGCATCGGCCGAGCTATGTCCAGGACTGGGTGCTGGGCGGGATCGACGGGGCGGTGACCACCTTTGCCATTGTCTCCGGCGTCGTCGGGGCGCAACTGTCCGTCGGCATCATCCTGGTGCTGGGGCTCGCCAACCTGCTGGCTGACGGCTTTTCCATGGCGGCGGGCAATTATTCCGGTACCAAGAGCGAGGCCGACGAGGTCGACCGCCTGCGCGAGATGGAGCGCCGCCATATTGCCCTCGTGCCCGAAGGCGAGCGCGAGGAGATCCGCCAGATCCTGGCCGCCAAGGGCCTCGAGGGCCAGGTGCTCGAGGACGCGGTTATCGCGATCACGTCGAACGAGGAGACCTGGATCAACACCATGCTGGCGGAGGAACACGGCATCGCGGTCGCCCGGCGTAACCCGATGACGGCGGCCTGGTCGACCTTCGCCGCCTTTGTCCTGTGCGGGGCGGTGCCGCTGGTGCCGTTCCTGCTGCAGTTCGTCATGCCCGTGGGGGAACCGTTCCTTTATGCGATTGCCGCCACCGGCGTGGCGTTTTTCGGCATCGGGGCTGCCAAGAGCCGCTGGTCCCTGGCGCCCTGGTGGAAGTCCGGGCTCGAGACATTTGCCATCGGCATGGCCGCCGCCGGTGTCGCCTATGGCATCGGCTGGTTGTTGAAAGGGCTGGCATGAGCGCGCCCTCTGGTGTGGCCGCGCCGTCCACGCCGTCGGTCGGCTGGCTGGCGGCCTTCGGATTGCTGTTCGTGTGGTCCGGCTGGGTCGTGATCTCGCGCCTCGGCGTCATCCAGACGCTCACCGTCTACGACATGATCTTCCTGCGGTTTACGGTCTCAGGCCTCGTCATGGCGCCGTTCGCCTGGCACTACTGGCCCCGCCACATCGCCTGGTGGAAATTGTGCCTGTTTTCTGTCACCACCGGCGTGCCGCACCTGATGTTCTCCTTCACCGGCATGACATTCGCACCCGCCAGCCACGCCGGCATCCTCATGAACGGCACCATGCCGATCTTTGCAGCCCTCATCGCCTGGTGGTGGCTGAAAGACCGCCCGCCGGTCTGGAAGGGTGTCGGCATGATCATCATCCTGTCGGGCTGTGTTCTGATCGGCCTCGACCAGTCGTCCGGCGGCGTCGGGCCCGATGCCTGGATCGGGCACTTGTGTTTCATGGCGTCCGCTCTGTTGCTGGCAAGCTATATGGTCGGCACCCGCGTGCTCGGCGTCACCGCCATGCAGGTTCTGGTCTCGATCCCGCTGATCAACCTCGCCTGGTACATCCCGCTTTATGTGATGTTCCTGCCCAAGGCGATCGATGTGGCGCCCATGAGCGAGATCCTGCTCCAGGGCCTCTATCAGGGTTTCGGCCCGGGCATTCTGGGCATCACCCTGTTCACCATCGCCATCCGCACCATCGGCTCGACGCCGACGGCCGCCGTCATGGCCTGGGTCCCCGGCATGGCCGCGATCTTAGGCATTCCGTTGCTGGGCGAATGGCCGAGCGAGCTTGCCTGGGTGGGGCTCCTCGTGGTGACGGCGGGGATCCTGATCACGGTGACGAACCTGCCGGGGAGCTGGCGAAGATGGCTCCGGGCGCTATAAAGCACCGTTCCCCGGACGCGCGAAGCGTGAGCCGGGGCCCACTCGCGGTTGCACTTGTCCGGGAAAAGGCAGTGGTTTCCCGGGCAACCCTACCCAACGCCCAACACGGCCTTCGCCTGTTCCAGCGTGCATCCCGGATCGTGACCCGCGTTGATCGGGGTCCAGGCGACGGGGCCGGTGCCTCGTTTTCTTTGCAGGTCGACGATCTCGGGCGTGGCGTCCGAGGCGTCGCGGGTGCGGGTGGCGACGCGGTCGGCCATGATGTCGCGGTCGGCGTTGAGCCACAGGCCCTGGAATGCCACGCCGGCGCGGTCGGCCATCTTTTCGATGGCCGTGCGCTCGTCCGCGCGCAGGTAGACCGCGTCGACGATCACCGCGTGACCGGCTTTCACCGCCGTATAGGCTTTCTGGCAGAGCGCATCGAAGACACGTGCCGACGCGGCTTTGCTGTAGGCGGCCTCGTCGAGCCGGTCAGTTTCGGCCACCCCGTGCTGGGTTTTCCGTTCAACGTCGCTGCGCAGCACGACGGCACCGGGAGCCGCCCCGATGCCGGATGCAAGCGACCGGGCGAGCGTCGTCTTGCCGGTGCCTGAAAGCCCGCCGATGGCAATCAGCCGGGGGGCGGGCGGGTCGAGTGTGCGCAGCGCGGCCTTGATGTAGGGGCAGGCCTTTGCCACGAGGTCGGCCTTTTCAGACCCACGCCTCTGGCGGCCCTGTGTCAGCAGGACCAGCGCCCGCACCCCGGCGCGCAGGCTCAGGAACAGCGGCAGGAGCGTCAGGCCGAACAGGTCGATCAGCTCACCCGTCTGCGCCAGATAACGGTTCAACACGATGTTGGCTTCCTGCTTGAGCCCGCGCTCGTCGAGATCCATCAGCAGGAAGGCCAGGTCGTAGAGCGTGTCGATTGTCGCGAGATTCTCGTCGAACTCGAGCGCATCGAACGGGGTCGGGCGGCCGTCGAGCATCACGATGTTGCCCAGGTGCAGGTCGCCATGGCAGCGCCGCACATATCCGTGCCGGCCGCGCAGTTTGAGGCCGTAGCGGGCTTCCTCGAACTGGCGCGCGAGACCTGCCCGCAGGGTCGCCAGGTCCGCCGCGCCGATCGCCGGTTCAAGCATCTTGTGCAACTCCGGATCGTCGAAGAATGTGCGCAGCTGATCGACCACAGCCCCGGTCCGGGCATCGCCGTCGCTGATCTTCCGGCCCGGCGCCTGCCCATGGGCCTCGGCGATGGTGTCGGCGAGCGTCTCCAGCAGGGCCCGGTCGAGCGCGCCCGGCGGCCCGTCTTCGGCGATTGAGCTCAGGAGTTGGTCTTGCGCAAAACGCTTCATGTGTACTGCCCACTCGACGGGCGCGCCGCCGCCGCCGAGCGCAAGCGTGCCATCCGATTCACGCGTGACCGCCACCAGGCCCAGATAGAGGTCCGGCGCAAAGGTCCGGTTGATCTCCAGTTCGCGGGCGCAGATCGCGTGGCGTTTGGCGAGCGTGGAGAAATCCATGAACGGAAAGGCCACCGCCTTCTTGATCTTGTAGGCATGGTCGCCCGCCAGGAAGACCATGGCGCCATGGGTCTCGATCAGGTCAACGACGTCCGGTGCGGACTCCGTGCCAGACCGATACGTCGACGGATCGGACAGCAAGGCAATGGTCCCGGACTGGTCCTGGAGACAGGAGGGGTTCATTTCCGTATCGGGATTCGTATTTGGGGTAGCGGTCATGGTCCGCCAGCATAAACCGCTGTGGCCGTGTCTGGTTGATGTCGATCAAACCAGGCCGCATTGCCGCAAAGCATAGCGTGAATTTGACAAGGATCAAGGACACCGGATCTCGCGGTCGTTAGGCTCAGGCCATCAAATCGGAGGTGATTCATGGTTCGGCCCAACCTGCCTGGACTGGTGCTCATTGTCGTCATTGTGCTGGGCCTGCTCATGGTCTTCGGCAAGTCGGTACATCCGGCCCACGCCAGCGAGCAGGCAGGCATCGCTCAAGGCGAGGCGTTGGCCCGGGCCAACTGCGCGCGCTGTCATGCCATTGAGAAAACCGGTGACAGCCCTGATGCCAAGGCGCCGCCGTTTCGCGTCCTGGCCACCCGGTATCCGCTCGAGTCCCTTGAAGAGGCGTTGGCCGAGGGCATCATGGTCGGGCATTCGGAAATGCCCGAGTTCATCCTTCAACCCGACGAGATTACCGCTTTCCTGGCGTTCCTGGACTCCATCTCGGACTGATACGACCGTGTCGCACGCCGCCAAATCCTTGTGCGCGTGGCAATCGATGCTTGCCCCGTCCCGTTTACCATGGATCAATAGGCCTCTGGTATAAGCGCCGACGCACGCTATGCATTGGGGGCGTGGCTTGAGGGCGAGGGACGAGGCACTTCATGAAGGTAATCATTGTCGGCGGTGGTATTGGCGGTCTGGCGACCGCGCTCAGCCTGCACGAGGCGGGCATCGAATGCGATGTTTTCGAGCGTTCGGGCACGATCCGGGAACTGGGCGTGGGAATCAATACGCTGCCCCATGCGATCCGCGAACTGGCCGATCTGGGCCTTCTCGACGCGCTTGACCGGGTCGGCATCCGCACCCGCGAGCTGACCTATCAGAACCGTTTTGGCCAGACCGTGTGGCGCGAACCGCGCGGGCTCGATGCGGGCTATGATTATCCCCAGTTCTCGATCCACCGCGGCCGCCTGCAGGGCGTGCTCCACCAGGCGGTTGCCGACCGGATCGGCGATGCCCGCCTTCATACCGCCCACGAGCTGGTCGATTTTACCGAAGTCGACGAGAAGGTCATCGCCACCTTCCAGTTCCGCGATGGCGAGGGCGGCCAGGTCGAGGTCACCGGCGACGTGCTGATCGCTGCCGACGGCATCCATTCGCTGGTCCGCTCACGGTTCTATCCCCGCGAAGGCCCGCCCGCGTGGAACGGCATCATGCTGTGGCGCGGGGCGGTCGAGCGCGAACCGTTTCTCGACGGCCGCTCGATGATCATCGCCGGCGGCATGGCGGCCAAGTTCGTGCTCTACCCGATCTCCAACGAGGCGGAGGAAGACGGTCACCAGCTGATCAACTGGGCGGTCGCCGTCAAGCTCGGCGACGGTTCATCGCCACCGCCCAGGCGCGAGGACTGGAACCGTACCGGCAACCTCGACGAGCTGCTCGGCCATGTCTCCGGCCTGTTCAGCCTGGATGTTCTGGATCCGGTGGAACTCATTGAATCTACACATGAATTTTTCGAATATCCAATGTGCGACCGCGACCCGCTGCCGCGCTGGACCTTCGGCCGCGTCACCCTGCTGGGCGACGCCGCCCACCCCATGTACCCGGTCGGCTCCAACGGCGCATCCCAGGCCATATTGGACGCCCGCACACTGGCCGATAAACTCGCCACCGTCCCGTCTGCCTGGGAGGCCCTGCAGCATTACGAGGTCGACCGCCTGGCCGCCACCACCGACATCGTCAGGCAGAATCGCGGCGGCGGCCCGGAGCGTGTCATCGACGTCATCGAGGCCCGCTGCCCCGACGGTTTCGATGCCATCGAGAACGTCGCAAGCCATGCCGAACTCGAGGCAATCGTCCGGGGTTATTCCCAGCTTGCAGGCTTCGATCAGAACCAGGTCAACACCTGAATATGATCACGATGGCGGCGGCAGGAAGTTCACATCGTGAAGACCCGCCAGCCGCACAACTTCCTCCGGGTCCGGCACGTTGTTGATCTGCTGGAACAGGTCATAGAGTTTCCCCGTCGGCGTCACCCAGAAGAAGCAGGTCACCGGGGTTTCGGTCTTGTTGAAAATACCATGGGGCTTGCCGCGCGGCAGGCGGACCAGGTCGCCGTTCGTCGCCGTCGCCTCGCTGCCGCCGAGCACCAGATCGAACCGGCCGTCGAGCATGTAGATGAACTCGTCCTGGTGCGGATGGACATGCGGCGGCACGAAAGTGCCGGGCGGGAACGTCGCATGCCAGGAAAAGGAATCCGGGGAAATCTGTTTCGGCACATAGGTCTGACCCAGAATATTCCACACCGACCCATCGATGCTCTCATCCGCCGCTGTGACGCCGTCCGTCATCTCAATCATGTCCGCTCCCATTTATAATTCCTCGACACATCCGGATTATAGGCACCTCGCGCCAAGAAGGAACCATGTTTCCGGCTGACGAAAGAGTTTGCTTTATGCACAAAATTCCCATTATATGAGAAAATTGATCGAAAACGAACGGTCTGCACCACCGCGATATTCGCGGCTGGACGCACACAGGCGATAACGGGAGATTGTCAATGATCGGACCGAGGCAGGTTCCTGAAGCACGGCTTCACCATATCCAGCTTGGCGCGAATGACCCCGAGGCGCTGGCGCGGTTCCATGCCGAAACCCTGCAGATGGAACTCTCGACCGTCGACGATGGATACCTGTGCGCCGCCCCCAAGCGCCGGGTGCTGTTTACGCAAGGCGAAAAACGCGGACTGGGATTTGCCGCTTTTGCCTTCGAAACGCCTCAGGATCTGGAGACCTATCGTGCATGGCTCGGCAGTCGCGACGTCCCCGTCAACGGCTCGATCAGCCCCTTGTTCTCATCCGACGCCTTCACGGTAACCGATCCCGACGGCAACCGGTTTGTGTTCGGTTCCGCACCGCCCGAAATAGGCAGCGGCGACACCCTTTTGAACGCGCGTCTGCAGCATATCACGTTGCGGTCAACCGACCTCGACCCTGTCACGCCGTTCTACCGCGACAGCCTCGGTTTTCTGCTCGCCGATACGGTCAATGTCGATGAAGGCGACGTGCGTACCGTGTTTTTTGCGTCAGACCCGGAGCATCATTCGCTTGCGGTTTTCAAGTCGGACTCGTCCATGATCGACCATCATTCCTATGAACTGGATAGCTGGGATGGCATCAAGCACTGGTCCGATCACTTTTCCCAACAGGGCATCTCCCTCAGGTGGGGCCCCGGCCGACACGGTCCGGGAAACAATCTGTTTATTTTCATCGAGGATCCCGAGGGCAACTGGATCGAACTTTCCGCGGAGCTGGAAGTGCTCTCCGAAGATCGTGAACTCATAGCCTGGCCCCACACCCAGCACTCCCTGAACATGTGGGGCAATGCCATCATGCGCAGTTGATTGAGCGCAATCAAACCTGAAGTTCATTCGAAAGGCCTCAAACCCATGAAGCTCGCAACCTACACCATCGGCTCCACAACCTCGTTCGGCATGGTCGACGGAGACATCATCATCGACCTGGCCGGACGGCTGGGAGACAGCATCACGGATCTGCGGTCGTTGATCGAAGCCGGCGATCCGGCGGCGTTGATCGGTGCAGCGGATCTTGCAGGCGCCCCGTCACACAAGATCTCTGATGTCACTCTCAAACCGGTGATCCCCAATCCCGACAAGATTGTCTGTGTCGGCCTTAACTATGAAATGCACCGCAAGGAAACCGGGCGGGACAAGACCGAACATCCGGTGCTCTTTACCCGGTTTGCGAACAGTCAGATCGGACACGATGAACCGATCCTGATCCCCCGTGTTTCAGACAAGCTCGATTATGAGGGCGAGATGGCGGTGATCATCGGGCGGCGCGGGCGCTACATCGACGAGGCCGACGCACTCGGCCACGTGGCGGGTTATGCCTGTTACAACGATGCCACCTTGCGCGACTGGCAGCGCCATACTCATCAGTTCACGCCGGGCAAGACATTTCCCGCCACCGGCCCCTTCGGGCCGTGGATGGTGACGGCCGATGAACTGACAGATCCAGCAAGCCTGGAATTGACGACACGCCTCAACGGTGAGGTCATGCAGAATGCCACAACCGACATGCTGATCTTTTCGATCCCTGTCCTGATCAACTACATCTCGTGCTTCACGGAGCTGGTTCCCGGCGATGTCATCGTCACAGGAACCCCCGGCGGTGTCGGCTTCAAGCGTAATCCCCAGGTTTTCATGAAACAGGGAGACCGCGTCGAGGTCGAGATTTCCGGCATTGGAGTTCTGGCCAACACCATCGAACCCGAATAGAGCCTGGCTTGGAAGAAAGGTTGGTTTCGTGAGCAGTGCAGATCGCCTTCTGGGTATTCTTCAGCTGTTCGAAGAACACAAGACAGTCTGGAGCGTGGAAGCCATAGCCGCCACGCTCGGCGTGTCGACCAGCACGGCCTACCGCTATGTCCGCAGCCTGTGCGCTGCCGGGCTTCTGGACCCTGTTCATGGTGACGGGTACCGTCTGGGGCCGGCCATCATCGAATTCGACCGGCTCATTCGTCTCAGCGATCCGATGTTGTCGGCAGCCAAACCCTTGTTGCAGGCCCTGCAAACCGATTGCGGACCGAACACAATGACATTCCTGAGCCGTCTCTACCGGGAAACCGTCATGTGCGTGCTCGAAGTCCTGGGAGAAAACCCGCCCCGCATCAGCTACGAACGCGGCCGGCCCATGTCCATGTTCAAGGGCGCCACGTCAAAGATCATTCTCAGCCACCTGCCGCGGCGCACATTGCGGCGGCTCTACGAGCGTCACCGGGAAGACATTCACACCGGATTCGAAGTTGACGACTGGGTGGATTTTCTGGCGCTACTCAAGGAACTCAGGCGGGAGGGTCACTGCGTAGCACGGGCCGAGATCGATCCGGGCTGCATGGGTGTTGCGGCCCCTGTGTTCGATCGCGACGGTGCCGTTCTGGGCAGTCTGAGTGTCGTGACGGCAACCGACACCGTGTCGCCGACCGAAACCACTCGATTGGCAGATCTGACGATGGCGGCTGCCATGGATCTGACTATCCGGATCGGCCAGCTTGAACCGGTCATGACCCGGCCAGCCCGGAATGTTGCTTGATGAATATCATGCAAGAGCGGTTTTTCAGATGGTTGTTGAGTTTCGCCAGAGGCTTCCACGGCCAGGATTTTGGCAAAGGCCAATGGGCGCCGGCTCAAGGCCGGCGAACGGGAATCGATTTTGTATTGGGGGGGCAGTCTAGAACTTGTTTCCCGGACAAGCGAAGCGCGATCCGGGGTCCACTCGCCTTGCGGGTATTTGGCAACCAGGGTTGTAACAAATGACCGGGAACCAACACCACTCGGTCGCAATCATCGGGGCGGGTCCGACCGGTCTTACCCTGGCAAACCTGTTGGGTCTCGTCGGCATCAGGACCGTGCTGATAGAGCGTAACGAAGCCACAGTGAGCGAACCACGTGCCGTATCGATCGATGACGAATCCCTGCGCACAATGCAGGCGGCGGGGCTGGTGGAAGAGATTCTGGCCGATGTCATGCTCGACTACGGGTCGCACTACTTCGATACCAGCGGCCGTTGTTTCGCCAAGGTCGAGCCCGACGCCCGGGACTTCGGCTATCCCCGGCGCAATGCCTTCCACCAACCTCGGCTGGAAGCCACGCTCAGCCGCGGGCTTGACCGTTTTGAACACGTCACGGTCCTTTTCTCCCATCAACTTGACGAGTTCCAACAGGCACCGGAAGGCGTGCATCTGACGATAAGACAACCGTCCGGGGAGACACTGAATCTGACGTCGGACTGGCTGGTCGCCTGCGATGGAGGGCGCAGCAGTATCCGGACCGCGATCGGTTCTGAGATGGAAGGCACAAGCTTCGAGCAGCGTTGGCTGATTGTGGACCTGCTGCAAACCGCAGACGATTTCCGCCACACAAGGGTGTTCTCCAACCCCGCCCGTCCCGCTATTTCATTGCCGGGGCCATACCGGTCGAGGCGGTTCGAATTCAAACTCCGTGACGATGAAAGCGATGAAGACGCCGAGTCGGAAGAGTTTGCCCGTTCGCTGGTTGCAGCCCATGGTCCCGACGGCAATGCGCCCATCGTCAGGAAGCAGGTTTACACATTCCATGCCCGTATCGCGTCACGCTGGCGCAAGGACCGCGTGTTCCTTGCCGGCGATGCGGCGCATCTGACACCGCCGTTTGCCGGCCAGGGCATGAACAGCGGCATCCGCGATGCCCACAATCTCGCCTGGAAGCTTGCGGCCGTCGTCAACCGGACCTTGCCGGATTCGTTAATGGACTCCTATGAAACCGAACGCATTCCTCACGCCCGTGCCCTGATCGACCTGGCATTGACGATCGGCCGGGTGATGGTTCCGGGGTCGACGCTGAACGCGATGCTTCAACAAGCATTCTTCAGGGCCATGAGGGTTTGTCCCCCGGCGGCCCGATACGTGACCCAGATGCGCTTCAAGCCCAAACCATACTACCGGGAAGGCTTTCTTCTCAACGGCGTCGCCCAGGCTCACCGAATGGTCGGGCGCATGATACCTCAACCTATGGTCGAAGGCGTTGACCGCAAACACATGCTGCTCGATCACCTTCTGGGAAACAAGATGGTCCTGCTGGTGTTCGGCCAATCTCCCGGAAGGGTCATTGACAGCATTGCTTCTCCAGGCAGTATGGCCGGCACCGGGACGGTTATAGGGATCGTTCCCAGGGATACACTGGCCGACGTCAAGGAATACCAGAACGTTTATCGCGATGCTCAGGGTGCCATAGGCCGTTTCCTGGGAGGCGCCCGGGACGCCGTCCTGGTCATCCGCCCCGACCGATACGTCGCGGCTGTTTCGACGGCAAATGAAATGGAACAAAATCCGGAAAAACTGGATCGGTTTTTTGCAAATGCGTCGGCAAACGAGTTATCCGGTGCCGCCAAACAGCGGTCATTTCAGCCATGAGAACCGTTCAGATATTCATAAATGAAAAATTCCGTTTTCAACAATATTACTGGCACTTCACCACCGGGCATTCATATACTGCACGCAATGTCCGTGGTTTAGGATGCAACCGAACGTTGCGGCACCATGAAACGTGTGACCGTCACCGGCAGACAGACCGGTGGGCACCATAAGGGAGGAATTACCATGCGAATGAGAAACTGGGCTGGCGCACTTGCTGCCGCACTTGTGTTGGGGGCCGGCAGTGCCGGCGCCGAAACCGTGAAAATCGGTGTTGTGCTGACATATTCGGGCGGCGCTGCCCAATTCGGAGAGCAGATTGACCGGGGCATGAACCTGTTCATGAAGCAGAACGCCGATGCCTTCGGCGGTCACAAGGTCGAGCTCATCAAGCGCGACTCGAAACGCCCCGGTGGCGATATCGCCAAGAACGCGGTCAAGGAATTGATCACCCGGGACAAGGTCGACATTCTGACCGGTTTTGTGTTCTCGCCCAACGCCATGGCGAGTGCGCCCCTGGCCACCCAGGGCAAGGTACCCATGATCATCATGAATGCCGGCACGGCCTGGATTCCGAGCCTGTCGCCCTATATCGCGCGCGTGTCCTTCACCATGTGGCACGCCGGTTATCCGATGGGCAAATATGCCAACGAAAAGCTTGGCTGCAAGACAGCCGCAATCGGGTTCACCGACTATCCTCCGGGAAAGGACAGCCGCAACGCCTTCACCACCGGTTTCGAGGAAGCCGGCGGCAAGGTTCTTGAAGCAATCCCCATGGGCGGACCCCGCGAAGTTCCTGACTTCACGCCGTTCTTCCAGCGGGTCAAGAATGCAAAACCCGACTGCTTTTACGTATTCGTGCCTGCCGGCAATCACTCCGTTGCCGTGATCAAGACGTTTTCCACGCTCGGCATGAAAGACGGTGGCATCAAACTGATAGGTCCCGGTGACATCACCCAGGATACGAAACTCCAGTCCATGGGGGCCGATGCCGATGGCATGATCACGGTCCATCACTATTCGGCAGACTACAAGACACCGGCCAATCAGGCTTTCGTCAAGGCGTGGAAAGAGTCCTATGGCGCCGACACAACGCCGGATTTCATGGGCGTTGCCGGATATGACGGCATGGCGGCAATCGCTCATGCCATAACAGTGCAGGGCGGCAAGATTTCTGCAGAAGGCACCATGAAGGCGCTGTCGGGATGGAGTTACGACAGCCCGCGTGGCAAGATCACGATTGACCCCGAAACCCGGGACATCATTCAGGATTCAAACGTGCACAAAGTCGTGGCCAAGGATGGGAAGTTGATGATTGAAGTGATCGACACGATCCCGCAGGTCAAGGACCCTTGCAAGGCCCTCAAGATCGGCAAGTGCAAGTAAGATCACACACGGCTTAGCGGCCCTCACGGTGCAATCCCGCGAGGGCCGCTTGTTCGTTTGGCGGTAACAGAAACCATGCAGCAGACGTTAACGGTGGCTCTGAGCATCCTGTTCGATGGGGTGGCCTATGCGATGTTGCTGTTTATCGTATCTGTGGGTCTGTCGATCACCATGGGTCTCATGGGGTTCGCGAACCTGGCTCACGGCGCATTTGCCATGGCCGGGGGGTATGTGCTCGTCACCTTGATGAACCGGTTCGACGTGCCGTTTCTACTGGGACTGTTGCTGGCTTTCGTGATCATCGCCGCGGTCAGCGTGCCGTTTGAGCGTCTTCTCTACCGCCGGCTCTATAAGGCCCATGAACTCGACCAGGTATTGCTGAGCATCGGGCTTGTGTTCATGGCCACGGCCGGCGTCACATTCGTCTATGGACCGACACCCCCCAGCATTGTCGTGCCGGCTTTCCTGACAGGACAGGTGGATCTGGGAATAGGACTGTTTCCCGCTTACCGGACATTTACGATTGTCGTTGGCTTCTTGATGATTGTTGCTCTCTGGTACGGTTTTGAGCGCACGATCACCGGCGCCAAGATCAGGGCCGCGGTCGACAACCGCCGCATGGCGCAATCCATCGGCATCGATGTCGACAGGTTGTTCGTAATCGCTTTTGCCCTGGGCAGCGGTCTGGCGGCCGTTGGCGGTGGTCTGGCGATTGAAATCGTCGGGCTTTCTCCGACTTTCGCAATCGGCTACCTGGTCTTCTTTCTGATCGTCGTGGCCGTTGGAGGGCTGGGCAGCATACGCGGAGCGTTCGTCGCAGCTCTCGTGCTCGGCATAATCGACACGGCGGGCAAGTATCTCTGGCCGGACGGCGGTGCCTTCTTCATCTACGCCGTGGCGATATCCATTCTTCTGGCAAAGCCCGAGGGCCTGTTCGGTAGATCGCTATGACCGATACTACAGGTTCCCCATATCGATCCGCCCATGACTTTCTCAAGCGTCGTGAACGCTGGCGCCCCATCGAGGCCTTGCCCTGGATTGTGGCCGTAGGTGCCTTTCTGGTGCTGCCGGACTACATGGCACTGGGAACCCAGATCGTCATATCGATCATTTTTGCACTCTCGCTCGACCTCATTCTGGGTTATGCCGGAATCATCACTCTGGGACACGCGGCGTATTTCGGCGCCGGTGCCTACGCCACCGGCATGCTTTCGGCACATCTGGGGTGGGGGGAACCTTTTTCGGGACTGTTGTTCGGCGGTCTCGTGGGGGGAGCAATCGGGTTTGTCTCGGGCTGGGTCCTGTTGCGATACCACGGGCTTACGTTGCTCATGTTGACGCTGGCGACGGCCATACTTTTGCAGGAAGCAGCTAACGCGGCGGAAGTCTGGACCGGGGGGTTCGACGGCCTTCTCGGGATATCCATATGGCCCCTGTTCGGCGCTTTCGAAAACGATCTGTGGGGCCACAATTATTACTGGTATTGCCTGGCTGTTCTGTTCATTTGTTTTCTGATCTCCCGCAGGATCGCCCATTCGTCCTTTGGACGCGGTTTGGTCGGCATTCATGAAAACCGCCAGAGAATGACGGCCATCGGCGCGCCGGTGCATTGGCGCCTGGTGACCATCTACACGATTTCCGCGGCGATGGCCGGCATTGCCGGCGGCCTGTTTGCCCAGTCCAATGCCTATGTGACCCTCGACGTGCTCAGTTTCGCACGTTCCGGCACAGTGCTGATCATGCTTGTTCTGGGAGGCACCGGAAGACTCTACGGCGCATTTGTCGGTGCCGCAGTCTACATGATCCTCGAAGATGAACTGGCCAAACTCAGCCCAGAGTTCTGGGAATTCGGCGTCGGCTTGCTCCTGGTTGTGGTCGTCCTTTTCTTCAAGGGTGGCCTGATCGGTGCATTCGACAGATTGATTGCCGTGTTTCGGAGGCCGACACCATGACGGCGGCGCTCGTTATCGAGAATCTGCAGAAGAACTTCGGTGCGCTGCAGGTCACCCGTGATGTGTCGCTGACCCTTGAGACCGGCGCACGTCACGCGCTGATCGGCCCGAACGGGGCCGGCAAGACAACTCTGATCAACCTGATTACCGGTGTATTGCAGCCCAATGCCGGATCGATCAGGCTTCACGGTGAGGAAATCTCTGGTCTTGCGGAAGAGCAGCGGGTCAAGCGTGGCGTTGCCCGAACCTTTCAGATCAATCAGCTTTTCCGCAAACTGACCGTACTGGAAAATGTCGTCATGTCGGTGGCAGAGCGAACCGGTGCCGTGCGTAACGCCGTCACCCCGATGAGCCGCGCCACCCACGTCACCGACGAGGCCATGTCCTTGCTCGAAACGCTCAAGCTCGATGGCGACGCGTTCACCGAAATCAGGCAACTTCCCTATGGCCGCCAGCGACTGGTGGAGATCGCCATTACGCTTGGCCAGAAAC
This sequence comes from Hyphomicrobiales bacterium, assembly GCA_021775835.1. Next base: position 7,558 of record JAJFHC010000187.1, on the reverse strand, counting down.
CGCGTGTCCTCCTGCTCGATGAACCCGCCGCCGGTGTGCCGTCGGAGGAGAGCCATCTGATCCTCGATGTGATTGGACAGTTGTCCGACGACATTTCAGTTCTCATCATCGAACACGACATGGATGTCGTGTTCCGGTTTGCCAACCGGATTACTGTCCTGGTCGGCGGTGAAGTGCTGACCGAGGGGAGCCCTCAGGATATCGCCCAGGACGCCCAGGTGCGTGCGGTCTATCTGGGAGAGCAACTCAATGTCTGACGCCGCATTGGAACTCGTCGACGTCGAAGCCGGTTACGGCGAAACGGTCGTGCTCGAGGCAATCTCCCTTGCCGTGCCAATCGGCAGCAGCGTCTCCATCATCGGGCGCAACGGCGTCGGTAAGACGACGTTGCTCGACACGATCATGGGCCACACGACCCTTCACAGCGGCGAAATCAGGCTTGGGTCGAAACGCCTCTCCGGTCTGGCAGTTCATGCGCGCGTGGCCGAAGGGCTTGGCTACGTGCCGCAGGAACGTGAAATTTTCCCTTCCCTGACCGTTCAGGAAAACCTCGAGGTCGCCGCCCGGGGCCGCGGTGACTGGACCGTGGGCCGGGTATTCGAGTTCTTTCCCAACCTCGATGCCAGACGCGTAAACCGGGGTAATCAGCTGTCCGGTGGCGAACAGCAGATGCTTGCTATCGGCCGGACACTCATGGGCAACCCGTCCACGTTGCTGATGGACGAACCCAGCGAAGGACTGGCGCCGGTGATCGTCGAACAGTTGCAGGAAGCCATGATGACTTTGCGCAATGACGGCGGGCTGACAATCGTTCTGGTCGAACAGAACACCCGCGTCGCGTTGGGTTTCAGCGAACGGACCGTCGTGCTCGACCGGGGCCGAATCGTCTATGATGGGGCCAGTGCCGAGCTTGGCAGTGATGCCGACAAACTCGCCGGGCTCATGGGACTCGGCTGACACAGTTTCAAACCAGGTGAAGGGTTTGCGGACATGACATCGATCGATGGGGTTGTCGACGTTGTCGTCGTAGGCGCAGGGTTTGCCGGCCTCGCCTGCGCAAAGACCCTGGCCTCCCGGGGTCACAGCGTTGTGGTCCTTGAACGAAAGTCCGCGGCCGGTGTTGGCATGCACACAACCGGCATTCTGGCTCGCGAAGCCGCTGACATTACAACGTTGCCCGATGCCCTGGTCCGCCGGATTGCCGGGGTCAGGCTTTACTCGCCGTCAATGCGGACCCTTCGTATCACATCCGATGACTATTTTTTCCTGGCAACGGACACGCCCGCCATGATGGCGCATTTCTCAAGCGAGGCGATCGCTGCCGGCGTCGGCATCCGGTTCGACACGCCATTCGTCCATGCGGATTACAGCAATGACAGATACCACGTTGCGGGGACCGGGCTGAGCTGTCGCTGGCTGATCGGCGCCGACGGACCCAGGTCAAAGGTCGCCGCCGACTTGTCACTGGGGCAGAATCGGGAGTATTTGCTGGGAGTGGAGGCAGAGTTCGAGAATATGGCGATGGCCGACGACCAGGCGTTCCACTGCTTCCTCGGCAGGAAGTTTGCGCCCGGTTATCTTGGCTGGGTTATCCCGGGTGTAGGCATCACCCAGATCGGCCTGGCCACCCGGATGCCGGCAAAGCCCGACATCGATCGCTTCGTCGAACATGTTTCGCCGTTGTTCGACATGAGCAATGCCGCCCTGACGGCGCGCCGTGGTGGTCTCATTCCCGTTGGCGGTGTGGTTGCACCCTTCGCCCGGGACCGGGCGATCCTGCTCGGCGATGCCGCGGGAACCGTGTCGCCCCTATCCGCCGGCGGCATTCACACAGCGCTGCATTACGGCGATCTTCTGGCCAACCTGATCGTCGATCATGACCGCAACGGCGCTCCCGACCCCAAAGCGGTCCTGGCCGAGGTATACCCCCGGTTTCGCCTCAAGCACATCCTGCGCTGGGGTCTGGAAAACGCCGCACCGGACATGGCACTTGACCTCCTGATCGGCAACCCGCTGTTCCGCGCTCTTGCCAACACGGTGTTCTTCAAGACGAAACGTCTGCCGGGCGAGTGAGGTGAAGTCTGGCACCCTGTTTTTGTAACGCTCCCCGATGATGACAATGAGGAGGGCACTTCGACACTCTAAGGAACATCGGTGTCCAGACCGCGTGGAATGCGTTTCTCCGGATCGTAGAAAGGAAGCTCTACCACCGCACAGTCATGCAAGGCACCGTCCCGGGCGCGTAGGAAAACTGTCTTCCCGATCCAGTCGCCGGCCTGCGCAAAGCGCACGTACCCGATCCCGCACTCCAGGTAAGGCGACCAGGCGCCCGCAGTCATGCGGCCCGCCGCCGTGTCTCCGACAAGGACCTCTAGATCCGCAAACGGGGTTTCGGTTGCGCACGTCAGGCCAAATAGAAGGGGAGTCCTGTCGGCCTTAAGGAGAGCGTCGCGTCCGACAAAACCGGGCTTCTCCAGGTCGACAAACATGCCGAGGCCCGCATCGAACGGCGTCATCGTCGGGTCCATGTCCGAACCGTTATCGAGGATGCCGGCCTCAATACGCCGGATCCCCATTGATTCCAGGCTGCTGTATTCCAAGCCGTGGGCATGGCCACAGTCCATCAGGTGATCCCACAGGGCAGGGCAGTCGGTCGCCGCGCCCTGGCTGTAAATCTCATACCCCCGCTCGCCGGTCCAACCTGTGCGGGATACGAGAACCCTCTGGCCGCCAAGGTCGAAAATGGCCGCATGAAAATATCCGAATGTGTCGTCCATCGCACCGCCCGTGGCCGCCTGCATCACTTTCAACGCATTGGGCCCCTGGACCTGAAGCACCCAGGATTTCGGATCGCTGACCTGGACGTCCAGTCCGGACGCTTGGGCGCCAAGCCAGTTGTCGAACTCGCCGTCAGCCTGGACATACCAGAACCTCTCGTCGGCGAGCCGGATCAGGACGCCGTCCATGATGATGCCGCCGTCGGGCGCACAGGCGATGGCATAGCGGGCGCGCCCGGTCTTGAGACTGGCGATCGGTCGCGTAAAGACGCGCTCCAGCAGGGCGACGGCGCCGGGCCCATGGATCTCAATCGGGCGCTCGGGCACGTCGAAGAGCATGGCTTTGCGCCGCAGCGTCCAGTATTTCTCAACCGGATCGTCGCCCAGGGTCAGGGCATAGAAGCGCCTGGCGTAGACGCCAAACACCGTGTCCGGCGTTCCGTATTTTTCAACATAGGGTGATTGTTCGAAGCGCTTGGCGCTGATGCGTACAGTCGGGTGCGAGGACGCGTAGTTGGGTTTGTTCATGGCCGTGCTCAGCAGAAATGGATGTTCCCGAAGGGTTTAGCCCAGACACTCGCCACCATCAATGACGATCGCCTGTCCGGTCAGGAACGATGATCTGTCTGACGCCAGGAACAGCACGGCTTCGGCAATCTCGCCGGCTTCCGCCCGCCGGCCCATTGGAATCTGTTCGCTGACATAGCGTTCCAGAGCGGCACGGCCGCCCATCTGTTTCATGAACGGCTGGTTGAACGGCGTGTCCACCAAACAAGGGCAAAACCACAAAACAGAACTGTTGGGCCTTCAAGAATTGAGTCCGCTTACGAGCGTAGAGCAGAAGTTTCGTGCACTGACGGCTGCTTTCGGGGGTTAAACGGAAGTGTTCTGTTGGGCCTCCATAAAGATGTTTTTGACCCAACTCGGCAGTCACAACGACTTCCTATATTCCCAACTTCCGCATCCAGAATGCGGTCTCTCTGTCAGCCTGTCTGACGCTGCTCTCAAGTCCAAACGCAACGCTTTCACGTTCATGGGCTGGATGGCTTTGGCTCAGGCTGGCCTTCCCTTCGATCCTTTCGATTGGAATGTCAAAAGCGACGATGCACCGCGACATGTTTTCCAGATAGTCAGTTGGTTGGGACGACAAAGACCACGGTGTCCCTCGACCAGCCTCGTAGGTTTCCACCAACTCCTCAAGATGCCTTCGTGTGAGTTCCGGGCTTTCAATAAGCCGTGGCCGTCCGTAGCAATGGATCAAGATATGGTGCCATACGGGAACGATCCGTTCTTCCACGCCGTAATCTGCGTCTGAAACGTAGGCGTGAGGGCCTTGAAATACGATGAGTGATGGCTCGTCAGCACTCTCGAACGATTGCCAATGGGTGTTCGCCCGCGCAACATGGGCTTGAAGTTTGCCATTCGTATCCGCACTGCCGTGCAATAAAAAAGGGATATGCGTCGCAAGCGGGCCGCCGGGAACTGACGTAACAATCACACCAAAGGAATTGGCTCGGATAACCTCGGCGAGAATTGATCGATCGGTCAACTCGTAGTGCTGGGGAATGTACATGGGGAGGGCTTCCTTCGCAGGTTAAGGAATTCAACCACATCGCATACTTACTTCACATTCTCAATTGTTGGACAAAGCAACTGCAAACCGCGTCGTCTCTCGCTTTCTGGCGGCCGAGCCGAACAACAGATTGTGACCGAATGCCGACATTGGAAAACCGCAACCATCGCTGTTTTGAATCATCGATTTGGAATTGTTGTGAAAATCGGGCAAAGGAAAATCATTGCTGTTCACCAGACAAGGCGCTTACCCCGACAATGCCTCTTTTCCCTGCATTCCGATAAAGTTGCTCTCCTTAACGACCTCCATTACCGCAAAAGAATGTGTCTGTATTACATTTGGCAATTTACTGATCTGGTCACCCAGCAACTTGCGAAAATGGTCCATATCTCTCGTCCTGACTTTCAACACGTAATCAAACTGCCCTGCAATCATATGGCAACTCTCGACTTCCCGAATCTGGTTCACAGCTTCGTTGAAGATTTCCAGGGAATTGTCGCTTGTTTTGGCAAGGTCCACATGAACAATTGTCAAATGCCCCATCCCCACTTCAGTCGGGTTGAGCGTTGCATGGTAGCCGCTGATTACACCCGATGTTTCCAACCTCTTCACACGCTCTGAACAGGGCGTCTTCGTAAGGTGAACTCTGCTGGCGAGTTCAACAATCGACAGCCTACCGTTCGCTTGTAGTTCGTCCAGTATCTGGCGGTCGATGGAATCTAAATTCCTTTTCATTTAGACGTTTTTCCTCTTTATGTCTAATATATGGACTTAATTCCTGATTATACCCTAATAACAGTTACACTTACCAGCCTTTTTGCCTATACTATCGATAAGGGGGCCATCTAATCTCAGCCCGGATTCGATCTTTCTCTGGTTTATGCTCGGGGCGGGCCTCCACTAAATCGGATCTGGATATCGCAAACAGAAGGAGTGAGGGAAATGACGGCAAAACTGGCAATTGGCCTTGATGGTCATGGTTCAGGCGAGCGCGCCTTGAACTATGCCCGACGCATGGCAGAACTCATCGGAGACTGTGAACTGGTGATCATATATGTCGTGGAATGGTCACCCTTTTCATTTCATACACCTGAAGAAAATGCAGAGCGGCACAAGCGTCGAGAAGAAGAAATATCGACGGCTTTGGAACGCGTCGTAAATCCCGCTATCAAGGAGCTGGAAAAAGCAGGCCTTAAGGCAAAAGGAATCGTGCGACACGGTGACGTGGCAGAAACGCTAATCTCGATCTCCAAAGAAGAGGGTGCTGAACAAATTATCGTTTGCCGTTCCTCAGAAGGAGGCTTCGCGCGACGCGTTTTCGGCAGTGCAACATCCAATCTTATTGCAGATGCACCCATGCCCGTAACAGTAGTAGGTTAAAGGGGAAAACCGGTGAAATATTTTCAAACATTATTGTATTCGATAGTAACGCTGGCGTTTGCTTCCGTTTCCGCATTTGCACAGGAAGCAATGACGCTTGATCAGAAAGTAAACTCGATCTTTTCGACCGTCACAGGCCCATTCGTGAGTCTGATCTTTGCGCCGTTCCCGGGAACAAGCTTTCCATGGATCGTGATGTGGTTGGTTGTTGCGGCAACGATTTTCACGCTCTATTTCGGGTTTGTCCAGGTTCGTTTCTTCAAGCATGCCATCAGCCTCGTTAAGGGCGACTATTCCGACCCGAACGATGCAGGCGAGGTAAGCCATTTCCAGGCTCTCGCAACAGCGCTGTCAGGCACTGTGGGCCTGGGGAACATTGCCGGCGTGGCAGTGGCCGTTGGCATTGGTGGACCGGGGGCTACTTTCTGGATGATTTTGGCCGGCCTTATGGGCATGGCATCCAAGTTTACCGAGTGTACGCTGGGTGTGAAGTACCGGAATGAATATGAAGACGGTACCGTATCCGGTGGTCCGATGTACTACATATCAAAAGGATTTAAAGAACTTGGTCTGCCAGGTGGAAAGATCCTTGCGGTTCTCTTCGCGGTGTTCTGTATCCTTGGTGCACTTGGTGGCGGCAACATGTTCCAGGCAAATCAGGCTCACGCCCAGATCTCCGGAATTTTTGGAGATTATCCTGGTTGGATTACCGGCATCATTTTTGCCGGTGTTGTGTTTGCGGTTATCGTGGGTGGTATCAAATCGATCGCGCAAGTGACCGAGAAGGTGGTGCCTTTCATGGCCGTTCTTTATGTCGGTGCTGCTCTGATCATCCTTATTGCCAATTTCGACAAAATTGGTTGGGCCTTTGGACAGATTTTTGAAGGTGCATTTACGGGTCTCGGAATTGCAGGGGGATTTGTCGGTGCTCTCATTCAAGGCTTCAAACGAGCAGCGTTTTCCAATGAGGCAGGCGTTGGCTCAGCGGCCATTGCCCACTCAGCGGTGAGAACCAAAGAACCCATCACTGAAGGCTTCGTGTCTTTGCTTGAGCCGGTCATCGACACCGTTGTCATCTGCACCATGACGGCGCTGGTAATCACCATCTCAGGTCAACTGGTTTCAGATCCTACGACCGGTCTGTTTGTATTGAATGAAGCAGGTACAGCCATCAAGACCGTGGGCGGCACTTCCGGCGTAGCGTTGACTTCAGCCGCATTCGGCTCGTCAATCTCGTGGTTCCCGTACATACTTGCAATCGCAGTTGTGTTGTTTGCATTTTCGACGATGATTTCATGGTCTTACTACGGCTTGAAAAGCTGGACTTACCTGTTTGGTGAAGGCAAGGCTTCCGAGTTGATCTTCAAAGTCATATTCTGCGTTTTCATCGTCATTGGTGCTGCAGCAAGCCTCGGGCCGGTCATCGACTTCTCAGATGCCGCGATTTTCGCCATGGCGGTTGTGAATATTCTTGCTCTATACTTCCTGATGGGTTTGGTGAAAAAGGAGTTGGTTTCCTATACATCGCGCCTTGCATCAGGTGAAATCAAGAAGTTCAAAAACTAAAGTCTTGGATGGGGCATCCGTTAAGGGTGCCCCATCCTCAATTTTCTTCATTGGTTCGATCATCCATGCCGATAACCTTGCGCGGATACGTTGCGCCGTTCAAGATCTGAACGTACCGACATGGACATCTCGAATTACCTCGTCAAATCGGCTGTGATTTGATTCACTACCGTTATCGCTGATGACGGAGTTTGATGATGAGCATTCAGGCCGGTTTCTGGGATCTTGATGAGCGTTATGTTCGGTTGAGTGAGGTCGGCGA